>DOWV01000087.1 GCA_003519375.1 Bacteroidota bacterium
GGGAACAGCGGGAACATAGACCCTTGCTGCCCGTTGAGATAGGAAGCCAGATATCCGGGCAAGAGGCCGGAGTAGTCAACATCCCAGAGTACCGGCGCGAGCAGAACAAACATGCTGCCCAGGAGGATGAGAAATCGCTGGTACCACATATCACTCCGGATGACAATGCGGCCTATGAAGATAATCAACATCCCGATTGCGATACAGTGCAGGATATCCGACTGATAGAACTGGAGCAATTGATCCTGGGTCGAATCGTAGAGTGTGCGGTAGAGTGAGAAGAACGGAAGGTGGAGCCCGTAACCTATCACCCAGACGAGTCCGATCCTGGACAGCTGTTTCCAGAATGCTTTTCCGTAGGTTCGGAACTCTTCCAGTTTTCGGTCACTGGCAACGACAAACACAAATCCTGCAACAAACAGGAACGTCGGAGCAACCAGGCCATTGACGAAGTTGAGCGCCTGAAACCACCCTTCCCCCTTCACCGCATCGAAGATGAATGCATTGAAGACGTGGACCTCGATCATGACGATCGTTGCCCATCCCCGGAGAAGATCGACAAAAACGAGACGGTTCTTCACAGCATGCTCACCGATTGGACACTCCAAAGCGCGATTTTGTTCGCGGCAGTATCAGCTATTTCACAACTCCGAGCTTGCGTCCGACCTTCGAAAATGCCTCCACCGCCCTGTCGATGTGATGCATCTCATGTGCCGCTGAAAGCTGGACCCTGATTCTCGCAGCGCCCTTCGGGACAACAGGGAAGAAGAATCCCACAACATAGATTCCTTCACCATAGAGCTCACGCGCCATCGCCTGGACAATCCCAGCTTCCCCGAGCATGATCGGCACGATCGGGTGGAAACCATCCTTGATCTGGAAACCCGCCTCGCTGATCCTCCGGCGGAAATAGCGCGCATTCCTGTCAAGCTTGTCCCGCAATTCTGTCGAGCTCTGGATAAGATCCAGCGCTTTGATCGTCGCCCCCACGACAACCGGGCTCAACGTGTTCGAGAACAGGTACGGACGAGATCGCTGCCGAAGGATATCAATGAAAAACTTCCTTCCGACCACACAGCCCCCTGCCGAACCGCCAAGAGCTTTCCCGAACGTCGTCGTGATGATATCGACTTTTCCCATGACATTGTGATGCTCGTGCGTTCCTCGCCCCGTCTTACCGACAAATCCCGTCGCATGAGAATCATCGACGAAGAGGATCGCGTTATACCGGTCGGCAAGCGCCGTGATCTCCACGAGCCTGGCAACATCGCCGTCCATCGAGAAGACGCCGTCCGTCACGATCATCCTGAACCGCTTTGCCTGAGTATCTTTCAGTTGCTGTTCAAGATCGGCCATGTCTGCGTGTTTGTAGCGGTGCCGCTCTGCCTTGCAGAGTCGAATTCCATCGATGATCGATGCGTGGTTGAGCTCATCCGAAATCAGCGCATCTTCCTCGTTCAGAAGGGCCTCGAACACGCCGCCGTTGGCATCGAAGCAGGAGGAATAGAGAATCGCATCCTCCATCCCGAGGAACTCGGAGATCTTCTGCTCAAGATCCTTGTGCCGGTCTTGTGTGCCGCAGATGAAGCGAACCGACGAGAGGCCGAACCCGCGCTCCTCGAGAGCGAGCTTCGCTGCTTTGATGAGCTCGGGATGACTCGAGAGACCCAGGTAGTTATTCGCACAGAAATTGATGACCTGCTTGACCGCCGACCTGGGAGGATACTCGACGGCAATGTCGGCCCCTTGAGGAGACCGGATGTAGCGCTCTTCCTTGATGAGGTCCGCTTTCCTCAGCTCAGCGAGTTCATTCACAAAATGCTGTTCTACCTTTGTGTGCACAGCCATGACTCTTAACCTCCTTGAAAATCAAATCTGCCCCCTCACGGCTTGAGAAGGACCTTGTATGCGTCGCCCGATCGGATGGCCGCGAATCCTTCATCAAACCTGTCAAGGGGAAGTTGATGGGAGACGAATCCGGTTTTCATCAGCTGTTTGGCCAGACCGGCTTTCAGAAGCTGCTCCATCTGATCCCATGTCTGGAATACCCTGCGCCCGATGATCCCATGGACGGTGATGCCGCTGAATATGATATTTTTGGCAAAATCGACCTGCATCGTGCCGGAGGGGATTCCCAGCAGGGAAAACGTACCGCCCATACGCAACACACGCGCCGCATCCTCATACGCCCGGTAGTTACCGGACATTTCCAGAGCGACATCAACTCCGGTGCTATCTGTTTGACTCAGAATTGTTTCCCTGAATCCCATCCTCTCCTCTTCAATCGTCATGTCGAAACAGTGATCAGCGCCATACTGTTTTGCAAGCGCGAATCGCTGAGAGACCAGCTTGGCGTGAGAGAAATCCTCGTGCGAAGCATCCGTCACATAGATTCGACGCGCACCTGCCCATTTTGCGACTGCAACCGCCATCAGTCCCTGCACACCGCACCCCAACACGGCAACGGACTGACCTTTGATTGGCGCCGCCATCACCGTGTGCGTTGCATTCCCGAGCGCATCCATGAAACTAATGATCTCATAGGGTATCTCACGCCGGAAAAACAGCCGGACGTTTTGCGCCGGGACCTTTACGTACGACGCCCACGCACCGTCATCATGGACTCCGTTGATGATCGTATTCCGGCAGACGTGATACTCACCCTGCCTGCACTGATAGCAGGTCCCACAGGTTATGTGCATCTCAGCCGTGCTGAAGAACTCCTTCTCGAGAAGCGTCATAAACTTCTTCTCCGAAGCAAGCGTCGAAGCAGACTTTTTCTGCAGGATCTTTTTCAGCAACGGATCCGTCTTTGCCTTGTTCACCACAAGCCGCGCCAAATGTTTCCGCGCCTCTTTTCCTGCATCGACAATTCTACCGCTGAACTCGTGGCCGATGGTCACAGGATTGGACCTGGCCCTCATCATCTGAGCGCGGAGTGATTCCTTGGAGTTATAAATCCCCACGTCTGTCCCGCAGATTGCGCCGGCGGCTACTTTAATAATAACATCGTTTGATTGCTCAATGGCAGGTTCAGGTTTGTCGACAAGCTGGAGTCCGACGGGCCACAGTTGCCCTTCAACAGGTTTTGGTTTTACTATCGCTTTCATTTATGAAATCTCTCCGTTGGTATGTCCCCGGATGGTTCTACGAGGCGCGCAGCTTGTTACTGATGTGCCCGCCTCCAATCAGCATAATTCTTCCGAATATCATCCAAGACTTCACGGTCGATTTGCCCGTCATCACGGATGCGTATATCATAATTCTCCCAACCCATGAAGTCCTGGAGGGCTTTCTTGGTCTTCGCTTCAAACATGCCATTTACAGGACCGTCATAGAAGACAAATCCTTTGTACTCCTTGTTCTTCAGAATTCCCTGGAGCTCCCTGCAGATCGTTGGATCGATCGCAACAAGATTTTTTGGATCAGTGCGAAAATAGAACAATTTGTGCAGTTTGTAGAGGCGCTCGAGCTCCTGCAAAGGCCTGGCGTGGTCGTAGATACTAATATCAATGAGATCATCCGTCGTGCCGTCATAGCCCGCGCCCTTCCGCTTGACCAGCAGCGCGGCTGATTGCTCGCCCCGACGGTCCCCTCCCGCTTTCCCGCCCGCCACCAGCGCTGCGACGAGCTTGTCGGAAAGCGAGCCCTTTGTTTCCTGAAATGTTCGCGCCAACGCCTCTACCGTCTCTTTGCCGACCAGCGTATTCCCCTGCGCCGCAAAGCCTTTCCCCGTCACCATCACTCCCTTCCCCCCGACATTACCACCGGCGTTACCCCCCGCCCAATCGAAGCACTCTTTGCCCGTCCAGCTCGCTGCATTCCCATTCGCGTCGATCAAGCCGACCTGGCGTACCTCTCTGCCTGAATCATTCGCGATAAGAATCTTCAGCGCTTCCTCAGCCGTCGCACCGTTCCGAAGCAGAGCAAGCCCCTTCGGTCCGTATGCAACATTGATAAATGACTGTGTGGCTATGGCGCCGACGTTCGCCTCAGCCCAGGGGACAATCGGGCGAAGGTTCGGAAACTTGGATTGAACTGCGACACCGACATCACCATTCGAGAGATCTATTCCGACGATGGAAAACGTTGATGCAAAAGGATCCGACATGCCGTCGCCGCGGAGGTCCGTGGAAGGAACGCCCACCACGAGTATGATGAAAGTCAGGAATGAAGCCAGTCCACAAAGAATTGAAAGGGGTCGCCTCATAGCGTTCGTCCTCGGTGAAATATCAGGTGGAAGGATGGCAGAGCCCGAGACTGCGGCACAAAAGGCATTTTCGAGCGGCCAAAACGCAGCGTGAATATAGAGAGAAAAACCCTGGAAGGAAAGCACTTTGAAGCTCGTGATCTACGAGGACTTCTTCAGTCTGACAGCGAAGGAACCATCCATCAGATGGCGATGGGGAAATGTCTCCACAGCTCCGTCGGAAGTGACGAGACGCGGGTCGACAAACTTGCCTGCGTTTTCAATCGAAAATTCTGGGTGATCCGCCAGGAAACTGTGAATGAGGCTGATGTTCTCCTCCGGTTCCGTCGTGCAGGTGCTATAGACGAGAACTCCGTCGGCTTTGACATGCTTGGCGGCATTCTCAAGAATGGCTCTTTGAGTCTGAACAAGTCTGACGAGATCTTCGGGTTCGCGTTTCCATTTGGCGTCAGGTTTCTTCGCAAGCACACCCAGCCCGGAACACGGTGCATCCACCAGAACCTTTTCGGCCGGCGTCGTTTGTATGGTCGCCGCATCGGCAGCGACAAAGTGCGCATTCGCGATGCCCAGCCGCTGGCACGCGCCTTTCACGAGATTCAATCGCGTCTCGTAACGATCGACGGCAACGATTTCTCCAACGTTCTTCATCAATTCGCCGATAAACGTTGCTTTCCCCCCGGGCGCCGCGCACATATCGATAACGCGGTCTCCAGGCTTCGGGTCGAGCATCTGAACTGCGAGACCGGCACTCTCATCCTGAACGACAAAGAATCCCTGCCGGAACATCTCCGAGCCTCCAATCCCGGCCATATGTTTGACCCGGACGAAAAAGTCAAGGTATTCGGAGCGGGAGAACTGGATTTGGTGCTGTTCGAGTTGCGTAAGGAAGTAATTGAAATCGATCTTGAGTCGGTTAACACGAAGTGTAAGGTCGGGGCGCTCATTGTTCGCAGCAAGCAGCCGCTTTGCTTCGTCGTAGCCGAAGCGATTTACCCAGCGCTTCACAATCCACGAAGGGTGAGATTCGATGACCGCGAGATGCTGAATCTGGTCCTCCTTGAAATCAGGATACCGGATGTTCTCCAGATTACGGAGGATGTTGCGAAGCACCGCATTGACCAGGTCGCCCACTTTCTGGCCCCTCAGCCGCTTGATAAATTCCACCGCCTCATTCACTGCCGCCGAATGCGGAACCTTGTCAAGAAAAAGGATCTGATAGAGGGCAACACGAAGAGCATTCTTGATGTTGGTCTCGGCCTTCGTAAAGTTGCCATGGAAGAATCCTGTGAGAACCCAATCGAGCTTCATCTGCCAGCGGACGACACCTGTAACGATCTCGTTCATCAACCCTTTATCGAGTTCGTTCATCTCGGCAGTACGCATTTCTCCATCGAGCAGACGATCCAGGTATGCGTCCGATCGCTCGACGCGGTTCAGAATCTTGACGGCGGTTCCGCGCGGGCCCCGGTAGAGGTTCGCCTTGTCGTCGTCAAAGCTCATGTGCATCGGGTCTTGCATCCGGTTTTCCGCCAGTTCTGGTTCTCTAAGGTCAAAACAAAAAGAAAATGCGGAATGCATTTCTCCAATACATTCCGCACACTCGTCATCACAACGTTGCTGGTTTACGCCGTCGCGGCTGCAGCAGGCTTCTTACCATACTTCTTGTTGAATCGCTCCACGCGTCCTGCGGAGTCGACCAGCTTCTGCTTGCCCGTAAAGAACGGATGGCAGGCAGAGCAAATTTCCACGTGAAGGTTGCCGGTAGTTGAGCGCGTCTCGAAAGTGTTTCCGCAGACACACGTGACAACCGCTTTCTTATAGTCAGGGTGAATACCAGGCTTCATCGAACTCTCCAATTGTGCTTTCTGTATTGCGTTACAATGTAGGGAATTTAGGCTAAAGTTGCAACGGCAATTTGGCGGGATGACTCGTACCGTTCGGCGAACTCTCTCGCCGGCACCCTGTATTCTTGCACCTCTTGAGTAATTTGGCTAGATTTGTGTCGATGAAACTCGCAAGAACAACAATATTTCTCCTCTGCATTTGTGCAACGAGTCTCGTCGCCCAGGACCGGGGAACGTACAGCTTTCTCCGCAATGATATCAGCGCCCGGGCAGCCGGGATGAACGGGAGTTTTGTCTCCATGACGGACGACCCGAACATCCTCTTCTACAACCCGGGAGCCCTCACCACGCTCAAGCAGTCACGTGGATCCGCCGGCTTCCTGAAACACCTTCTTGATGTCAATGGAGGCTACCTCTCCTACGCCCGGCAGGTGGAAGGAATAGGAACCGTGGGCGGCGGAATCGTCTACCTCGATTACGGTTCATTCACGCAAACCGACGAGTCGATGAATATCCTGGGGAATTTCAGCGCCCGTGATCTGGCGTTTGTCGTCGGTGCAGGACGCTCCCTCGATGAGGTGACCAGCGTCGGGCTCAATGTCAAGTTCCTCTATTCATCAATCTCCGAGTTCACCTCGGCGGCACTCGCAATCGACGCCGGTGTTCTCTACCAGATTCCCGCTGAGAATATCACCATCGGCGCAAGCATACTGACAGCGGGTTCCCAGCTCAAATCATACAACGGCATCAAAGAATCGCTTCCCCTCGATGTCAAAATCGGGATCACCAAACGCCCCGAGCATCTGCCTGTCCTGCTGAACCTCAACCTCCACCGACTCACAGAACGACGAGACAAATTCCTCGACCACTTCAGCGCGTTTTCGTTTGGAGCGGAGTTCCTGATGAGCGAGTCGGTTCGACTCAGGGCGGGTTACAATAATCAGCAGCGGAAGGATTTGAAGCTTGGGACGGGCGCAGGTCTTGCGGGGATTTCGCTCGGAGGCGGTATCCTGGTCGGAGAATACATCCTCGACTATTCCTTCAACTCATACGGCAAGATCGGGAGCCTGCACAGGATTTCCCTTGGCATGGGCCTCTGACCCCCATCGCATCCTACTTGACAGCCTCCTCCAACAGAAGATCACTCACGTAGAACAGAATCATCCCCGCAAAAACCACGAGCGGAGGAATTCTGTCTTTGGATTTGTTGATCTCCGGAATAAGATCGCTGGCGCCGACGTACACAGCAACGCCCGCAGAAAACGCGAAACCCGCCCCAAGGAATTGCGGTCCAATGGTTTGAAAGAAAAAGAGAGAGCAGACACCCACCATCGTCGCCCCGGCAAGTCCAGCTGCTGAAAGCAGGACCATCTTTCTCGGATATCCCGCTGCCATGACGATCGATCCAATGGTGAGCCCCTCAGGAAACTTGTGCAGCAGCACAGCAACAAAGATCAGGACTCCGAGCAGGAAATCAAACTGCATCCCGACCGAGATTGTGAAGCCATCGAAGAAAGCGTGGACGAAAAGCCCGGAGAAGGCGGAGATGCTGGCGGTCTTTGAAACCATCACGTCATTGTGCGTTTCTTCACCGAAATGCAGATGTCCAACGATGGTGTGCTCAAAGAAATGAATAGTAGCGAAACCGAGGAGACAATAGACCATCGCCGATGCGCCCACAGTTTCGATACTCACCGGGATGAGCTTGAGGAACACGAGTGCGAGAATGAATCCGGCGCCAAGCGCCAGGAGGGTTTCCTGCACCCGGCGCGGCCACGTTCGCCTCATATAGATGAGGCTGCCGCCAAGAAGTTCTGCGCTTGCGGCTGCGAGCCCGAAGAGTAAGGTCCGAACGATCATTGTCCCCTCGAATACGGCTTATCCATAAAGCGCCTCGCTTCCTTGTACGTGTTTTCGTATTCCTTCATCCCCAACACCTTCTGGTATTGTGCCAGCGCAGAGCCCCGCCGCTTTTGAAGATCGTAGATCATCCCGATGGTAAGATTTGCCATTGACATAAAACCTGATGTAGACTGTTTGTCGAGCGTGCGCGACAACTCATCGCACTTGTAAAGATTTTGAAGTGACTCGTCGAGCTTTCCTGCGAGAAAGTAGTGTCGGCCGATATAGTAGTATGCCTCACGCCCGTCGTAGTTGTCGTATCCCGGCTGATGATTCCGGAACCTTTTCTCGACTTCGGAGAATATCTTGAATGCTTCTCCCCAATACCCGGTGCTGACGTAACAGCGGCCGTACATCCGGTGAAACAAGGGATTCTGAGGAAACTTGTTGTGGAGCTCCCGGGCCAGTTCGAGGGCCCGGACGTACTGCTTCTCGTACGTGAAATACGTTTGAAGAAGGAAATACATTGCCTCGATCTTCGCGTACCGTGCTTTCTGAGCCGCAAGCTCGAGTTGCTCCAGCCCCTTCTTCTTTTCGCCGGACGGGAGGAAAATCATAAGCGGCTTGACGACCGGATACTGGTTCGGCACGACGTCCGCATAGTAGTTGTAGATCCCCATTCCAAGGAGCACGTCATAGTTCTGCGGATCGAGTTTGTACGCCTTGCGGATCGCCGGGAGCGCCACCAGACCGTCGTTCGCTGCGAGCAGCCACGCCCCTCTGTTCGAGCGGAGCCGGCCTTTGAATCCTACAGCCCCACCCTTGAAAAAGAGGGCGGCAACATCGTCTTCGTTCTTGTCGAGCCGCTTCTCACAGAGATCAACAACTTTATCGAGCATCGCGATGAGTCGCTTATCGCGCGATTCATCGTCGAAATTGCTGAGGATTCTCCACCACTCCGTCATTGCCTGGAAAAAATACCCGGCGGGATGCTCAGGTTGAAGGCGCACAACCTCTGCGAATTCCAGGTCGGCCTTCTCGAATTCCAGATTGTAGATCTTGTCAATACCCTTCTGCAGATGCCCGTCCACTGCAGGATCATTGATCCACTGGGCGGACGCATTCGGAGTTGAGAACGACCCGAACAAAAGAAGGACCAGCACTCCCCACCGCGTGAACAGATTCATAAGTCGACCAGGGCACTCTTCAGAATCCACTCTACAGTAACCTCTCCGCGATATACGATTTGATGCTCGCCGCAGCAATCCTCTCCTGCTTCATCGAGTCACGATCCCGAATGGTGACCGTCTGATCGCTGAGCGACTCGGAATCAACAGTGACACAGAACGGCGTTCCGGCCTCATCCTGACGCCGGTATCGACGCCCGACAGCACCGCTGTCATCGTAGAATACCCGGAAATGCTGCCGCAGATCCGCTTCGATCTTCATCGACAGTTCGGGCATCCCATCCCGATTGACGAGCGGGAAGACAGCAACTTTCGTCGGCGCAAGCTTCGGGTGCAGTTTCAGGACAACCCGGGTTTCCACACCTCCTTCAGCTGTGGGCGCTTCTTCCTCATGGTACGCGTCGACGAGGAATGCCATGAACGACCGGCTCGCACCTGCCGACGTTTCGATCACAAAGGGCGTGAACTTCTCCTTCGTGGCCTCATCGAAATACTTCATGCTCTTGCCGGAATACTGCTCATGCCGCGAGAGGTCAAAATCGGTGCGATTGTGTATTCCTTCGATCTCACCCCATCCGAAGGGGAATTCATACTCGATGTCGTACGCGTCTTTGGCGTAGTGAGCCAGCTTGTCCTTGGGATGCTGATGCCATTGGAGCTTCTCCTTCGTCATGCCAAGTGCCACGAACCACTTCATTCTTTCCGACGATCAGGAATTCGAGTACTGGCGGGCGGAAAGAATGAAGTGGTTCGTG
>DOWV01000173.1:0-1667 GCA_003519375.1 Bacteroidota bacterium
CGGCCCGTTTTGGCGCGGACCAATTCCGCCATATCAGGATTCTTTTTCTGCGGCATGATACTGCTGCCTGTGGTATAGGCATCGCTGATGTGCACAAACCCGAATTCCTTGGTGCTCCAGAGGACGAGCTCCTCCGCCATGCGGCTCAGGTGCATCATCAGAATACTGCATGTAGAGGCAAGTTCGATAAGATAGTCGCGATCGCTCACCGCATCGAGGCTGTTCTCGACGATACCGTCGAAATGCAGCTTCTTCGCGACCTTGGCACGATCGATCGGAAATGACGTTCCGGCAAGCGCCGCGGCGCCGAGGGGAAGCTTGTTCAACCGCTTCATGCCGTCCTGCAGGCGCTCGTAATCACGCTCCAGCATCCAGGTGTACGCCAGGATGTGATGCGACAGCATGACCGGTTGCGCCCGTTGCAGGTGTGTATAGCCCGGCATAAGGACACCAAAGTACTTTTCCGCTTTGTATACCAGAACGCGCTGCAAATTGACCAGTAGTTTGCTGATCTCCTTGACGGCCGTCCTGAGATAGAGACGCTCATCGAGCGCAATCTGGTCGTTGCGGCTTCTGCCGGTGTGCATTTTTCCACCCATCGGGCCGACTTTTTGTATCAGCCGTTGCTCGATGGCAAGGTGCACGTCTTCGTGTTCAGCGGTCAATTTGAACTTGCCCGTTTCGATTTCCTTCTGAATCTGGTTCAGCGCCGTCCTGATTCTCCGGGCTTCCGAAGCATTCAGGATATGCGTGGCGCTGAGCATTTCGACGTGCGCAATACTGCCCGCAATATCTTCCCGGTAGAGCTGCTTGTCGAGGTCGATCGAAGAAGAAAACTTGAGGGCGATATCAGACAGGGGTTCTTTGAATCGTCCGCTCCAGAGTGCATGATGAGCCATGGGAGGAGTTCCAATTGTCAATTTACGATTGCGAATCTGCGACTTAGATGCAAAAGGACGGTTTAAGTGGTAAGCACCTGTGTTGAAAAAAACCACTGACCCCAAAATACGCAAATTCCGGCAGCGATTCAATCCGATCTTCCAGAGATCGCTCCAAAACATAGATTTCGCCACGAAGACACAAAGAAAGTCGTTGAATCATCATCACTTTCAGAAACCTTCGTGACTTTGTGCCCTGTGCCGCTTTACAGCATCCCGCTCTTGTTACAACATAAGAGTTACGGAGCGGCGTTCTTTTCAACCGGATCTTCAGTATCTGACCGCGTTGCCCGGACTCTGCTGAGGTATCTGATCTCCTTTGGCAGCGTAGAGCTTCACGAACTCTTCCAATCCGGACACGACCTTCGCCGCAACTGCCTTCCGGAACTCGTCATCCAATAGTTTCATTTCGTCTTCCGGGTTTGACATGAAGGCGGTTTCCACCAGAACATTTGGCAGCTGCGTCGGCGCATTGAGCGAGAAGTTGAAACTTCCAACCATCCCGAATTGATTCAAACCGAGCTCGAGCATCTTGCTGTACATGATGTCCGCCAGCGGTTGATAACCAAGATGGCGATAGTACGTGCTCACCCCTTTGACCGTCTCAGCGCTCGACCCGGCTCCGCCTGAATTGCAGTGAATACTGACGAGGATCTGGGCTCCCCCGCTGATGATGGTCTCATTCCTTTCGGGCATACCCACGTTGGAATCGTCCGATCGGGTCATGAC
>DOWV01000173.1:1952-2618 GCA_003519375.1 Bacteroidota bacterium
AATCCTGGGAGGCTTGCGAATCCGGATGCGAAGGCTTGAACCCTGCTCGTAGCCGACATCATATCCCCAGTGCTGCGTATTGTTCAGCGCGATCGTCAATCGATAGTGATCGGCGCCGATCTGGTCCCAGCTGACACTCTTGACACCGCTCGCTGATCGATGATGCGTAATCCAGTTGGTGTTGGATGTTCCGCCGAAAATGTCGACGACAATGGCGGGAGGGTCCACGATCTGATCTGCAAGGTATGGTAGGCGCTGACCGAGTGAAACACCAACGACATCTTCGTCTGTATTGCCCGAAGTAGAAATTGATCCCACCAGCGATCGCGGTAATGGTGTTTCCACGGGCAGGAGTTGCGCAAAATCTTCAGGTAACCAGCCAACCAGCGCGTCACCCAACCACACTTTGTATTGGCGTCCCGCCTTGCCCTTAATTTGGACCCGAACACCGGTTGAAATATAGCCGAGTTTTGCTCCTCCAAGGCGGTCCTCACCCAATCCCGCATTCAGGAAGGGCCGCCTGCCTGTCGTGACAGCCACCCGGGGAAGCTCCTGCGGGATGATGGAGACTTTCGCATTGGAATAAGCCTTCTCACTGCTCCAGAAGCTCTTTTTCAATCTGACCCTGATCGGCGCGTTTTTCGATTCATCATTCTCTTTCACTTT
>DOWV01000173.1:2734-3568 GCA_003519375.1 Bacteroidota bacterium
GTGCTGTCCGTTGCCGGCAGCTCGACCATCGGAATTCCCGATTCAACATCTTCGATGTCGAACGAGGCTTTATAGCCGGGACTACCACGGAATTTTCCCTCGAGGATGTCGTCTTTCCCTAGCCACAAATCCTGCCGCGGCTCTATCGACTGTGCATCGATCACCGCCGGTTCATGCGTCAACGGCTTCGGCGGTTCAGGTCGCACGAAGACAAAACTCTTTACAACGGAATCGCCCTTTGCTGCCAGGGCAACAACCCGAACCGGATTATTTCCCACCGTCAGGTTGACCGAAGCCACAAATGCGCCGCTGCCATAGACCTTCACTTCTCTCCCATTGATGAACACCTTCGCGGCCGGATTGGTGCATGCGGCAAAATTGCCCCGTGGTGAATTGCTCCGAATAGAATCGCGGGACGGAGAAACAAAACGAAGAAAAAGCGAATCAGGCTGGACTGCCTGCACCTGCAGCTCACCAGCCGACAGCGCTGCGAGAGAAAGGAATAGGATCAGGATAACAAGCAACGTGCGGTTCACGGAAACCTCCCTGGTTATTCGGTCGAGAAGATATGCCACAAAGACGCAAAAGCACTACGTGATCTGATAGAAAAAAATCTTGCTTAGTATCTTAGAGACTTTGCAGCAAGATTCGGGTCTTCGACTGCTCTGCCGGACTCAAGTGGAAGTAATAACCGCTTAATGAACCAACATTTGGATTAAGATTCAAGGCGAAGAGAGCACACGAGAGTGAGGAGTGTGGAGCAAGGAGCAGGCAGTACACCCCTGATCGGTCTGTTGACTGGATCCAAGGGCCGATTGCAGACAAGGGAGAGGG
>DOWV01000108.1:0-6229 GCA_003519375.1 Bacteroidota bacterium
GTACAGAGAACATCCGATTCCGTGGTGGAGAGAACGCTGAATTTCATCTTCCCGTCATCCACCAGGATCGTGTCGCCCGCCTTGACATCGCGCGTCAGATACTGGTATGTTGTTGACACCCTCTCTGCATCGCCGGGAATATCCCGGATCGTGAAGGTAAACTGCGCCCCGGTCTTGATCTCGACTTTCTTCTCCTTGAGCTTTCCCGTCCGGATCTTCGGTCCGCTCAGATCCTGAAGGATCGTGACGTGCTCACCCGATCTCCGGCTCGCTTCTCTCAGATGATCAATGACCCGTTGATGATCCTCACGCGTTCCGTGCGAGAAATTGAGTCTCGCGACATCCATCCCCGCTTCAATGAGCTTCTGTAACATCTCGACGCTCTGAGAAGCCGGACCGATCGTACAGATGATCTTCGTCTTGCTGAAACCGTTCAACGGCATCATACGGTTCCTCTCTTTTGTCAAAGGCTGGAGAGCAGCTGCGGGAGTATCTCTCCCGAGTTTCCAAGGAGTGTCTCGTGAGCGCGGGAGGTAAGGTCTGTTTCTTCGCGGTTGACCTCAACCACATAGGCACCTTGCTCGAGTGCTGAAAAAGGCAGCGATGCAGCCGGATAAACCACCGATGAAGTGCCTATCGAGAGAAACACCTGGCATCGCCGGGCGGCAGCTTCAGCTCTGGCAAACATGCCGACGGGCAGCATTTCACCGAACCAGACAACATCGGGCCGAATGAGGCCGCCGCACGAGTCGCAGCGAGGAGCTTCATGCGTCGATTCGATCTGCACTTCGGAAGCGCTTTTCCGGCATTCAATGCAGTAACTTCGCTCGATATTGCCATGCAATTCGACAACATTCTTGCTGCCGGCCCGCGAATGGAGGTTATCAACGTTTTGAGTGACAAGCGTGAAATCCGGCACTCGCCGTTCAAGTTCGACAAGCGCATGATGGCCCAAGTTCGGCTTGACCTCATGAATCAGTTTTCGTCGATAAGCGTACCATTCCCAGACAAGGTCGGGATTCCGGATGAACGCCTGGAAATTGGCAAGTTCTTCGGGCCTGAATTTCTTCCAGAGCCCTTCTTCTCCACGAAAGGTCGGCACACCGCTCTCCGCCGAGATCCCGGCACCGGTGAGCACGCAGATGGACTCCGCATTCCTGAGATGTTTTATGATCTCCCGAGAAAATGTCATTGTTTCGCTTGGAGCAGAAGGAGGTCGTACCCGGCTTGCTCAATGTCTGACCTTTCAAAAAGCCTCTTCCGAAACCCGCCGTGTGTCCAAAGCATGATCTGATCATGATAGTGCTTCTGGAAAACTTGCCCCGATTGGCCGGGCGGCAAGATCACTCTATCGTTGTGGTAACTGGAAAGATCAAAGATCTGGCGAATCGAGGGACCCACGTGATTGACGAACGGCTGGGAAAGCGGGAAATCTCCCTTGTTCACCGTTGAATGAGAACCGCCAGCCGGAAACGGCCCCACAGTGAAAATCGGCCGGAGCAAGCCATTGGAGCTGAAGACATGGGGGAATTCGACCTGGTGAACAGTTCCCCAGCGCCACTCTTTGATCTCTCCTCCATATCGTGCTTTCAGATCCTGCAGTGCTTCGCTGAGGCTTTGCCGGATTTCATCATCCATGGTTTCGATCTGCGGCGTCTGCACATTGTCAAACCATGGCGAACTTCCTTTTTTCATGAGCTTGGTAACAGCTTCCAGCGGGAGAGTCGCAACCGTGTCGTAAAGCCCAAGAAGCTGGGGTCCCATTTCATCTTCGAAAGTATTCTTCACCATCCGAACGAGGAAAGCCTGGAACAATGTTGTTGCGACATCGTTCGCCTTCATTTCGAAGTTCCAATTCCTGAAATACGAGAGCGTTGCCTGGACGTCCGGTGGTTCGTTCTGCCGTCCCTGATAAGCCCGCATGATGATTGGTACCAACTCACGCGCCTGCGGCGAAACGACGTCCTGTTGGAGTCGCTCCATCTCCTCCACCGAGAACCGCGACTGACTTCTCAACACTTCGGTGATTCGACTTATGCGCCATTCGGGTTCCCACAGGTTGGATAAATAGTAGGGATATGAGTCGGAGACGATCCGGTTATTCGCCGTCGCGACAAATCCCTCGGGAGGATTGAATGACTGGGGCATTTCCTCGAAAGGAACAAAACCCTTCCAGTCGTACTCTTCTGTCTGACCGGGGAAAATCAATGTAGGTGTTTTCGTCCTGCGGATGGGGATCCGCCCGCCAAGATGATAGCCGATGTTACCGGCGGTGTCCGCATAGACAAAATTCTGCGCGGGGACCGCAAACTGACGAACCCCGTCAAGGAATTCCTTCCAGCTCCCCGCACGATTGATCAAAAAGAAGGCGTGCGCTTCATTCGAGATCTCGTGGCCAACCCAACGCATCGAGAGCAGCTGCCTCGAGAATTGCGCTGATGGTTCCATCCTGTTGATGACTGGTCCCCGGTGCGTTTGATAGACCGTAAGGAGAACCGGGGGCCCATCTTTGACCAGGATCGTGTCAACCCGCGTCTCCAGGGAACGCCAGGCATTGTTGAACCGATAGCGCGTCGGGTGCTGCACAGAATCCACTTCTTCGGCGTAGAAGTCTTCATCGTCCAGCATGGCATTGGTGACTCCCCAGGCAATGGATCTATTCCTTCCGATGATGACGAAAGGAACACCGGCGATCGTCGCGCCGGCGACATCCAGTCCGGGCCCTTGCACATGAACCTCGTACCATCGGCCGGGTGCAGAGAATATAAGATGCGGGTCGTTCGCCAGGATCGGCTTTCCTGTGCCCGACTTCGATCCTGAGATGGCCCATGCGTTGCTTCCGGACGCCAGGCCGGTGGTCCCGAGGATGCGTCTGAACTGCTGATCGGCATCAAGAAGCTGGTTCGCGGCCAGTCCCGGTCTTTTGCCCCTCAGCTCGTCAGGGACAATCAACGGTGCGCCTTCGGGCCACGTGGGGAAAATTTCAGACGCTTTTGCTGCCCCGAGCCGTTCCACCAACCTCGTGAGAACGACATCCACCCAGCGGGAGTAATTGAGTTCCCACGCCATCAGCCGACTTATCAGCAAGGAGTGCTCAATGGTCCAGGGCTCGGGTTCAAAATTCAAGAGATCAAATTCAATCGGAAATTCCCCTTTGTGCGTCAGGAGAAACTCGTTCACCCCGTCAGCATAGGCTTCCAGCGAGAAACGTGTCTTCCCATCGACAACAGGCAGCGTCTTTTGAGCATGCCGCCAAAGTCCAAGCGTTCTGAACATCCTGTCGATTTTCAGCGCGGGTTCACCGAGGATTTCAGCTAGTCTTCCCTGACCGGCGCGTCGCATTAATTCCATCTGCCAGAGACGGTCCTGAGCGTGCAGGTACCCTATTGTGAAGTACACGTCGCGGTCGGAATCTCCAAACACATGAGGAACGCCGTAATCATCACGGAAAACGCGGACATCGGCAGAAATTCCGGCGACGGTCACACTCCCCGAGGCGTCTGGAAACGACTTTGTAATGAGATAGTAAACGAAGAAGAGGAGGGCCAGACACAGCAACGCGAGGGTGCCAAGCACACCAAAAAGTACTTTCAGCCGAGAGGGCATGAGAAGAATGAAAGTTGGGTAAGGTGAGCTATCCGAGCAATAGCGTGAACCGGGGCAATGTAAAGAAAGTTGGGGGGGATTTCAACAGAAGAGGCATTTCTCAGGAACGCATCAGTTCTGCGATCTTGTTTGCGGCGTATTCAGAGATGCTGTCATCGTATCTGATGTATCTCTTGCGGCCAGGATTGTGTGCCCGGAGCAGCCTCAGCTCGACTGCTTCAGACGAATCGTTTCGATGCTTACAACGTATTTCGTGCCGTTGAGGGCGGGAAGCGACATGGGTGACGGCTCCCAGCGCGTCTCCCAGATCAGGATGCGCTTCACGTCGCCGGGCCGGATGCGATTGATGTACTCCGGCTCAAATCTCTCGTTGTCGACATAGATAGACATTCTTTTGCCTGTGCGCTCCCAGGCCTGATCTGTCCTGGGAAAGACATCCGGCAGAAGATAGTGCAGCACGTATTGAAACTTCTGATCCCCAGCCTTCTGGATATCATTTGCTGTGATTACTCGATGGGGGAGTTTCTCCTGAAGAGGCTGACTGCAAGCCAACGAACCTGCGATCATGCTGATGATCGTCAGAGAAAGGAGTTTCTTTTTCCCGGCATTCACCATTGTCGATTTCCTCCACAAAAAGAAAGAACCCCGGGGCCTTTATGCCGCCGGGGTTGCTGTCTGGGAATCTGCTCCTCAGAACCTGTACGTCAACGTCACATTGACGAGACTCGTATTGACTGATTCGCTCGTCCTCGAAGGCGCATCGAATCCGTAGAGATAGTAATTGTCGCGGAATGTTCTCCACGTCCCGAAAGCCAGAGAGGCATTCAAGCTCACGTTTTCATCGATCGCGGCACCGATGCCGGCGGTGTAGTACTTCTGATCGAGCTCCGGACGATCATTCTTGTATGGCGAGGGGTTGTAAACGATACCGCCTCGAAGCCGCAGGCCAAGGTCGAAGAGCGTTACTTCGGCGCCCCCGCGCAGCGCTGTCGTCGATTTGAAAGCACTGCGAATGAACCTGTTTTCCTCGAGGAGATCGGCATTGTCCGTATTGAACTCCATTTGCGTCCAATCCGTGATTTCGGCATCACCCGCCAGAAGCAGCCAGTCTGTTGCCTGAATTGACCCGCCTGCGCTGAAAATATAGGGCGTTTGGATTTCATAGCTTGTGGATCCGGGATTTCGTAAGTCAAAATGATCGCCATTGTCGAACCAGGCGGTCCCGATATCAGCGAAGTCTTCTTCGATCTTGTAGTACGTCGGTGTCCGAACCGTAAGGCCCAGCTTGAATTTCCCCTGCTTTCGATACATCAGTCCGACCAGAACGTTGTAACCGCTGAGTTCGCTGTTGATTGTGCTTTCATATCTGAATTTCGCAAAGTCATCCGGCACAGCACCGTTATAGAAATTCCTCGAGTCTGTCTCAATGTAGAGTCGATCATAGCCATAAGAGCCGGAAAGGATGTCGATCCCCACACCAAGAGATAATCCTTTGGAGAGTTCAAGTGCTCCTCCAAAAGACCAGCTATTGATGCCGCCTGTCTCCCGCACCGATCCATCCTGCTGGACGTTACCCAAAACATGGGGTATCAACCTGCCCCTCGCGCTGTCAATGTCTGCAAGATAGGTCTGAAAGGGGATGTTCGCATCGAGAAGTCGTTCCCGGTCATCAGCTGACATACCGTTGAGATTGACATCGGGCGTCAGCGACTCGACGATCGAGTTGTTAGGATTGAATCCGGAGAACGATGCAGTCGTTCCGAAATTGGCGACCCGGGCAAACCCAAATGCAAACGAGAGACTTCCCCTCTTTGTGGGGACCGGGTACACCAGGCCAAAATTATTGAGGTTCGTGATGCGGTCAGTCGCGTTTGTCTTCGTCCCAAAGAACGTAGCATCATTCGTGTATCCCGCATTGGACAGACCAACGGAGAACTCAAAACTCCGCAAAGAGGTCAGCCCTGCAGGGTTTGTGAAGAGAGACGAAAAGTCGTCTGCGATGCCCACCGATGTATTTCCCATGGCCGCGGAACGGGCACCGATTCCCAGATTGAACGACGAGAATCGCAGCACGTCCTCTGCGAATTGTGCCCGCAGAGAGTCGGCCCCAAGAAGAGTGGCCACAGTAACAATGGCGATGACACGGCCGAGGTCGAAACGCTTATGGTACTTCATGATTGCACACTCCGATTAAGAGTCACGATTAGTTTCTTCCGCTGCGTGAAGCTCCACTGCTGCGGCTCCCTCCACCTCCGCCGCCAGAACTTGGCGCTGATGTGGCAGGAGGCGGAGAATAGGACGGCGCCGGGCTGCTCGATGGAGGCGTATACGACGGCGTCGATGAACGCTGCGAACCGCCATCGGTACGATAATTCCCGGACGATGGAGTATAGGAAGATGATCCACTGCGCTGCGTTCCGGTGCTGGGTCGATAGTAGCTCGAGGCAGGAGCCACCGCATTCGATCCCGATCCCTGCGGACTTACATACGGCCGATAGTATCCGGACATTGGAGCCTCAGCCGAACCTCTGTTTCGGGTCGTTCCGCTGCTGCGAGTGCCTCCCTCGGGACTGCGGCTTCCGCCCGAAGATGGTGCAGAGCGAGTGCTTGGTGAGCTTGAGCG
>DOWV01000108.1:6331-18852 GCA_003519375.1 Bacteroidota bacterium
TGGTGAGCTTGAGCGGGTCGGCGCCGCAGAACCACCGGACTTTCCACGCGGTTGCGGCGTATAGCTTCTTGACGACCCCCGCGCGGAAGGTGATTCGGACCTGCGCGTTGCCGGTGCAGCGCTCGAAGGAACCTGATATCCCCCACGGCGGCTCGCAGGTGTCATACTAAACGTGGATGACGTTCTTCCCGCGGATCCACCTAGACGACCGTCGCCCGTCCGTCGATAGCCTGAGTTTCTTGTCTGCTCTTGATACGGGCTCGAATTTCCGTAAACGACGTAAGGGTACCCATTGTAGTAGGCGTACGGATTATAATATCCAGAGTACCCGTAGTATCCACCATAATAACTGTATGGACCATATCCATAATAGTTCCTACCGAAGCCGTCGAGGAAGTACGGATATCCGTAACTCGGCCATCCATAGTAGTAGGGATCAGAGAACGCGGCATCCCAGTACCACCAGGATGGATAGTAGTAGCTGAATCCCATGCGGTAATGACTGCGCCAGCCTTCATAATCATCGTAGTAGTATTGAGTCCTGTCAGCTGTCGTGTCTTCCTCTTCAACCACTCTGGCCGCTCCATTCCTTTCGTAGCGGTCCTCATCATCCTCTCTCGTTGCCAACTGGGTGTAGCACCCGGAGAAGAAAACTGCCGTGGTTGATGCCACGAGGAGCAGGCTTGCGAATCTGAGTGATGGTTTCATTGTTTTGCCCTTTTTGCGATGTTATCTTCTGAAAATGTAGCAATATCAGTGCCGATTAGGTCGACAAAAAAACCCTGATCTCATCAAGAAACCAGGGCCTTAGGCTCATCCAGATGCATCAACATACACTTTTGTCAACACTTGAACTCTGCGGTGTCCACCGGACTGAACATTAAAACGAGCCTACATATTCGATCTGTATCGTACGATTTCCCAGCGAAATATCGCCCTGATTCTTCAGAATATCCTTCATGTCCACACCGAGCACCAGTCCCTTGCCCCAACTCCATCGGAATCCGAGATTGAGGTACCCTCGCCCTCTACCCCGACCGAACGCATTCGCGCTGTTATCGTTCAGACCGAAGTCATATTCGGCAAGTAACGAGATGTCCTTTCCGAGGGACTTCTCTGCGCCGATGAACGCATCCAGATCTTTGTCTCCATCACCGCCCTCGGTAGAAAGATTGATGCCGCAGTGGAGGCTCAGATGGCCGCCAACCGCGTAATTCTGACTGGCGACAGCATAGAATCCGGGCGACTTCACGAGGTAGCGCTTGAAGCCATCATGATACGGTCCCCGCCCCTGCCATTCGAATCCGACGGCAACAGCCGGAATGCCGGTGCTTTCTTCCAGAATGCGGAGCTTGACGTTCACTCCCGGGTATGGATTCAGTTCAGGTTTCTGCTTCCCGAGGATATTCGTCCCACCGTACGAGATTCCAAAATTGAAGCGGTCAAGCAAGCCCACAGAAACTCCGAAGAGGACTCCGCCTTCTTCGAAGAAATTCGAATAGACATAGTAATTGCCGCGATGCAGCATGCCAGCAGTCGGACGATCGATGATCATCGTAGGCTCAATGCTGGCCGCCGTCCCCGCGTTGCTCTGTGCGAAGAGCGGTGCTGTACACGCCAAGAACATGAAGACTACGATCATCGCAGGAGATTTCCAGTTCACAATCCACCTCGTTTCCATTAGATTCAACCTTTCCGCCAGACAGTGCCGTCTTTGCGGTCCTCGATTGTTATCCCAAGCTTCTTCAATCCATCACGTATACTGTCAGAAAGACCCCACAGCTTCTGAGCTCGGACATCCTTCCTCAGGTCAACAATGATTTGGAGGAGATCCGCCTTCAGCTTCTGATCTGTCGCAGCAAGCGTCGCGGTACCGGCCGGCAGTATACCGAGAACAACGCCGCCAAACTCGCGAAGAAACTCAAGGATCTTTCCGAGCGAAGATGCACTCACCTTCGTGTCGAGGTTCAGAAGAGCGTTGGTTTCCCGTGCCAGATCAAAAAGCACCGCGATCGCCTGAGGGGAATTGAAGTCATCATCCATCGCGGCCGTGATTCGACGTTTGTATGATTCGAGGTCGATCGCTGCTTCGGTGACACCTTCGCCGCTGGCGGTCCCCTTTGCTTGTTCCTCCCGGAGATTTCGTACCGTATTCAGCAGCTTCTCCAATCCCGCCTTCGCACCAAGAAGCGCTTCGTCACTGAAATCCAGAGTGCTCCGGTAGTGACTCTGCAGAATAAAGAAACGGACGACAGAGGGATCATACTTCTTGAAAGCATCTTTAAGCGTTACAAAGTTCCCGAGCGACTTCCCCATCTTCTGGCCATTCACCGTCACCATGTTATTGTGAATCCAGTATTTCACAAATGGTTTTCCAGTTGAGCATTCGCTCTGTGCGATCTCGCATTCGTGATGAGGAAATTGATTCTCCAGTCCGCCGCCATGGATGTCGAAACTTTCGCCGAGGTATTTCATCGACATGGCTGAGCATTCAATGTGCCATCCAGGGAAGCCCTTTCCCCAGGGGCTGGGCCACTGCATGATATGATCCGGCTCGGCCCTCTTCCAGAGCGCAAAATCGGCGGGATGGCGCTTCTCGGGATTGACCACCACTCGAGCACCTGCTTCCATGTCTTCGAAGCTGCGGCCGGAGAGTTTCCCATACCCTGCAAATCTTGACACGTCGAAGTACACAGAACCATTCGCGACATACGCATAACCCTCTTGAATGAGCCTTTCCACGATCTTCAGCTGCTCGAGAATATGGCCGGACGCGCGGGGTGAAATGTCGGGGCGGACAAGGCCCATGGCATCCATGTCTTCAAAGTAACTTCTCGTGTACATCTCCGCGATTTGCATGGGATGAACACGATCCATACGGGATTCCTTTTCAATCTTGTCTTCGCCCTCATCAGCATCGTCAGTCAGATGACCGACGTCCGTGATGTTCTGAACATAGAGAACCTTGTATCCGGCGTACCGGAGGTACCGGATGATGACATCAAAGGAGACGTAACTCTTCGCATGTCCGATATGGGAATGGCCGTAGACGGTCGGCCCGCACACATAAACGCCGACGCGCCCATCATGAATGGGTTTGAACTCTTCCTTCTCCCTTCTCAGCGTGTTGTACAGGTGCAGTGCCATAGTACCCTATGCTTTGGAATTTCGTGATTCGCAGAGCCGGCTATCGTTTCGCGAGACCCATCAACTCCCGGGCGCTCTTGAGACCCGAGTCCGTTACTTGTGTACCGCTCATCAGTTTTGCGACTTCTTTGACGCGTTCTTCCAATTCCAGTTTGCGGAGCCGCGTCCGCGTTCGCTTGTCCCGTTCGAGCTTTTCCACGACGAAATGCGTGTCCGCGAGTCCCGCGATCTGCGGCAGGTGCGTAATTGCGATAACCTGATGAAACTGAGAGAGGCTCTTGATGCTTTTCCCGACCGCGGCAGCAATTCGGCCGCTCACTCCCACGTCGATTTCATCGAAAATCAAAAGCGGAAGACGCTCAGATTTCGCGAGAATCGTTTTAAGGGCCAGCATGACGCGGGAGATTTCTCCGCCGGACGCTACCTTAGCGAGCGGCTTCGCCTCTTCCCCGAGATTGGTCGATATGTGAAACTCAACAAAATCTATTCCCTTCGGCGTGGCTTCGTAGAAATCGCGGCCAAGCTTAACGTATGCTCGTGATGGCTGCGAGGAACCATTTGATTTCCCGAACATCCGGTTCTCGATGATCACATCGAATCGAGCGCTGGAGATTCCCAGTTTTGCCAGCTCGGCAACGACCGAGGTGTTAATCTTGCTGACGTGCTCGCGCCGCTTCGAGGACAGTCGCTGCGCAGCGCCTGAACACGCCTTGCGCTCCGCGTCGATTCGACCGTGGAGCTTCGCGATCTCCGCCTCAAAGTTCTCAGCCAGGGCGAACTCTTGCCCGATCTTGTCCCGATGGGCGATCACTGCACCTATGGAGCCGCCATACTTCTTCTTCAGCAACGCGAGCTTTCCCAGCCTGTCTCTGATCTGTTCCAAACGCTCGGGATTGAATTCGATCTTCGAGTTATAAGCCTGGATGAATTTCGCACACTCGCTGATGATTGCAACAGCCGAGGAACATTCGTTCTTGACCTCATCAAACGAGCCATCGATGCGCGCCAGGTCTTCAAGCTGATTGCGGGCCAGCACCATTTGATCGTACACCGCCTGCTCGCCTTCGTACAAAAGCTGATGGAGTGAGGATGTCGATTCAAACAGTTTCTCAGAATTCTCGAGAATCCTGAGCTCGGTTTCGAGCGATTCCTCTTCGCCTGCCTGCGGTCCAAGAGCATCGATTTCCTGGATCTGAAACTCATAAAGATCCCGCCGCTCGCGGAGCGAGAGCTCCTTGGCCCGGAGTTCCTCGAGCTCTGAAAACAACTGCGTCATCCGATGATGAGCTGCCTCATGCTCTTCGCGCAGGCCGGCGAGTCCGCCAAAATCGTCCAGGAGATCTATGTGAGTCTCTGTTCGAAGGAGCGATTGGTGGTCGTGTTGGCCATGGAGATCCACGAGAAAATCGCCGACGGCCTGCAACACCGAGAGCGACACCGGCGTGTCATTGATAAAGCACCGGTTGTGGCCTTTGGCGGAGATCTCCCTCCGGAGGATCAGATCGCTGTCGACTTCGAGATCTTGACCACGAAGTATCGCCTTGACCTTCTTGTTCCCGGAGATTCCGAAGACCGACTCGACGACCGCTTTATCCGCGCCCTTTCTGATAATGTCCGAATTCGCACGCTCCCCAAGAACCAAGCCGAGGGCATCGATGAGTATAGATTTCCCGGCACCTGTCTCACCGGTGATGATATTCAGCCCGCTCTCGAATTCAACCTCCACCTCTTCGATGAGGGCGTAATTCCTGATAAGAAGGGTCTTGAGCACGTGGATTCCTTGAATGAAACGAAATGTACCCAAAAAAAGGGGAATTTCAATGCAGCCGGGGGAACCGCGGCGAAGTACCGCGCTCACAGAGGGAGAGCACGCGTCGAGATTCGACTATTGGATCGTCGGAGGCGGCGTGGTCGCAATCTCGAAGAAATTGAGATCGGGCACGTCCGGGAGAACCCCGTGGTAGAAGGCAATTTGGATGTACTCTGAAAGTCCTTGCAGCTCTTCCTCGCCAAGCTCATATCGAAATCCGGCAAGGTACTGCTTGCAGTCCTCGAGACCAAGATGACGTTCACCGCTGATCGACCGGGAGATCTGTTCCAGGCGCGTTATTCCCAGATCTTTTGACTTCGTGAGCACCTCTGCGGCATGATACGATTCAGGTTCATCGTGGCCCACCCAGAATCCATGCACGTAGGGGAATCCTGTGAGATCACTCCATTCATCTGCGAGGTCGAGTGAAAACGGTTCACCGGCCTCGGAGTGTACCGGATGGAAGTTGACCACAAGGGCAGCATCGGCTTTACGGAGCATCTCGTCGCGATTTGTGATCATCGGAACGAACTGCAGCTTGCGAGCATCAGGTGTCAGGTTGGGGAATTTCTCAGCAAGCAGGATCTTTGCCAGAATGATTTCGGACGTTACACGGACGTCAACAGCGATCCGGTCGATCCTTCTCACGGAGGGTTTGATATAGAGCTTGACGGTGTTCGTTTGACCTGATGATGCGACGCAGGCGCCGGGAACGATCAGATAGTCCGCGCCGTGTCGTGCATAATCGATGGGGGATAAAAAAGCGCACCGAAGAGGTTCGGTGCGCTGTTGAAGCGTCAAGGCGAGTTGAGCAGGAGCTTCGACGTGGAGCTGAAGCCCACCGGAGGAGTCACCGAGGTCGTAGATCAGAGGCTTGAGATAGGAAGCCTCAGGCACTCCGACAAGATGAGGGCCGCTCTCAGGCACTTGTCTTCTGCGTCACCTGTTTGGCAGCGAGTTTCCGCAGGTAATAGAGCTTCGCACGCCGGACTTTTCCGTCTTTCACTTTTTCGATTTTCGCGATCCGGGGCGAGTGCAACGGGAAAATGCGCTCGACTCCGACGCCATCGGAGATCTTCCGGACGGTGAATGTCGAATTGATGCCGCCGCCTCTTTTGCCGATCACGACACCCTGGAACTGCTGGATGCGTTCCTTGTCACCCTCCACCACGCGAACGTGGACATTGATGGTGTCTCCAGGATTAAACGTTGGTCTGTCCGACTTAAGTTGCGTTGCTTCGATGAGTTTGAGCTTATCCATGGTACCTTCTCCAGACTAGTATCGTATCACTCTGCTAACTATTTTCGTTTAGTAAATCCGATCGGCGAACTTTCGTTCGTTCAGACCGCTGCTCTTGCCGCCATTCCTCGATGACCTTATGATCGCCAGAGAGCAGCACGTCGGGGACTTTCATTCCACGGAACTCAGGCGGCCGGGTGTATTGAGGAGCGCCGAGGAGCCCGTCCTGAAACGAATCGCTCAGCGCTGATTCGCTATCATTCAAGACACCGGGCACTAACCGCGCGACAGCATCGACCACGATCGCCGCCGCCAACTCGCCTCCGGTAAGGACATAGTCACCAATCGACAACTCGCGGGTGACCAGCGCTTTTCGGATCCTTTCATCGATCCCCTTGTAGTGGCCGCAAATGAGGATCAAATTCTTCTTCAGCGAGAGTTCGTTCGCAACCGCTTGTGTAAACTTCTCCCCGTCGGCCGTCAGAAAAACAACCTCGTCGTACATTCTCTTCGCCCGAAGGGCCTCGACACACTCAAACACCGGTTCCGGCTTCAGCACCATTCCGGCACCGCCGCCATACGGTGTATCGTCGATTGTCTTGTGCTTGTCGTGTGTGAAATCCCGCAGATCGTGGACAAGGATTTCAACTTTCCCCTTCTCCTGCCCCCTCCGGATGATGCTTTCCTGCAGCGGACTCTCGAGCAGCTTAGGGAGTCCTGTGACGATATCGATACGCATCAGTCCAGCATTCCTTCCATCGGGCGGATGACCACGGTTTTTCGCCCGATATCGACTGACCTGATAACCTCTTTGATTGCGGGGATGAGGAACTCCATTTCTCCCGATGTTACGACCCAGACGTCGTGTGCCGGCAACTGCATCACTTCTTCCACCGTGCCGATCTCTGCGCCCGCTTCGTCAACCACCATCATCCCGACAATTTCATGGATGAAGTACGATCCCTTTTTGGGTTTAACCTGATCCTTGTCTGCGACAAATACAAACTGGCCGCGAAGTGCATCGGCCGCCGTCCGTGTCTGGACTTTCTCCACCTGCATCACGACAGCCGCAGGTGAGACCCTGACGGATTGGATCTTGAACCGCATTGCGGTTCCTTCTTCACTGCCGATCCAGACTGATTTCAGCGTGCGAAAGCGACCGGGTGAGTCTGTGAGAAGTGTGACCCTCACTTCGCCCTTGAGCCCGATGCTCTTGCTAATTTTCCCGACCGCGATCATCAGTCAAGTGTGTTGTGAATCCAGGGACAGAGCGGGGCCTTTACCCGATGATATCGAGGACAGCTTTCTTTCCCTCTTTTGCCGCCACGGCCCTCAAAAGAACTCTGAAGGCTGAGGCTGTACGTCCCTTCTTCCCTATCAATTTCCCTACATCTCCCTGATCGACCTTGAGCTTGAAGATGGTCTTATCATCCTTTTCTTCGAGCTCAACGATCACTGCTTCGGATTTGTCCACGAGATGCCTTGCAAGGTATTCCACGAATTCCTTCATGATCCACCTCCTGCTTTAAGGACAGAGTCCTTGCACCGTTACCCAGCACTGCTCACCCTCACACCATCATGGGAAGAAAGTTCGTCGACTTCGTGGCAGGGGACACCGAGTGTCCCAAGCGGACCCTAGGCAGCCGGTTGCGGTGCCGGTTCCGCCGCTGGTGCGGCGGCTTCGGCCGGCTTTGCCGCTGCCTTCTTCTTCTTCTCGGCACGGCGCGCTTTGCGATCGGCATCGCGTGTGCCGCGCTCGGCCTGCTGCAACTGCCAGCGCTCGAGAATGGTCTGCTTCTTTGCCTCATCAACCCCGCGCCGCGTCAGCGTCCAGCGCAGCCAGAGCCCATTCCGCTGCAAAAGCGAGCGCACGGTGTCCGTCGGCTGTGCACCTTTCCGCAGCCAGTGGAATACGCGCTCTTCTTTCACCGTGAGCAAGATGGGATTGATGTTCGGATCATACTGCCCGACCGCCTCGATGAAACGTCCATCGCGGGGAGAGCGGATATCCGCTGCAACGATCTTATAGATCGGGTGTTTCTTCTTACCTGCTCTTCGCAAGCGTAACTTGACCACCGTATGACTCCTCGAAGTATGAGTTTATACTGAAAGATTGAAGTTTAGAGTTCAATGTCCGACGTTCACGACAATCACGCTGGTGCACCACATCGTCAGCGGGGCGGGAAGCGCATGCCCTGCATCGCCCGCCGCATATTTCCCTTGGTCAGCCGCTTCATCATTCGCTGCATTTCATCAAACTGCTTCAGCAGACGATTGACTTCCTGCACTGTTGTTCCGCTGCCGAGAGCGATCCTGCGGCGCCGGCTGCCGTTGATAATCGACGGCCGGGTTCGTTCCTCCGGCGTCATCGACTGGATCATCGCTTCGATCCTGACCAGAGCGTTTTCATCCACCTTCACATCGCCCGGCATCTTGTTCATGCCGGGAAGCATCCCGAGGACCTGACTCAAGGGTCCCATTTTCTTCACTTCGCGCAGCTGCTCCAGAAAATCCTCCAGCGTGAGCTGGGACTTGCGCAGCTTCTCCTCGAGCTTGCCAGCTTTTTCTTCGTCGAACTGTTCCTGCGCCTTCTCGACCAGGGTAACGATGTCACCCATCCCGAGAATCCGCGAGGCGATCCGATCCGGATAAAATGGTTCGAGCGCGTCGAGTTTTTCGCCAATGCCAATGAACTTGATCGGCGTCTGCACAACGGCACGAATCGAGAGAGCCGCCCCCCCTCTACTGTCACCGTCGAGCTTGGTGAGCACCACGCCGTCGAAACTCAATCGATCGTGAAACGCCTTGGCGGTATTCACGGCGTCCTGGCCGGTCATCGCGTCCACAACGAACAGGATTTCATGCGGCTTCGTCGATTCCTTGATCGAAGCCACTTCCTGCATCATCTCTTCATCGATGTGCAGGCGACCTGCGGTGTCGATGATGACCGTGTCCCGGACATTTTTCCGGGCATAGTCGATGGAGTCCGCCGCAATTTTGACAGCGCTTTGACCACGCTCGGTGTAAACCGGAATGTCCAGCTGCTTGCCGAGGGCGATGAGCTGATCGATTGCCGCAGGGCGATGAACATCTGCTGCGACCAGAAGCGGATTGCTTCCCTTACTTCGCAGGTAGCGCGCAAGTTTGGCCGAAAACGTCGTCTTCCCGGAACCCTGAAGGCCGGCGATGAGAACAACCGTGGGTGGTGTCTGGGAGGTCCTGATTTCCGCCTTCGATTCACCCAGCAGCTTGGTCATTTCGTCAAAGATGATCTTGACGATCAACTGACCCGGCGTGATGCTGTTCAGGACTTCCTGGCCGAGGGCCCGTTTCTGAACATCATCGATGAACTGCTTGGCGACCTTGTAATTTACATCCGCATCTAAAAGAACACGCCTGACTTCCCGGAGGTTCTCGGCAACATTCGCTTCGGTGATCTTCCCCTCACCGCGCAGCTTCTTGAAGACCGTTTCTAGCTTCTCACTCAGGCTTTCAAACATCGAAACTGACCCCCTGCTCAAGAACAAAACTTCCGAAATCTCCCCACAAATTGAGATTTCGGAAGCCGTATGTCTCAAAATCTTGGGCTTATAAGGTACCGAAAAAACCTCAACCGAGCAAGCCATTTCGCGCTGAAACGGGCGGATCTGGGGCATGCCCGGGCTTCAGACATTTATTCGCGGAGCATTTTCAGGCTCAATTCAGGTGAAAGCCATGGGAAAGAAGTCGACCCGGCTGAGATTTACGGAGAGGGCCTGATCGCCGGAACGTCCGACCGGTGTTATCCGGCTTTGGTCAGGGCTTCGGCGCCACTCACAACTTCCAGCAGCTCCTTGGTAATTGAGGCCTGCCGGGCGTTGTTGAATTTCAAGGTGAGCTCCCGAATCAGTTCCGACGCATTCTCTGTCGCATTGTCCATCGCCGTCATCTGGGCACCCTGTGCTGCAGCATTCGATTCCAGCAGCACACGCCAGAGCTGGAAATTCAGATGGCGGGGGATCAACGCGTTGACAATTTCCTCGCTCGACGGTTCGTAGATATAATCAACCTGCGAAAGACCGTGAAGATCGTCGGCAGGTTTGATCTCCTCCGGGGGGATAGGAAGGAGCTGTTCTGTTACCACGCGTTGCTGGAGAACCGACTTGAATTCATTATAGATCACTTCAACGCGGTCGAATTCTCCCCCGAGATACCCGCGTGTGATCTCATCCGCCACGGACCGTGCGTGCTGGAAGTCAAGAGCCTGGAAGATCCCGCTGTGCTTCGACGCAATATCGTAGTTTCTCTTCACGAAGTATTCGGAGCCTTTTCTTCCTATGGTTAGCAGCTTCACACCGACGCCTTCCTGAGATTGAAGACGGTGAACAGCAGCCTTGATCAGGTTGCTGTTGAACGATCCGCAGAGGCCGCGATCACCGGTAACAACAACGAGCAACACCGCCTTCACCTCCCGCGCAACGAGGAGCGGATTGAGAGCCGGATCGGTCTTCGTCACGAGACGACGCAAAAGCTCACCCAACTTGCGGGCATACGGGCGGGCTGAGATGATTGCTTCCTGTGCCCGACGAAGCCGCGCCGCCGCGATCATCTTCATCGCTCTCGTGATCTTCTGGGTGTTCTTCACACCGGTAATTCGGCTTCGTATTTCGCGTAGAGTCGCCATGCGTTGTCACGCGCCGCCCGACCGGGGCAGCTCGTCTAGTTTGCTTTCGAGGATGGTTTAAACCTGGCGCCGAACTCTTTCAGGAGTTCGTGCAGTCTGGCCACCGTTGCGTCAGAGAGATCCTTCGTGCCCGTAATCGTGTCATACACATCGGCGGATTTCATCTCCATGAACTCGTGCATTTCCCGTTCGTAACGCTGGACATCGTGCAAGGGTACAGGATCGAGGTACCCGTTTGTGCCTGCGAAGACGCCGACAATCTGCTTCTCGATGGGCATCGGTACATACTGGCCCTGTTTCAGGAGCTCTACGAGACGGGAGCCGCGACGCAGCTGCTGCTGCGTGGCTTTGTCGAGGTCCGAACCGAACTTCGCAAAGGCTTCAAGGTCACGATATTGCGCGAGTTCGAGGCGGAGTCTTCCTGCGACTTTTCGCAGCGCCTTGATTTGTGCGTTGCCGCCGACGCGCGAGACTGAGATACCCACATTAATCGCAGGCCGGATACCGGAATTGAACAGGCTCGATTCGAGGTAAATCTGACCGTCAGTAATAGAGATGACATTGGTCGGAATGTACGCCGACACGTCACCCGCCTGAGTCTCGATGATCGGGAGCGCCGTGAGGCTTCCGCCTCCGAGTTCATCATTCAACTTGGAAGCGCGCTCCAGCAATCGTGAATGGAGATAGAACACGTCGCCGGGATACGCTTCGCGGCCGGGAGGGCGTCGGAGCAGAAGCGACATCTGGCGATACGCCTGAGCATGTTTTGAGAGATCATCATAAATCACGAGGGCGTGGCGTCCGCTATCGCGGAAGAACTCACCAAGCGTGGCTCCCGCATACGGTGCGATAAATTGAAGCGGAGCAGGATCGCTTGCGGTCGCCTGCACCACGGTCGTGTACTCCATCGCCCCGTACTCTTCGAGTTTCCGCACAACCTGCGCCAGGGTTGATCCCTTTTGGCCAATCGCAACGTAGATACAGAAGACAGGCTTGATTCCTTCCTTCTTCGCCTTTTCCGTATGCGTATATTTCTGATTGATGATTGCATCGAGCGCGACGGCAGTTTTTCCCGTCTGACGGTCGCCAATGATGAGCTCCCGCTGCCCGCGTCCAATAGGAATCATACCGTCCACTGCCTTGAGACCTGTCTGCAGAGGCTCCTTCACGGGTTGGCGCTGAATGACGCCCAGCGCTTTGCGCTCAAGCGGAAGATACTTATCCGATTTGATCGGCCCCTTCCCGTCGATCGGTTCACCAAGCGGGGTGATGACGCGCCCGAGCATTTGATCGCCCACAGGCATCGATGCCAGACGTTTCGTCCGCTTGACAAGATCTCCCTCTTTGACGAAGGTGCTTTCGCCGAACAACACACAGCCGACGTTGTCCTCCTCGACGTTCAGCACCATGCCGAAGACGTCGTGAGGGAATTCGACGAGCTCGCTCGCCATGACTTTCGAGAGTCCATAGACACGCGCGATTCCGTCTCCAACAGAGAGGACAGTGCCCACATCATAGACATCGACTTCCTTCTCGAAACCGGAGAGCTGCTTCCGCAGGATCGCGGAGACTTCATCAGGTCTGACTTCTGCCATACATTTTCCTTTTGTTCAGTGCTTACGTTTCAGAACGTACTATACTAGTGGATTGTTACGATGATT
>DOWV01000287.1:0-907 GCA_003519375.1 Bacteroidota bacterium
TACAGAATTATCATCCCGGCGTCTGCTGCAGAGTCCCCCTCTCCTGCCGTCTGATCTGCAGCCCCCAAAGAGTCACGACCTTTTCAGGACACGATCCTGCGATCATTGCTGGCAAGTGACTCCATTGCCCTGCCGGTATCTTTCTCTTCCGATACAATCTCACGGGTGATCAGCTACGTAGGAGCGATCTGTCAAGCATCAAAAGGAGAAGGTCACCCCTACGGGGTTCGATTCTTTGTGATGGCAGTGTTCGATGAACAGTTCCGCTCCCACGGGAGCGGATTGATCCAGCCAGCGATACCGCGGCCCAAACAACAATCCAACCAAGAACGTCCCGAAGAAGCAGAGCTTGGTTGTCATGTTGGCTGCTCCTGGGGCGATGGTATCCAACCGTTGCGTGCCGATTAACGCCTGATACCCTCCGTTCGTTGAGTCATGCATACCGTATCCTCGTTCGGTCTTGTAGCCTCGGTCCAGTGTGCATAGATTAGATGAAAGTTTAACGCCACAAAATGAAGCCTATGAAAAAGCTCTGGGATCTCTTTACAAGAAAACACGCCGCCACTGTGCCTCTTGTGATCATCAAGAAGGGAACAGATGACGGTGACGTCATCGAATACAGATCAATTGACGAGGCAATCGCCGATCTGGAACGTGATCCAAATGTCCCTTCAGAAAAGATCGACAACTTGCGATCGTCTCTTAAGCGTCTGAAAAACAACAGTTCAATCAAGATCAGGAATGGCGAGCTGATAAAATAATGACAACGGTCCTTTCATTTATAGGGAGCAATCATGAAGACAATTCTTAAAACTCTTATTAGACGATCTGTTCCTCTCATATTGTCCATTGTTTCGGTGTGCGTATTTGTTGGTCAAACACTGGCCCTGGAAAAGGCTTCCACCAT
>DOWV01000287.1:1191-2967 GCA_003519375.1 Bacteroidota bacterium
GCAATTGGCGATAAATCAGAGTTCAAAAAAGGTGAAGAAGGGGAGATCATAGTCACGTTTGCGACCGCCGGACGATTAGGCGCGCAAAGCAAGACAGTAACGGTTCAATCAAATGACCCCAAGCACCCGACCGTCGTTCTTTCATTCACATGTGAAATACTCGTCAATGGCGAAAATGCGAAAGAAGCCAAATAGGCTTGCGAAAGTGGCGGCGGAACAGAAACAATGGAATCAGCTTTGGGTAATGGAGTGTGGTGTTCCAATCTAGATCAAGAATAACGAAACAATAAAGTGAGATGAGCGCTTCGGATCGCTGAACTGGTTTTGTGTTGCAGCCATCTCCTTGTCAACGGATCATTCGTTATGTGTTCACAATGGTTTTCTACTGAGGGTAACGTGAAAAAGCTCTACATCGTGTTTGGAATTCTTTCCACACTATTCTTTACCACAAACGTATTTGCACAGGCAGCTTCCATGACATGGCCTCTAACAAGTACAATGAATCCCAATGCGCCTATTGGGAACATACAAGGAATCCCGGAATCTATTGGAGCCGGCCCCACACCGACAATGTCAATATTTTCCTACAATAACGGACAAAGACTCTGGGTGGGAAATACCGGATGGGTAGCAGGTGTTCTGGATTTTACCCGTTTTATTCAGTTCGACGCCAGTCCTGCGTCAGGAAATACTTTTACGGTTACGGGTGTCTCCTTCCGTTATGGAGATAATCCGCTCTCAACCGACTTCAATATTTTGAAATTTCAGGCCTATTATTCAACAGACAATTGGTTCACAAAGACAGTGTTGAATGGGACCCCCCTGGGTTACTTGAATACTACCATGTCAATATTCTCTGTCTCAAACTTGAATGTGCCTGTGGCCGGCGGCCAGACGTTTTCCCTGAGAATCTATCCCTATTCGCCTACAGGCAGTAATCCTATGACTCCTTCTTTCGCTATTCATGATACAGTCGTTATTAGCGGCACAACTGCTCCTTCAGATCCTTGTCTTAATTTGTGCAATTCGGACTTCGAGCAGCCCGTTCTCAGTTCAAGTTATTTTCAGTATCCGGTAAATGACGTTCCGTGCTGGAAAACAACGGCGTCGATCCAGACGATTGAACTGTGGAAGAGCGGGTTCAGTGGGATACAAGCGTATTTAGGCAATCAGTTCGCGGAATTGAATTCCCAGGGAGTTGGCACACTGTATCAAGGTTTTACTGCCACGCTAGGCAGTACGGTTTCAGTTTCCTTCGCACACAGGGGCCGTTATGCCAACCCTGATGTGATGAGGGTAGAAATTGGACCTGCTGGTGGCCCGTACGCTTCTCTTGGAAACTACTCCGATAACAATACCGCATGGTCATATCATACAGTTCCCTATACATTCCCCAGTAGCGGATCTACTAATTATGAAATCCGATTTGTATCCATATCTTCAAACGGAGGAGCCGGACCGGCCGATGGTGGGAATTTTCTTGATGCAATTTCTGTCAATTGCCCAGCCTCGATTTGCGGCGTTAAGTTTAATGACTTGAACGGAAATGGTCTCAAGGATGGGACGGAGACGGGGATTCCGAACTGGACGATCAACCTGATCGGCCCCATAGATTCATCAATTACTACAGATGCGAACGGCAACTATTGCTTCACGAACCTGCCTGTCGGAACGTATACTGTTTCAGAGACAAATCAAAGCGGATGGCAGCAAACCGCCCCGCAATCTCCGGGGACGTACACGGCAACGCTCGCAGCGGGACAAAACATTGACAAC
>DOWV01000169.1:0-2508 GCA_003519375.1 Bacteroidota bacterium
TCGTAGAACTCCGAGTCCATTTTGTGCTTGGTCAGATCTTCGACCTCGACCGCCCGGAACGAGCCAAGCCCCACATGGAGCAGGACCGGAACGATCTTCACGCCCTTGTTTTCGAGCTTCTTGAGAAGCTGTTTTGTGAAGTGAAGCCCCGCGGTCGGAGCAGCAACAGCGCCCAGCACCCGCGCATAGACGGTCTGGTAGGATTCCTTGTCCTTCTCCGTCGCGTCCCGCTTGATGTAGTACGGCAGCGGCGTGATGCCGATCCGTTCAATGATCTTGAAGAAATCACCCTTGTGATTGAACCTGACCGTGCGGCCGCGCGACGTTGTATTATCGATCACCTCGCACCAGAGCTTTCCGTTATCGAAGAAGATCTTGTTTCCGATGCGGACCTTGCGCGCGGGATCGACGATCACATCCCAGATATTCTCCTCGGCGTTCAATTCCCGGAGGAGGAATACCTCGATCTTCGCGTTCGTCTTTTCCTTTTTCCCGAAAAGCCGCGCCTGGAAAACCTTGGTTTCGTTGACGACGAGGCAATCCCCCTTGTTGAAGAAATCGGCGATCTCATGGAACTTTCGATCTTCCATGGATTCGTCAGCGCGGTTGAGAATCATCAACCGCGAATGATCCCGGGGCTTCGCGGGAAACTTCGCTATCAGGTTACGGGGCAAGGGATATTTGAAATCAGAGAGTTTCATTGCTCACGCCTCTCTTGTGAAAGAATGACTGTGACTTGCTGCATCCAGGCATGGGACCGCCGCCGCCTTGGCGGCGGTCACCACAACCCGGCACTTTCGTTTACCGCTTCCGCGCCGGCTTGCTTTTGGATGGCTTCTTTGCGCCCGACTCAATCGCGGCGTGCGCAGCAGCCAATCGGGCAATCGGAACACGGAACGGCGAGCAGCTGACATAGTCCATGCCAACCCGGTGACAGAACTTGACGCTTTCCGGTTCTCCGCCGTGTTCACCGCAGATTCCGACTTTGAGGTTCGGGCGCGTTGTACGGCCGCGGTCAATACCGATCTTGATGAGCTCGCCGATGCCTTCCTGGTCAATCGACTGGAACGGATCGACGGGGAGAATCTTCTCGCTCAGATAATCGGGGAGGAACGAACCAATGTCATCCCTCGAAAATCCGAATCCCATCTGCGTCAGATCGTTCGTGCCATAGCTGAAGAACTCAGCAGTCTCCGCCATCCGGTTTGCCGTCAGCGCAGCACGCGGAATCTCAATCATCGTCCCGTAGAGGAACGCGATCTTTTTCAGTCCGAGCTTCGCGCAGACCTCCGGATAGACGCGATCGACGATCGCCTTCTGGTTGTTCAGCTCGCTCACGTGACAGGTGACCGGGACCATGATCTCCGGATTCGCCTTCTTCCCTTCCTTCACGAGTTCGCCGGCCGCTTCCAGGATGGCCCGGATCTGCATTTCGCTGATCTCGGGATAGGTAATCCCCAGCCGCACACCCCGATGACCCAGCATGGGATTGTTTTCGCTCAGAGCATCAGCACGCTTATGAAGCTCGCCCATATTGATACCAAGCTCCTTCGCCAGCGCCTGCATCTTGTCGTCGCTGTGAGGAACGAATTCGTGCAGCGGCGGATCAAGCAGCCGGATCGTGACGGGACGTCCGTCCATCACCTCGAGCGTCGCCTTGATATCACTCTTGACAAACGTGAACAGCTCGTCGAGTGCGATGCGGCGTTCCTCCTCCGTCCGGCTCATAATCATCTTCCGGAGCAGGAACAGCGGCTTGTCGCTTCCTTCGCCATAGAACATGTGCTCGGTACGGAACAGCCCGATGCCTTCTGCACCGAACTCGATCGCCTTGGCACTGTCCTTCGGTGTGTCGGCATTCGTGCGGATTCGGAGAACACGCATCGTATCGACCAGTTTCATCAAATCGACGTACGACTTGTTGTGCTCGAGGTCCACATCCACAAGGGGCAGGCTTCCCTGATACACGACGCCCTTGGTTCCGTTGAGGGTGATCCAGTCACCTTCTTTTACGACAACACCGTTCTTCGTTTTGAACGATTTGCCGTCGTCACCAATCTGAACGTCGCTGCAACCCACGATGCAGCATTTTCCCCAGCCGCGGGCCACGAGGGCCGCGTGTGAGGTCATGCCGCCTTTGCTCGTCAGAATCGCCTGTGATTTGTGCATGCCATCGACATCTTCCGGCGATGTTTCTTCGCGGACGAGAATGACCTTCTCTCCCCTTGAAGCCCATGCCACGGCATCCTCGGAACTGAAAACCACCCGTCCCTTGGCTCCGCCGGGACCGGCGGGAAGACCTTTGGCGATTGGCGCAGTAGCCAGTTCGGCCTTCGGATCCAGCATGGGGAGGAGCAGCTCAACCAGTTGATTTGGAGCGACACGCTGCACGGCAGTCTTCGCATCGATCAGTTTTTCTTTGTACATGTCGGTCGCCATCCGGACTGCGGCAACTCCGTTGCGCTTGCCGACACGGCACTGGAGCATGAACAGCTTGCCCTTCTCGAT
>DOWV01000169.1:2668-17814 GCA_003519375.1 Bacteroidota bacterium
TCGAGCTCCTTGTACAATTTCGGCATTGTCTCGTGCAACGTCGGCAGCGTGCGACTTTGATCGTTCTTGGAATACTCGTTGATTGGTCCGGGCGTCCGTATGCCGGCGACAACATCTTCACCCTGGGCGTTGACCAGATATTCACCGTAGAACTGATTCTCGCCGTTGCCGGGATTGCGGCTGAATGCGACACCCGTGGCGCAATCATCGCCCATGTTGCCGAACACCATCGTCTGGACCGTTACCGCAGTACCCCACTCATCGGGAATACGCTCGATACGGCGGTACTCGAAGGCGCGCTTGCCGTTCCAGCTGGCGAACACTGCGCCCACCCCGCCCCAGAGCTGCTCGTACGGATCATCCGGAAACGGCTTGCCGAGCGTCGCTTTGATTTTCTCTTTGAACTCTGCGACGAGCATCTTGAGATCGTCGACAGTGAGCTCGGTATCAGTCTTGTATCCTTTGCTGTGTTTCACTTCTTCCAGACGTTCATCGAGAATCTTACGGATTCCTTTGCCATCCTTGACTTCGATGCCGGCGGCCTTCTCCATGACGACATCGGAATACATCATGATGAGCCGGCGATACGCGTCGTAGGCAAACCGTTCGTTCTTCGTAAGTGCGATCATACCGCTGAGGGTCTTTTCGCTCAGTCCGACGTTCAGAACGGTCTCCATCATCCCCGGCATGGACTTCCGTGCACCTGAACGGACAGAAACCAGAAGCGGGTTCTTCGGGTCGCCGAACTTCTTGCCCATCAACTTCTCAATTTTTTTGAGCGCGCCTTCAACTTGCGCTTTCAGCTCCCGCGGGTATTTGCGCTTGTTCGCAAGGTAGTCTATGCAGACTTCCGTCGAAATCGTGAAGCCCGGCGGCACCGGGAGACGGAGCCGCGGATGTCCTGCCATCTCCGCGAGGTTGGCGCCCTTCCCGCCAAGCAGTTCCTTCATTGACTCATTTCCATCGGCTTTGCCGCCGCCGAAGAAATAAACGTATTTGGGACTTTTCGCCATAATGGTGTTCTCTCTTTCTCGTGCTCTGACTTATCGTTCCATGAAATAGTGTTCCGTTGTCGATGATTTAGCTTTGTATCTGTGCATTTCCTTGATAAACCGTTCGGCCAGCGGCTTCGATGCAGCAACGGAAGCCTCTCCCGACAATCGCTCCGGGTGCCACTGAATGAGGAGGAGAAACGGTGTCCGGTCCTTCAGCATCCATTCAGCCCCTTCGACGACGCCATCCGCTGACAGAGCGTTTGCCATCAGGCCTCTCCCGAGGTCTTTGACGGCCTGGTGGTGCGATGAGTTCACTCCGATGACAGATTCGCCCGTAATTTCACGGAGAAGCGATTCCGGCCCGACATGGAGCTCATGAACGACCTCGTGCATCCCCGGTCGAGAGTGGTCGTCATAACCGGCCGAGGGCAGATCGAGAATGAGCGTGCCGCCCAGATACACATTCATGACCTGCATTCCGCGGCAGATGCCGAGAATCGGCAGGTTCCGGTCGAGCGCCCGCTCGATGACATAGAATTCAAATTCGTCTCTCGACGCATTGACATCCCTGGACTTCGATAGCGGATCTGTGATCCCAAAGTATTTCGAATCGACATCACCGCCACCCGTCAGCAGCAAGCCGTCGATGAGGTCCACGGCTTCCGCATTCTGCGGAACGTGAGAGAGTACGCTGAATTCCAGCGAAGAATCGCACCGCTTGAGCCACTCGGTATAATTCGCAAGATTCGGTTTCAGTGTATCAGTAATTCCGATTCGCAAGAGTAATCCTTCATTGGGAAGTAGCGAGAAATAAATATCTAAAAACAGCGTCGAAAGGATGAGTTCCGCCACTAAGACACAAAGACACCAAGGAGGTGAATTGGTGTTTTTCCGATTTCAAAAAACTTCGTGACTTTGTGGCAATTCTTTTCGACATAGGCCTAGATCCGGTCCAGCACGTCGTTCAGAACTGATTCACCATCGATGATCTGTTGTTCGATCTCGATATAGAATGAAGGGGTCCTTTCCAGAAACAGCTTTCGTTCTCCCCCGGCCGAGGAGAGTCTGACAACATCTTTCTCGGTCGTCAACAGATAGTCTGCTGTATGTGCCTTGAGTGAATCTTCAATCGCCTGAAGCTCTGATACTTCAAAGTGGTGGTGATCAGGGAACACCGTGTGCGACTTCAGCTCCACGCCGAGAGCCGAGAGCGTGCGCTCGAAAGACGCCGGATCGCCGATCCCCGAGAATGCCATCGCCGTCTTTCCCCTCAATCCTGCCAGATCCACGCTGAACCCTGTTGTCGCCCGCCGCACCGCCGAGATTTTCGTAGTCAATCCGATGACCGGTTTCTTTGTCCATCCAGCGAGGGCTTGTTTCGCCGCCTGGAAGTGTTCCATGCTCTCACAACGAGAGACAGCCACCAGTGTTGCCCGCTCGAGCGAATCGAGCGGTTCACGCCGGTTCCCGGCAGGGAGCATCCAACCTGCGTCCGCGACCCGGTCGGCAGGGACAATGACAATGTCGATGTCCCGACGGAGATAACGATGCTGAAATCCATCGTCGAGCACGATCACGTCGGCTCCGAGTTTTGACACTGCATACTGCGCCCCGCGAGACCGCACCTCATCCACGACCACACGCACACCGCTCAATTTGGCAGCCATCTGCGCGGGTTCGTCTCCTGATGCCGGGGCTTCGGCGCAGATGACGGAACCATTGCTCACCACGACCATTCCGCTTGTTGATCTCCGGTAACCGCGGCTAACGATGGCGACCTTCCGACCTCTGAGTGTCAGTCGTCGGGCGAGGAACTCCACGAAGGGAGTTTTCCCTGCACCTCCTGCGTCGAGATTTCCAACGGAGATGACCGGCACACTGAGCCGAGTGGACCTCAGGAGACCTTTATCAAAGAACCAGTTACGGGCAAAAACACCCGCCGCGTAAAACGGAACCAAAGGTACCAAATACGGGCGCACGACGGTCACGCTCACCCCATCTGAAGAATTCTTTGGGCAACTCTGCCCGACGCACCCTTCTCGCCGAGCTTGCCTCTGACGACCTGCAATTGTTCCCGCGTATCAGCGAGGAGTTGTTCGTCCCCGAGATATCTCAGCGCTTCACGCGCGAGATTCGAGGCTGTCGCCCGGTGCTGGATGAATTCCGGGACGACTTCTTTTCCGGCGACGATATTCACGAGACCGATGTTCTTCACCCGAATCAGGAGACGGCCGAGCAAGTACGTCACCCAAGAAGTCTTGTACACAACGCACATCGGCGTGCCAAACAACCCCGTCTCGAGCGTCGCGGTCCCTGACGTCACCATCGCGAAATCTGCGTTCCGCATCACATCATAGGCTGCATCGCGGATTACCCGAATTCCTTCGAGGCTGTAGAATGTGCGAAGGTGGTCCTCGCGCAGCGTCGGAGCAAGCGCCAGAACGATCTCGACTCCGGCTTCGGCCGCCACAGTCCGGGCGGCCCGGAGCATCTCCGGAAGGATCATCTCAATTTCCTGCCGCCGGCTTCCCGGGAGGAGTGCAAGGATTTTCTTTCCTGCATCCAGACTGTATCGCCTGCAAAAGGCTGTGCGATCGAGATCGGATTTCAGCACTTCAAGAAGCGGGTGGCCGACAAATTCCACCGCGACGCCTTCCTTCCGATACAGTTCTTCTTCGAACGGAAAGATGACAAGCATACGATCGACAACCCCGCGCATCTCCTTCACCCTTGACCGGTGCCAGGCCCACACCTGCGGACTGATGTAATAAACGACTTTCACGCCGCTTCGTTTCGCGGTTTTTGCGAACCGAAGATTAAATCCAGGATAATCGATAAGCAACACGACATCGGGCCTTCGGTGCCGCAGCAGGGCTTCCAGCGTCCGTTTCATCGAATTGATAACGGGGAGGTGCTTGATAACCTCCACGAAGCCCATAAAACCGAGCTCGTTGACGTGGTACACCAGCTGCATTCCCTCGCTCTTCATCCGGTCGCCGCCAACGCCGAATATCTCAATTGCCGGATTTGCCCGTTTGAGCTCGCGGACCACACCCGAGCCGTGCAAGTCCCCCGACGCCTCCCCGGCGATAATCATGACCCGCTGAACCATGAACTATCTCCAATACCAGATCGCGAGGAGAAGAACCATCACGATGAGGATCGCCTGAAAGGTCCTCCTTTCGGATCGAAACGCTTCACTCCAATTCGCTTTCTGATGTTCCTGCGCCGGGTGACGATTGGGGGCGATTCGCGGGAAAAACCTGGGTACGTCCTTCTTGAATTGGAGGTACACGTCGCCGAATTCCTTCTCGAGGAACTCTTCCTCAAGGGAAACAATCATCCAATACTGAACAGTGAAGTACGCGAACGCCACCAGCACGAGCCACGGCGAAAGCGCGTTCGCCATGATCCCCACGCCGCAATACATCATGATGTTGCCGATATAGAGCGGATTTCTCGTGTATGCGTAGGGCCCGGCGACGACCACTTCCGGTGCTCCAACGCTTCCCGTGACACGGGTCAGGCTTCCCGCGTACGCCACACCCCAGAATCGCATTGTCTCACCAAGAAAGGCGAGCAACGCTCCGGCTGCCATCGTCACTTCCGATGGCCTGGCAAACAAAACCATCGCAAGCAGAAACGGGATGGGAGTATAGCTCCGATAACGAAACAACGACTCGCGCAAATCAGCCAACCTCTTTGTCTCCGAAAACACTTTCTTTGATAGAACCTGTCTCAAAGTAAAAGTAGAAGAAGAGAATCACGCCAGGTCGCCCCGACCGATCCTTCGATCCTTCGAGTCCCATCAGGATCGAATCCCGAGCGACTTTTCTTCATTTGGAACGAAGAGTCGAGGGATTCGACTCCCCCGCGAGTCGCTCCGCTCGCTCGGCGTCGCTCAGGATGTCGGGGTAAACAAAGACGCCAAGAATGTGATTGTTTTTTCCCTTTGCGGCTTGGCGCCTGCCTGCCGGCAGGCAGGCCTTTGCCTGCCCGCCTCAGAGAATACCAAAGGTCAGGCGGGCGTGCGGGTTTTTGAGATAGCTTCTAACCCTGCGCAAAGACTTCCCGCCTCGCCATTTCCGCTTCCCGACGCTTCCTGATCCGTTTTCGCTTTAGAAGGAGCTCCAGCCGGCTCATCACATCGGTGAAATCACGAAACTCGTGGTACGTCACATTCTGATCCTGGCAGTATCGGATCAGACTCCCCTTTGCGAAGACGATGTCGGCAAACCGGACAGGACAACGGTCGGAGATCCCGTCTCCGATGTACACAATGATATCGTCGTCTCCGGAAAGTGTCAGGAGATGGTTCCGCTTGCAGTTGCCGCAGAGAGGACACTCGGCGTCGGTGTAAGGGAACGACGGAACCATTTTCGTCACTCCCCCCTGCTGTACGAATTCAAGGTGGTTCGAATAGAACGGCAGCCCTTGATGACCGTGCTTCTTCAGAAGGCGCTCGACATAGAAGTCAAGTCCGTCACTCAGGACAACGAGCGGAATATTCCGGTGCCTGCAGAACTCGACAAACGCTCCAAAGGAGGGGTCGAGGGAAAACTGGTGAACGAACGATTCCAGTTCTTTCGCCGTGACGCTCGGGACCGCAGCGCATTCCTGCGTCAGGCATTCACGGGCCGTCATCGTACCATTCAGGTAGTGCTTCACGATCTCGAGGGCCTTCGGTCCGACATACTTCTGAAACAGCTTGTTACCGATATCGTGAACCGCGATGGTCCCGTCGAAATCACTATAAATGCGCATCATCCGCCGTCGGCCCTACTTGCTCGGCACAGTCTCGTTGAACCTCACAGAGACAAGTTTCGAGACTCCCTCCTCCTCCATGGTCACGCCATAGAGCGCGTTGGCCGCCTCCATCGTGCGCTTATTATGCGTCACGACGATGAACTGTGTGTTGTCCGAGAACTTTCTGATGATTCTTGTGAACCGGTCGATGTTCGAATCATCGAGCGGGGCATCGACTTCGTCCAGGATACAGAACGGACTCGGTTTGACGAGGTAGATTGCGAACAGGAGCGCAATCGCCGTCAGCGTTTTCTCTCCTCCTGAGAGAAGATCGATCGAAGTCGGGCGCTTGCCGCGTGGTTTCGCGATAATTTCGATGCGCGCTTCGAGCGGATCGACATCAGGCTCAAGGCGGAGATCGCACTCATCGCCTTCGTCGAACAATCCTTTGAACGTTGTGATGAAGTTTTCGCGGATCTTACCGAACGTCCCGAGGAACTGGTGCTGCGCCGTTGTATTGATTTCTTCGATCGTCGCCATCAATGTCTGCTCGGACTCAACCAGATCCTTCCTCTGGGCGTTCACAAAATCAAGACGTTCTTTTTCGCTCTTGTACTCGTCGAAGGCCGCAAAATTGACCGCACCCAGGGCGCGGATTTTTTCTTTCAGTGTCCGCACTTCTTCGCGAGCCGCGTGAAAATCAAACGTCTCATTATCCTCAAACGTCTGAAGCTGCAGGTCAAGATCGAACTCGTCCCTGGCGCGCGATTTCAGATTCTCACCCTTCATGGTGAGTTCCTGGATCTTGATCTCGAGATCGTGGGCCGCCTTCAAGGAGCCTTCGTGGCGGAGCCGTTCGTCTTTCAGCTTGAGCTCGATCTCATGCACCTGGCCGCGTTTGACGGCGACCTCTTTCTCCATCCCTTTCTTCTTTTCGCTTAATGAACTCAGCTCTTCGCGCGCGGCAGCGAGAACATCCTCAATCTCGGTCATTTCGGTCGTGAGATTTTCGATTTCCTGGCGCGCGGCCAGAATGTCGGCTGTACGCTGCTCAAAGGTCGCCGCCATGGAGCTGAGGGTCGAGGCCGTGTGGTCGATATCCTGCTGGATACTTCGTTCTTCGCCTTTCAGCGAAAGGACCTCGACGTTCGCTTCATTCGCGATGCGGGAGTACTCGTTCCAGAGCGCTTCCATCGTCTCGAGTTCGCTTGCAGCTGCTCCGGAGAGGCGCTCAGCCTCTGATTTCCGAGCTTCGAGTTGTTCGATTTCCGGACCGAGGGAATTCAGCTCGTTGACGAGGGCTCCGATTTCCTGCTGGAGCTTCTGCGCCTCAAGCTCGTTGCGCTCGATGGTTTCGTGAGCGCGCTTCTTCTCAAATTCCAGCTGGGCGATGCGAATCTCGACCGACGTCATTTCCTGTTCGAACGACTTTGCCTCTTCGAGCAAGTGCTTGACATCGATGCGTCCCGTTTCATCGGTCTTCTCCTCAACTTCCCTCAAGAGCCGGTCGCGCTGGCGCTGGAACCCGCGAATCTCCTCCGCCATCTCTTCGATCTGTGTCCGGCCGCCGATGTGCCCGCCTTCATCCTGACGAACGCTTCCGCCGCGCACGACACCTTTGTTCGTCACGATTTCGCCTTCCACCGTGACGCACCGAATTCCCTTGTCGCGCCCGACCACCGTTCGCGCTACGTCCACGTCGGCGACAACCAGTGTGTCGTCAAGGAGAACCCTGTAGAGCTCCCTGAACCGGTCATCCGCATGAACCAGGCTGCTGGCCCAACCGATGACGCCGGGGTCGGTATAAAGCGGACGGTGATCCATCAACTTCGGGAGCCGGTCCAGGCAGATAAACGTCGCTTTGCCCTTCTGGTGTTTCTTCAGGTACTCGATTGCAGCATAGGCATGATCGATGGACGAAACGATGACATATCCCGAGGCTTCACCGAGCGAGGATTCGACCGCCACGCGATAGCGTGGATCGACTGCGGCCGCTTCGCCGACGGTCGTCTCGACGATCGATTTCCAATCACCGCTCGTGATCAGGTAGCGAGCTCCCTCAGAGTACCCGTCGAAATTCTCGACGAGCCCTTTGAGGAAATCCATCTTTGCCTGTTTGCGCTCGATGGTGCTCCGCATCTCGAAGTCGCGGTCGCGCAAGGTCTCGAGTTCTTTCTGCAGCTCCACTTTTCTGGCTTCCATCTGGTGGACGCGCACTTCTGCTTCGGCATGCTTCCGGCGAAACTCGCGGTCCTCGGAGGAGAGATGGAGCACGAGCTCGGCATTCTTCTCGATCTCGTCTTTGGAAACCTGGTTTTCCTCTCCGGTGTAATCAATCCGACCGCGGAGGTTTTCGGTTCTGGCCTTGAGCTGTCCTTCGCGATTCCGCAGTTCGGACCCTGCCTGCATCAGCGCGATCACGCGGTCCTGCTGGGCCTTCATCTCCGCCTTTTTCTCATTCAGCTGCTGCTCGAACCGGTCGAGTTCGTCTTTCTTCTGCCGATACGTCTCTTCCGCTGCGAGCGTCTTCTGCTGAACGCCCGCGAGTTTCGCCCGCAATTCTTCGTGGCGCTGACCCAGCACTTCTTCCCGCTGGCGGATCTGAATCTTTTCTTTCTCGTAGCGTTCAATGTTGACCGTCAGCGACCGCCTGCGTTCGTTCGATGTGGCAATCGTCTGCTCCGACTGATGGACCTTGACCTGCTGATCCGAGTACGCCGTCTGCACTTCGGACATCCGGTCTTCGAGCTCATCCATCTCCGTCCGAAGAACGTCGAGGAGCGTTTCCTCCTGCGAGAGCTCAACGTGTATTTTCGATTTCTCAGTCACCGCCAGGTTCAGTTGATCCTGGAGCGGCGCAATCTTCGTGACGACGCTTGCATACTCACGAGCGAGGAGTGTGGTCTCGAGCACATGAACCTGCCTGGCGTGCTCGTTGTATCGTTCGGCTTTGTGCGCCTGCCGTTCGAGCGAATTGACCGCCTTCTGCACTTCCCGTACGATGTCACTGACACGCGTCAGGTCGTGTTGGACCGATTCGAGTTTTCTGTACGCCTCTTTGCGCCGGTGCTTGTACTTCGTGACCCCTGCGGCTTCCTCAAACAACCGACGGCGCTCTTCCGCGCTGTCGCTCAGGATTGTCTCGACCATTTTCAGCTCGATGACGGAGTACGCGTCCGAGCCCATGCCGGTATCCATAAAGAGATCCCGGATATCCTTCAGGCGGCAGAGCGTCTTGTTGAGGTAGTATTCACTCTCACCGGAGCGGTAGACTCGCCGGGTGACAACGACTTCACTGTATTCGGATGGAAGGATACCTTTGGTGTTTTCGATGGTGAGGGAGACTTCGGCAATGCTGAGGGGTTTGCGGTTCTTGGTGCCGTTGAAGATGACGTCTTCCATCTTGTCGCTGCGAAGCATCGTCGGCCGTTGTTCGCCGAGCGCCCAGCGAATGGCGTCGACGACGTTTGTTTTGCCGCACCCGTTGGGGCCGACAATCGAGGTGATTCCGGAGTCGAAGGACAGATTGATTTTCTGAGCAAACGACTTGAAACCGAACACTTCGAGCTTCGAGAGATACATTAACTGAGGCTCCGGCCTAGTTGGATGAAGAATTCGACGTACGCCGTCAACGCATAGGTCGTTTCGTAGTAAGCAAACAACCCTCCCAGAATCATCAGGACGACGGCACATCCGCCTGCGTATGCCTTCACCCTGCTCACATCGTAAATCACCGATATCCCCTTCAGAATACGCAGGAAGGACCAAACGACGAAGACCCCGATGAGAGCAAATGTCGGGATCACATAGAGCTCAGCCTGAAGAAGCTTGAACAGCGCCATCCCCACCGGGCTCAGGAGAACAATCGGCAGGGTGGCCCACACAGCCACTGCAAAGGCGTGGTACCACGAGACCCTCCGTTTGACGAGGAAGGCAAAGAGCTTGATGAACAGAGCAATCACCGGGTAGACGGCAAGAAACACGACGGAGAAGGCCAGTATGCCAAGAAACGGCTGCCACACGGCGGAGATCAGTTTCTCTTTCAGGCTGTCGGACACGAACACGATTGTCACGAGCGAGTCGGCAAGCGAATCTGTCCTGAAGCGGTAGAGAATGCCGGACGCGATAACCCCCAGCGTCACGGCAACGGATGCCGCGAGAATAATAGTCTGCGGAATCGAGACTGTGTGCACGTCACGCAGGTCCGCATAGAAATTATACGATCGTAACAACGCGCGCTTGAATGATTCGTTGAACCGGCGGTTGTAATGGTAGAGATACGCAATGACAAAAATCACCGCGAAACCCCAGACGATGTGTGCGACGGGAAACGAGGCGCGGTAGCGTCCGATGGGAAGGGCTGTGGTTTTTTCGCCGTTGTAGATCAGTTTCACCATCTCGAACGATGCCCGCTTCTCGCGGCCATAGCTGAGCAAACCGACACGATAGACCGTGCGATCGCCGCTCCCGATCGACATCCATGGCCGATCACCTCTCCAGTCGGCAAACGCATCGATGAACGATCCGGCGATCCCCGCTTCCCCGATCGACTGGTAGCTCTTCTTGAAGAATTCAGCCTGCGCTTCCTGGGACATCGGATCGCTCCAGCCGTTCCGATTCTCGGGTTCCACATCCTTTCCGTACGCCAGAAGGACCACAGGCTGTCCGGTGTGCTCGCGTACCCATGTTTGCATGGCGCTCTTGAGCTGGCTGCTCTTATCGAATGAAAGACGGAAAGCGGCGATGGGGATCTTGCCTGCGCATTGATCGGACGCGAACACGCGGGAACCAAAATAGACAGGGCGGGCATCGAGCTTCGCAATCGTCCCGGCCAGGCGTTCCACGAAACCGCGTGTCCGGTCATCGGATGAATGGAAGTCATCTCCGATCCCCCAGGCGACCACCGACGGACGATGCCTGTCGCGCTCGATGATTTCGCTTATCGCCGCCTCAGCCAGCAGCTTGAAGTTCTCCTGGTCGAGAATCTCCGAAGGCACACTGACTGCCGGAATCTCTTCGAACACCAGCAAGCCGTACCGATCGCATAGACTGAGGATGTAAGGATGAGGAGGGTGGAACGCGAAGCGAACGGCGTTTGCTCCCAACGTCTTCATCAGCGTGATATCTTTTTCCATCTGCTCGTAGGTGAGCGAGCCGCCGCGGCGGGCAACATCTTCATGCCACACCACACCACGAAGCACAACCGGCTTTCCGTTCAACTGAAACGCATTTCCGACAATATCGAATCGCCGGAATCCGGTAACACATTCCAGCTCATCGATCCCTCGCACGGTTCTTGCCTGCTGGAGAAAAAGCCTCGCACGCACCGTGTAGAGATCGGGAGTCTCCGGACTCCACACGCGCGGAGTCTTGACGACGACAGATGCGCGGACTTCGTAGTCGCGGTTCGGCTGGATCGTCACAGGCTGCGGCGCCGAGCTTCCCACAACCGCACCGCTCGATTTTTCGATCACATCGACGGCGAGGAGAGGCTGTCCTGAACCCACCAAAGCGCTCAGCGTGTCCCCTGCCGAGCCAGAGAGTTTGCTGTTGAGCACCCCCACGACATCGACCGAGCCTTGTGCAAGGTCCTGGGAAAGATTGCTGTGAATGACGAGCCGGTCGATCCAGAGGCGCGGTGTCACGAGAAGGTAGATGTCGCGCACAATTCCAGAGTAATCCCGCCATCCGAGAATCTGCTTTCGCAGCGGCAGCGTTGAACGTGAACTCAGGTTGTTGTTAACGACGATCTTGATCGCATTTTCGCCGCCTAGCTGCAGGGCGTTTTCAGGGAGGTCGATATCGACTGTCGTATAGCCGCCAACGTGTCTGCCGACAAAAACATCGTTGATGTATACCTCGGCATCGAGATTGATCCCCAGTCCGATTAGATGAAAGGAAGAAGCGGAAAGCGTGGCCCGATCGAGCGTAAACTTTCGCATGAAGGTGATGCGGCCTTTGTAATCGAACGAGGAGGGAACTTTGACATCCTTCCACGATTCGTTGTCGATCGTATACGACCAGGTCCCTGCGAGATCGATCTTGCGCCGATACTGATTATCAAGATGCACACTGGCGTCGGAACCGACAAGAGTAGGCTGCCCGTTTTCATAGATTGTGACCTGTCCAAACGCAGAAACGCCAGGTAAAACGCCCAGAAGCGAGAGAAGAAGGGGGAGAATACGGTAAAAAGTAAGAGGTATTTTGGTCAATTCTGTCTGAGGGTAGTGTGCAAAGGGACGGGGCAGAACTGAAAAAACCCCGTGAAACGTCGGTGGGAATATAATACAAAAATGGCCGGAAATCAACGAAAATCATAGCATTATCAGACCTGGGAACGGGTCTAAACGCCATAATTTTAAAGATTTCTGGCCATCAATTGAAGAACATGAAGCAGCGTTCGTGGAACAGCACTGGAAAACGAACGCAAACACGCCCACTCACGGATATCGGCGAAATGCAAGGGTGATGACTCTCTCACCGGAGATCGCGTCCATGAAGAGAGGCCTACTTCCTGGCGACCGCGGCCCTGATGATCGCCGAAAATGAGTCAGCCTTGAGGCACGCACCACCGACGAGTGCGCCGTCAACGTTTGGCTGCCAGAGAAGGTCGGCAGCATTGTCGGCTTTCACACTCCCTCCGTATTGAATGATGACCCGCTCTGCCGTTGTTCCGCCATAGAGCTCCGTGAGGAGCTTCCGAATCAGCGCGTGAACGTCTTCGGCTTGCTGCGGCGTGGCGGTTCTCCCTGTTCCGATCGCCCACACTGGTTCATAAGCGAGAATCAGCTTCTCTGCGTTTTGGGCGGAGACATCGCTGAGAACTCCACGCACCTGTGCTGTGACGATCTGTTCGGTGATGTTCTGTTCCCTTTGCTGGAGCGTTTCACCGACGCACACGATGGGAATCAAGCCGCTCGCCAGCGCCTTTTTCACTTTCTTGTTGATGAACTCATCCGTCTCGCCGAAAAACTGACGGCGCTCGGAGTGACCAAGGATAACATATCGGCATCCGACGCTCTTCAGCATGGCAGGAGCAATCTCGCCGGTAAATGCTCCTTCGTCCTTGAAGTACATGTTCTGTCCACCGATTGCGAAGGGTGTTCCCTTGACGAGCCTGGCAGCCAATTCCAGCGATGTAAACGGAGGGCAGAGTATCACACTCACGCCCTGCAAATCGAAGCTCACGGATTTCTTCAATCCGTCTATCAATTCTTCCGTCTGACGGAAGTCTTTGTTCATTTTCCAGTTGCCTGCTATCACCTTGGCACGCATAGTATTGTCCGAGTAGATCAGTGTTGAGTATGTGAGTAGTTGATTGTCGTACGAATTTGGAGTATTGCAATGCCTTCTTGTAGACGTGGAGACCTTTGAATTTATGCATTTGCGATATCTTTTACACGAGCGCAAACTCTTGTAGCATCATATGAATACTCCAATACTCCACTACTTCCTCCCCTCAAGCTTCTTCCTCAGCAGCTCATTGACGAGCTTTGGATTCCCCTTTCCTTTTGTCGCTTTCATTGCTGCCCCCACAAGGAATCCGAAGACTTGCGTCTTCCCTGCGAGATACGACTCCACTTGAGCTCCATTGTCCGAGAGCACTTCGTCAACGATCCTTTCCAGTTCGCCGGTGTCGCTGACTTGCACCAGCCCCTTCCGCTCGACGACAACGCCGGGTGCTTCGCGCGTTTTCAACATTTCTTCGAAGACTTCTTTGGCTATCTTACTGCTGATCGTCCCGTCGGTGATCAGGTCGATCATCTGAGCGACATGAGCCGTGGATACCGGGAAGTCGGATATTGCGATTTTTTCAGCATTCACGACGCGAAGGACATCGCCCATCGTCCAGTTGCTCGCCAGCTTGAACGATTCCTCGTTCCTGACCTTCAACTTTCCAACAACTCCTTCGAAGAAATCCGCCAGGGGCTTGTCCTCCGTGAGAATCTCGGCGTCATACTTCGGGATCCTGTACTCCGCGACAAACCTGTCTCTCCGGACCGCGGGATCCTCGGGTAGCGATGATGTGACATTCATTATCCATTCCTCATTTATAAAGACAGGGACCAGATCAGGATCGGGGAAATAGCGATAGTCGTGCGCCTCTTCTTTTGAACGCATCGGGACGGCAATGCTGCGATCGGGATCCCAAAGAAGTGTCTCCTGAACGACTTTCTCGCCATGTTCAAGAAGATCGATTTGCCGGTTGATCTCGTATTCGAGCGCTTTTTCGACGAACCGAAATGAGTTCATGTTCTTCACCTCGGTCTTTGTGCCTAACCGCGTTTCACCCTTCTTGCGGACCGAGACATTGGCATCACACCGGAGGCTCCCCTCTTCCATATTTCCGTCACAGATTCCCAGGTACGTGACGAGCTGTCTGATCTTCACCATATACAGATAAGCTTCCCGTGGAGACCGCATATCGGGCTCGCTCACGATTTCGATGAGCGGAACTCCGCATCGATTCACGTCAACGAGCGTGCTTGCATCCTGATCGTGGATCGATTTCCCCGCGTCCTCTTCCATGTGAATCCGAGTGATGCCGATCGTCTTCTTCGAGCCGTCCCCGAATTCGATTTCGATCGACCCGTTCGAGCAAACAGGCTCTTCATACTGTGAAATCTGGTACCCTTTGGGGAGGTCGGGATAGAAGTAGTTCTTCCGCGCAAAGATTGATCGTGGAGCGACGGAGCAGTGTGTTGCAAGACCCATCCGGAGGACGAACTCAACGTGGTTCTTATTGAGCACCGGAAGGACTCCCGGCATGCCGAGGCAAACCGGACAAACGTTCGAATTCGGCTCGGCCCCGAAGTCTGTCGAGCAGCTGCAAAACGCCTTCGATTGCGTCAGGAGCTGCGCGTGTACTTCAAGTCCGATGACGGGCTCGTAGTGGGGGTCCCACAACATAACTTCAGAATTCTGCATTCGGTGTTCGATATTCGATATTCACATGAATTAACAAATGCAAAGGCAATTCGCTACCTGAGCCGATATTTCATCTTTACCTTGCGCTAGTGACATACTCATCAGAAGAACAGGAGGAGAACCTGGCATGAAAACCAAAGGCTTTGATCTTGAGGAGCGACTGATAGATTTTGCAGTGCGAATCATTACTGTCTCAGAGGCGCTTCCACCCACGAAAGCTGGCAACCACATGGCCAACCAACTGGTACGGTCGGGTACATCACCCGCACTCAATTACGGGGAAGCTCAAGGAGCAGAATCCAAGAGCGACTTCATCCACAAGTTCAAGGTCGTCCTGAAAGAGTTGCGGGAGACCTCTGTATCACTTCGAATCTCGAAACGACTTGGTCCTGCCGAATTGGAACCCCGCATCGCCGAAGCTCTCGATGAGTGCAATCAGCTGATCGCGATTTTTGTGGCAAGCATCCAAACGGCGCG
>DOWV01000169.1:17985-24439 GCA_003519375.1 Bacteroidota bacterium
ATCGCCTTCGTGACCTTCTCGGCGGCATCCTTCAGGCTGTCGGCGACGAGGAAACTCAAGCCCGAGTTCTTCAGGATATCGGCAGCGAGTTCAGCGTTTGTGCCGGCAAGGCGGATAACAATCGGCACGCTCACCTGGACATTCTTGGCTGCCTGCACGACTCCGTTGGCTACCCGGTCGCAGCGGACAATCCCGCCGAAGATGTTGATGAGCACCGCCTTCACATTCGGATCTTTCAGGATGATGCGGAATCCGGCCTCCACCGTCTCTGCACTGGCTCCGCCGCCGACATCGAGAAAATTCGCCGGCATGCCGCCGGCGAGTTTGATGATGTCCATCGTCCCCATGGCGAGTCCTGCGCCGTTCACCATGCACCCGACGTTTCCGTCGAGCTTGATGTAGTTGAGATTCGACTTCGACGCTTCGATCTCGAGCGGATCCTCCTCGTCGAGATCTCGCATGGCGAGGATTTCCGGATGGCGATAGAGGGCGTTGTCATCGAAATTCATTTTCGCATCAAGGGCGAGCACCATTCCCTCCTGCGTGATGACGAGAGGATTGATCTCTGCGAGCGATGCATCGGACGCTTCGTACGCTCTGTAGAGTGCCAGCATGAATTTCACGCCGTTCTTGAAGGCTTCCCCGGAAAGGCCGAGACCGAAGCAAAGCCGCCGCGCCTGGAATTGCTGCAATCCGATCGAGGGTGCCACGTACTCTTTCAGAATTTTCTCCGGAGTCTCCGCCGCGACTTTCTCAATCTCCACGCCGCCCTCCGTCGACACCATCACAACGTTTTGCGACCGTGCCCGATCGAGCGTGATGCCGACATACATCTCCCGGGCGATGTTCATTCCCTGCTCGACAAGCAGGCGTTTCACGATTCTCCCTTCGGGTCCGGTCTGATGCGTCACCAACCGCATGCCGAGGATCTCCGATGCGCGGTCACGCACCTCATCAATGCTGCGCGCGAGTTTTACTCCCCCGCCCTTTCCCCGGCCGCCGGCGTGAATCTGGGCTTTGACGACCCACACCGGGCCTCCGATGGTTTCCGCCGCTCTCGCCGCTTCATCAACGCTGAACGCGACCTTCCCGATCGGTACCGGCACACCGAATTTTTTCAAAATCTCTTTTCCCTGATACTCATGAATTTTCATCGTGTCTCCTTCAGAACTAAGAACTATGGTCTGTTGCGCATGTCTTCTTCGTTCGGCTCTGCTTCTCCCGATTTCCACTCCGCGAGCGCTGCTTCGGCTTTCAGATACTCCGGAATAGGCACAAACACCTTCGCCGGCTTGCTGATCGCACTCCGCGAGAGCGAAGAATCTCCGCCGCCGTCCCAGACGTAGCCCATGGGATTGAAATTCTGGCCCAGCACTTTGAACCCGTTCGATTCCAGGAATGCCTTAACGAGCGTGCTGTCGTTGATTTCGGTCGACTGGAAGACGCGGGCCCAATCCTGCCGGACTTCAACTTTTGCATGGTCGTGGCAAAGGAATTTCCCATGCACTGCTTTGCCGCACCCGGCACAGACCAGCGTTCTGCAGATGATGCAGATTCCGGCCGCTTCCACTTCCGGATGATTGTCACACCACACGCCGCCGGTCTCCGAAAAAAGAGAGCCGCAATGCGGACAGTATTCGCTATCCGATGTTATCTCGTCGCCGCAATGGCGGCACTGTATGTACTCTGGCGAGTTCATAGGTCCTCCGACCGGATTCCCGCACGGATTTCAGGCGGTCTACTTCACCTTCTCCGAAATCGACTTGGCCTGCAGGTACAGAAGCAGGTAATCGCGTCCGCCGGCTTTCGAGTCGGTACCCGACAGGTTAAATCCACCGAAGGGGTGAACTCCGACGAGCGCTCCCGTGATCTTCCGGTTGATGTAGAAGTTGCCGACGTGGAAAACCTTCTTGGCCTTCTCGATCTTCTTCCGGTTGGTCGTCCAGACGCCGCCGGTCAAACCGAATTCTGTGTTATTCGCAATCTCGAGGGCGTGATCGAAATCCTTCGCCTTGATGATTGCCAGGACAGGTCCGAAGATCTCTTCCTGCGAAATGGTGCCTTTGGGATCAACGTCGGCAATGACCGTCGGCTGGATAAAGTACCCTGTGCCGTCGGCTTTGCGTCCGCCGGCAATCAGGCGGCCACCTTCTTCGAGACCCTTTCGGATGTACCCGAGAATCTTCTGCTCGGAGCCCTGATTGACGACCGGACCCATGTAGTTCGACGGAAGGTCGGATTCTCCGACCGTAAGCTTCGACGCCTTCGCGCGGATCAGTTCGACGAACTTATCATACACTTTCTCCACAACAATTGCACGCGAGGCCGCTGAACACTTCTGCCCCTGGAAGCCAAACGCCGATGCGATCGTTGCCGACGCCGCGGCTTCGAGGTTCGTCTGGTCGTCAATGACAATGGAATCTTTCCCGCCCATCTCTGCGACAACGCGTTTGAGCCAGATCTGTCCCGGCTGTACTTTGGCCGCGAGCTCGTTGATGTGAATGCCGACCTCCTTTGAGCCCGTGAACGAAATGAACCGGGTCTTCGGATGCGCCACGACAGCGTCGCCGAATGAGCCGCCCGGGCCCGACACAAAATTGATAACTCCGGGAGGCACTCCGACCTCGCGCATCAGGTCGAAGTACATCCAGCCCGTCAGTGGTGAGTCGCTCGACGGCTTCAGGACGATGGTATTGCCTGCGACAATCGCCGCCGAAGCCATGCCGGTGAGAATCGCGAGGGCGAAATTCCACGGTGGAACCGCCAGACCGGCACCAAGCGGGATGTAGACCACCTCGTTTTTTTCCGTCGGGATCTTCGTGACCGGCTGTTTCGCGGCGAAGCGGAGCATCTCGCGCGCGTAGAATTCCATGAAGTCGATTGCCTCTGCGGTATCGGCATCGGCTTCGGGCCAGGTCTTCCCTACCTCATAGACCATCACAGCGCTGAACTCGTGTTTCCGCTTCCTCATGATTTTCGCAGCCTTGAAAAGATAGTCGGCACGCTTTTTCGCGTCGACGAACTTCCACGTTTCAAATGTCGCTGCGGCGGTATCCACCGCCTTGCCTGCAAGATTCACGTCGGCCTTCTGAAAAACGCCGACGACTTCAGAGGGACGCGAGGGATTGAGCGACGTGATCTTGTTCTGCGTGAAGATCTCTTCGCCGCCGATCACAATCGGATATTCTTTACCGAGCATCGACTTCACTTTCAACAGCGCCTGCTCCATCGATTTCTTGTTCGCCGGCTTTGTGAAATCGGTGAGGGCTTCGTTTTTGAATGCTGAAATTGCCATACCAGGATTCCTTTTATTGGCTGTTATTGCTGTTCGACTTTCAGAGCCTTCACCACGGCCTCGTGCACCTGCGGCCGCACAGAGTTGATTTTCTGGTTGTTGCGTGTAGGATTCACGCGGTTCGTCAGGAACACGATAATGAGGTTTCTGGTTGGATCGGCCACGACCGAGGTCCCCGTGAATCCGGTGTGAAGAAATGTCTTCTCGGACATCGAGCGCCCGGCAAATGAACGAGGCGAGGCCTTGGTATCCCATCCGATTCCGCGAGAGCTCTTCTGCGATTGCCGCGTCGTGAATCGCCGGATCACATCTTCGTCAAGATAGCGCTCACCGCCGTAGGTTCCGCCATTCAGCAGCATCTGAAGGAGTACGACCAGATTCGGCGCCGTTGAGAACAATCCCGCGTGCCCGGAAACTCCTCCCAGAGCCCACGCATTCTCGTCATGCACAGTCCCTTTGATGGCCAAACCAGTTTTTCTCCAGTTGTTATCGACCTCCGTCGGCATCACGCGATTCCAGAGCCGCTCGGGCGGATTGTACATGGTGCTGGTCATACCGAGAGGTCTGAAAAACACGGAATCGACGAACTTGTCCAGCGTCGCCCCGGATACTTTTTCGATGATTTTGAACGTCGTCATCAACCCGAGATCGCTGTAAATCGTCGTGTCGCCGGTTTTGTACGTCAGCCGGGCGGCAAAAACTGTGTCGATGAGTTCCTGGGGCGTCTTACACTTTTCATAGAACTTGCCCCAGGCGACGAGGCCGGAATTGTGAACCAGGAGATTATAGAGTGTGATGCGCTCTTTCCCGTTCTGCCCGAATTTCGGGAAGTACTTCACGACCGGATCGTCGAGATTGAGCTTTCCTTCTCCCACAAGTCTCATGACGGCGCTTGTCGTGGAAATCACTTTCGTGACAGATGCGAGATCGAAGATGGAGTTCGTCTCGACGCTCTTCGCATAGGGAGCATAGTCATACATCCCGTACGCCTTTTCGTGGACGATCATGCCGTCTTTAGCGACGACGAGCACCGCACCCGGGAACGCAGAGTCCTTGATCGCTTTCTCCACGACCGCATCGACTTTTTCCAGTCCTTCACGCGTGAAGCCCGCTTCCTCCGGCTCACCCTTGCGCAGCCGTGTTTTGTCGTACCGCACACCCTCGCCGAATTTGTAGCGCCCCGGAATATTGATCGGGAGATTTCCCTGGGCCGGCTCTTCTGCAAACGCGACCTCCGCAACGGCGTTCTGCATCACCTCCGCATCGGAGTATGCGCAGACGTAGGCGCTCACATTCGGAAGTTCCATGATGACGTACGGATTCCCGAAGGAGCATGCGATGACCGGCTTACCCAGCGAGGCGAGACGTGCTGCAAAGTCTTTCTGTTTCCTGCTGATAAAGCCGCTCATTTCGCCGGAACGAACGGAGAGGTGGAGCTGGAGGAGAATCACGTCCGCATCCCCGGCACGCAGGATTGCTGCATCGACTTCAGCGTCATTGCTCCGGCTGTCGACCTTCGCGAACTCCGCATTCAAGCGGCGGCTTCTGAGGAGCGAGTGGAAATTCCGGCCTGAGGACGGATTCTCCGTGTCGGAGATGACGATATCGATGAACTTTCTATTATCGACCGTCGATAACGGGAGGATCGAAGACTCGTTGCCAAGGACGGTGACCGCCTTTCTGGCGATCTCCATCGCGAGAGCCCCGTGTTCCCGGGAATCGACAATACCAGCGATCTTATCTACATCGACGAAGCGGTCGCGGTCAAGGCCGGCCCATTGCTTCAGCGCGAGCAACCTGGATACCGAGGCATCGAGGCGCGCTTCTTCGAGCTCGCCCCTTTGCACGGCAGCGACAATCGCGTCAATAGCGACATCGATATCGGCAGGCATGAGAACGATGTCCGTTCCGGCTTTCAGGGCAAGCACCGAAGCTTCGCCCGGACCATATCGCGAGGAGACGCCGCGCATGCGCATGGCGTCGGTCACGATCAGTCCGTTGAACTGAAGTTGATTGCGCAAGACCCCCGTGGTAATCCGGTTCGAGACGGTCGCCGGTATGCCCGGTGCAGTATCATAGGCGGGGACTGCGATATGGCCGACCATGACGGACATGGCACCGGCATCGATGGCAGCTCTGAAGGGAGGAAACTCCACCGATTCATAGCGGCTCTTGTCGTAGTTCAGCGACGCGAGCCCCAGGTGCGTGTCGACATCGGTATCACCGTGACCGGGAAAATGTTTGATCGTCGCGATCATCCCGCCGTCCTGCGTCCCCTTCGTGTAGGCGACACCCATGTCGCTGACGAGCTTGACGTCATCGCCGAACGAGCGGGTGTTGATCACCGGGTTTCGGGGGTTGTTGTTCACATCAACCGTCGGGGCATAATTCTGATGAACGCCGAGGGCCCTGCCCTCGAGGGCCGTTATGCGGCCGGCTTCGTAAGCATAGCGCACATTGCGCGTGGCTCCGATCGCCATGGCACGCGGGAACGTCGTTGCGCGCCGAACCCGCATCGCCACCCCGTATTCAAAATCACCCGCCACGAGCAACGGCACTTCGGCCAGCTTCTGGAGCCGGTTCAGCTGCACCGCGTATTCATAAACATCGCCGATCGAGAAGACGAAACCGCCGATTCTTCTCCTGGCGGCGAAGCGCTCCATCTCACGCCAGGCGTCTGAATTCTCGGCCAGGTAGCTCCCGGGCGCGGCAAAGAACACAAGCTGAGCCGCTTTTTCCTCCAGCGTGAGCCGCTTGAGCGTCGACTCGACCCAGGTGGACGTCGGGGCAGTAATCGCCGGGGCGGGCTCGTGCCGGGTAACAGGTTCTTGAGCGCTGCATCCAATCGCGATGGCGGCGAGGAGAGCCAGGGAAAGAAGAGTCTTGGGCATTCGGGTCACGTTGATGATTCCTGTTTAAGCACCACGATTCACGGCATCATGCGATGCACGACGGAGTACCCGGGCGGGTCCGTTTTTCGGACAGATTCGCCGGTACACTATGAACCTTGAAAAGAAAAAGGGGTCGAAAATTACGAAGCAATGTCTCGAGAATCAAACCGAATCAAGCCGGAGCCTTATCCACTTTTTTTCCGTAGAGCGGATCGATCTTGGCGGTTGCGGCTACAATGAATCCTGGAATCGTCGCCAGCATGACCCA
>DOWV01000325.1 GCA_003519375.1 Bacteroidota bacterium
AGTATCAGGTTTTCGTTCTATCGAAAACACCCTGGCTCGACTGTAATAGCACACAGAATACACAGATGTTAGAGATGTTCACAAGAGGTTTCGAACTTTATTAATGATTATTCTTGTCTGTGTTGATCAGTAGCATCAGTGTAAATCGGTGTGCGATTACCGAGTTCTCGCCTTGTTGCTGACTCAGAGCATCCTTCGATCCCTCGACTTCCCGCCTTCGCAAAAGAGCTCAGGCGGGCGAGCGCTCGGGATCCGGCAACGCTTTTTGGTCCTCCCCAAAAATGATTCGCACCCTGAGCGAGTCCCGCTCTTTTCGGGACGAGTCGAAGGGGGCGCTGAGGTCCCACAATCAAGCCAGCCCAGGGCATCCTTCGACGGGCTCAGGATGCGGCTATGTTTTGAGAGGAGGCCATCAAAAAAACGGCCTCGCACCCTGAGCGAAGCTTCTAAGGATCACCCCGTGCGGAGTCGAAGGGTCGGCTTCGTTCGTCCCCACTTCGTGTGGACTCACTTCGCTCAGGATGCGGCTAGTTTCTTTGGGGGGCGCCAAAAAAGCGCTCGCACCCTGAGCGGAGCTTCTAAGGATCGTCCCGTGCGGAGTCGAAGGGTCGGCTTCGTTCGTCCCCACTTCGTGTGGACTCACTTCGCTCAGGATGCGGCGCTGTTTTGTCGGACTACGAAGATTTCTTCCTCATAGGCAAATCAAAATTCGTTATATTCTAATCGAATTGGTTCCCCCCCAACCGACTGCATGAACACTTCGTGCAGACCTCGGATTCAACAAGACCATTGCACTGCAGTAGCACGACAGGAAAAGTATGAGCGGATTCTTCGGCTGTGTCTCAAAAACCAGTTGCGTCGATGATGTCTTCTACGGCACCGATTATCACTCTCATCTCGGCACCAAGCGAGCCGGGATGGTGATATACTCTCCCGAGAAAGGTTTTCAGCGCGCCATCCACAGTCTGGAAGACGGCTATTTCAGAAACAAGTTTGAAGCGAACCTGAACGAGTTCTCTGGAAACATGGGGATCGGTGTCATCAGCGACAATGAAGCACAACCGATCCTCGTTACATCGCACATGGGTCGTTTTGCGGTCGCCACCGTAAGCCGGATTGTCAATATCGCCGAGCTGGAGACACGATGCCTTGCACAGCGGCGCACGTTCTCGGAGATAAGTCACGGCGCCATCAATCCCACAGAACTCGTCGCGATGCTGATTGCCGACGGAGATACGATCACTTCGGGTATCGAGAATGTTTATGAATTCGTGAAAGGATCCTGCTCGATGCTGATCCTTTCGGAGGATGGCATTGTTGCAGCGCGCGACAAGCTTGGAAGAACACCGATCGTGGTAGGCAGGAAAGACGGGGCTTATGCCGTTGCATTTGAGACGTGTGCATTTCCCAACATGAATTTTGAGATCGAGAGATACCTCGGACCCGGCGAAATCGTCCGGATCACTGCCGACGGATACGAAGTGCTCCGAAAACCGCTTGATACAATGCAGGTATGCGCTTTCCTTTGGGTCTATTTCGGCTACCCCCCTTCGTCCTACGAGGGAGTCAATGTCGATGAGTGCCGCTACCGCTGCGGCGCCGCTCTCGCACGCAATGATACCACTGTGGCGGACTTCGTCGCCGGGATCCCGGACTCAGGTATCGGCCACGCCTACGGATACAGCAGTGCCCGGGGCATTCCGCTCAAGCGGCCCTATGCGAAATACACGCCCACCTGGCCACGGAGTTTCATGCCGCAAAGCCAGACGATGCGCGACCTCGTGGCGAAAATGAAGCTCATACCGAACGAGTCGGTCATCAAAGGGCGAAGCGGGATTTTCCTCGACGACTCCATCGTCCGGGGCACGCAGCTCAAGGACAACATCCGCGACCTGCACCAGGCAGGAATGAAGGAAGTCCACATGCGGATCGCATGTCCGCCCCTCACCTATCCCTGCGAGTTTCTGAACTTCAGCCGCTCAAGATCGAATATGGATCTTGCAACTCACATCGCGGTGAAGGAGCTCGAAGGAGAGGAAAGGAAAGATCTGAAGGAATACTCGGATCCCGACAATGCCAGGTATCAGGCGATGGTAGAGCAGATTAAGAAGCGGCTGGGCCTTTCAACGCTGCGTTATCAGAAGCTCTGCGATCTTGTGGACGCCATAGGGCTGCCGAAAGAGAAGCTGTGCACGCATTGCTGGGATTGATCGAGTTATTTCTAGAAGTTTCTCACAACACCCGCCATGTCATTGCGGGGAGCGGCCCTGAGCGGAGTCGAAGGATGCCAAGCTCTTTCTTAGATGTACCTAGAGAAGAGAGATACGTTGATCGACCTCCATCAGAACATCACGTGCACATTCACGGCCGATTGTGTTCCAGGTACCGTTTCACTTCAGATGCTACGATCAGCTCTTCATTTGTCGGTATTACCGCCACTTTAATCCTGGAAGTGTCGTGTGAGATGAGTCCCTCTTTTGGATTGGCATTGTTCTTGTCATCGTCGAGCACGACGCCAAGGTTCTCCATGTCGGACACAATCGCCTTCCGAAGGCGGGCCGAGTGTTCTCCCGCGCCGGCTGTGAAAACGATGCAATCGGCGTCATTCAGTGCGACCAGATACTCACCGATGTATCGCTTCACATTATAGACAAACGTCTTGAAGGCAAGCTCGGACCGCTCGTCGCCGTTATCCACCCCCCGTTCGATATCCCGGAAATCCCCGCTGGTCCCGGAGATTCCGTAGATCCCACCTTTCGACATCAAGATCTTGCCGACCTGTTGCACCGACAGATTCTCCTGCTCCATCAGATACAAGAGGGCAAACGGGTCAAGGTCACCGACGCGCTTCGCATTCGGCAAACCGCTTTGCGGGCTCATCCCCATCGAGGTATCAATCGACCAGCCGTCTTTGATGGCGCAGATAGAGGAGCTTCCGCCGAGGTGGCAGGAAATGACTTTCCGTGCACCAAACAGGTGTTTCGCACGCATCCCGATGTATCGATGAGATGCGCCGTGAAATCCGTACTTGCGAATCCCATGCTTCTCGAAATACTCAAAAGGGATGGCGTATAAGTATGCTTCGGGCGGGATGTTCACATGGAAATGTGTCTCAAAGAGTCCAACGCGGAGAATCGACGGAAGAAGGCTCTTGAACACCGAGATCGCCGTTACATAAACGTCGGTGTGAACAGGAGCCAGTGATCGGTAATCCTCCATCGCTTTGACGACTTCATCTGTCAGCTCCACGCATCCGGTCACGCCTTTTGCATGGACTGTTTTGAACCCGACAGCTGCGAGATCGTCGATGAGGCGGGCCTCTTTCATCGAGTTGAGCGTAAGGTTCACAGCAGATGGATAATCAGGCACCGGCTGCCTGATTTCCGTTTTCTCAGCGCCGGCTCGATTGAATGTGTAGATCCCTTCTCTGTCGCCAATCCGTTCCACGTTTGCCTGGAACAGAACCTGCATTGTAGCCAGATCGTACAGTTTGCACTTGAACGAGGTGCTGCCCGGGTTGGCTATGAGGAGTGTCATGAAAGATCAGAGATGTAGTGAGACGAAGATAATACCTGTCGGGGGTTTAAACACGAAATCCGAAAACCGAAATTCTAAGGAAATATGAAATACGAAGCACCAAATCTTCGACGCACTATTTCGGATTTCGATATTCGTATTTCGGATTTCATCAAGATTTTGTATTTCGGATTTCGAGTTTGGAAAGTACCTGTTCCGCGATCTGCCTGATCCTCTGCTCACTGACGCC
>DOWV01000323.1:0-243 GCA_003519375.1 Bacteroidota bacterium
CCAGAATTATCTATTACTAGGGAAGTAATAACCCTCCCACCATCGTCAACCACATAGAATTCCTGGTCGGGCAGAAGTCTGTTACCGGCGGGGTGAACCAATGCGTAACCTAATGACCCTGGAGATTCAGAATTCGATCTCAAGCCTTCAGCGATGGATGAGCCAAAAAAGCTGTATAGATCGACTTCGCGCTTCGGGAATGCTTCTCGCCCGTCAATTTCACCCAGCTTACGGCCCCAGCCT
>DOWV01000323.1:504-6825 GCA_003519375.1 Bacteroidota bacterium
CGGCCTTGCCATCGATTTAACAGAGTCTCCCTGCCTTCGTCGCTAAGCTTGACGACGTTTTTCCAATCCCGTAGAAATACGCTCAGGACTTGATTGCGCTTTACAAAATCGCTCGTGCGTCCCAGGGAAAATTCTGTAATCAGCTTTCTATTCTTCAGAACGACGGTGTATGTTCCGATTGTTGGTCTGTCGTTTCGTAGGAAATGAACGCTGGTACTTACCACGCTATTTGTGGAGAGATCGATAGTGAAAGCAAATCCCCCAATATTGAATCCGCTCGCCAGTAATTTGGATTCTTGTTCGTCCCAGAGCTCTCTGATGTTTTGTTTGTTAAGCATGATCTTCTTTAAGGCCGAGTCTGGATGTTTTCCGCCCTTCGAGAGTCCCCGATCCTTTTCCTGAATGAACAAGTTATCGTGTATGGAAGAACGTATGAGACTATGACGCTCATCCTTCTCTAGAGGACGACTAAATGTGACCATCATGATGCCCTCAGGCTTGATCGAATAGTCACCGGATAGCAGATGGACCTGAGGGGAGCAACCGACAAGGGCAAGAACCAGAGACGAAGAAAAGAAGATAGCGGTGACTGCAAGACATTGAACGATCTTCGCTTTCGGAAATCTCGATCTAGGGGTCATAGTATCCTCCTTTTGGTAATTGCAGGCTCGCCATGCTCTCTCCCCTGAGCTGCGTGGCGTATACCGTTTAGGCAAACCGCAGTGCCGTTGCGAACTCACCTGAGCAAAATAATCTTCTTCCTGTCCACAAATCCTCGTGCTGAGCCGATCGGAGCATCTCCCGTCTGGTATTGATGGAAGTAGATGCCGCGGCAAACTCCTCGTATCTATTATTTTGTGAGCAACGGCATTGAGCGAGTGAACGAGCCCAGCCGAGCTTTGTGACTACTTCGACATGGAATGACCCTGCCCACACTAGCCCACGAGTGGCGGCATCGTACCTGACTCCGGAGATTCAGCTACTTCTTGCCGGTTGGCTTACGAAGCCGTTCCATAAGCGTGGCACTCAATCCTCCAACCAGCGCGGCCACTGGAAAGGCAACAAGAGACAGCAAAACCTTCCACCAAAAGTCGAGATATCCAAACGGCTCCCACCATACAGCCACGAGACCTAGGATGAATGAGAAAACGAGAGTGATTACCGCAGCATTGTCTGCCGGGGTGTTTTTCTCCGCGGCCTTTTTCGATTCACTCCCTTTTTGATCTGCGAGTAGTGTAAACTGAAGTTGATCGGACCCGCTCGTCAGAACTTTTGCTGGCTGGCTCGCGCCTCGCTTTCTGGCATCAAGTGCGCGGCGCGCAAGTTCGACAACTGTTCGATGTGTGGCATCGGTCCACCCCACCTTGCCATCGCCAAAGATTTCCGGCACTAGTCTGCCGTTCCCTGCATGCATCGGCGAAGCGTCAGCGACCTCGTTTAGCATTCGCTCTAGTTCCTTCCCGGAGCGCACTTCGGCTGCAGCGCGTAGGCTCCACACTATGCCCGCGCTTCTACTCTGCAACTGTTCCCGTAGAACAAATGTGAGTGTGCCCGGCGCCCACGCGAGATCCCCCTTCAGAAAACTCAGCGCTTTCACATATGACTCTTCGCGCTCGATGTTTTCGGGCTCGTCACAAGAGAGCAGTGCTTTGATCGCGTCCAGCCTGTTCTTACCGTCGTGCGCGAGGGTAGACAACGGGCCGCTGAACACCGCAAACCCCAGGAAGACCAGAGCAAGGAACCCGAGCAGGACGGCGATGAGAAAGGCGACGTCGCGAAGTATCCCATCGGACAGTTCGTGCTCACCGAGCCACGCCGCACCAGCGGCCACAGCGAGCAACAGACCCGAGACAAGGACACCCCCGGCGAAATTTGTCGCCCATGTGGTGACCACGCAGCGTCCGCATGCCCGCAACGGAATTGTGGTGTTAGACCTCTGATCATAGACTCTTCGGATCGGGGCACCTGGCCGCATGCATCTCACGCAAATGTCCTCCCCATACGCGTGTGGTGCTGCCTGAGACTTGCGGATTTCTCTCTCCATGGCCAAGTCAGCATCTTTCTCCGCCGGGTACTTGCTGCGAAAAGCGACAAGTTGGCTATCTACGAAGAGGTATCCATTCCCGCGCTTAATGGCTACCTGAGGACAAGGGCAAGCATTGTCTGAGCAACAACCGTCTCCATCTGGGGCTTTGCACTCGAAGAACTTCATAGCTTGTCTGGGTTGTTGTCCAGCAAACGGGGTAGGTCGCAGGGGGACCTTTCCTGTATCCCACCAATGTGCAGCATCGGCTGAGGCTATATCCAGGTTAAGCCTTCGCAGTCTCGCACCTTGTTCACACATGAGGATGGGTCCGGTCCGATAGAGGCGCCCGGCAGATAGGCCGTTAGACATATTCAACTTTGCTCCCATTCTGGCTTGCTGACATATCTTGGCCGCGGCGCGCACTACGCAGAAACAAGCTGCAGTGTTGTCCTCACAGCGTCGTGTCGCTTGCGGCGGAGCCGAAGGTTGCCGTTGCGAACGATGGCATTGAGCGAGCGTCAGAAAAACTCTTGTTAGTTACCCTTGGTGTGGTTCGAGTCAAAAAGCCTTGGGTAATAGAAATCATACAGGACACCATGCTCACTTGGCACACGAATCGTTTTGAAGAAAGACGTTTGCTTACGCTTAATGGTATTAGATAAACCAGGTATAGTACCCCAAAGAGACAGAAAACCCATTGCGGCGGTAAAATTCAGGATGTCATTTTTGATATGCATATTGTAAGCAATAACAGAATAGATCGTCAGGATAATGCCCAGTAGGATGGCGAAAGAATATGTCAGAATGCGTTCGCGAAGATGTTCCATTCCTGTTTCATATGGATACAATTCAACTTCAATCGTGACCCCACAATCTGGACATCGAAGAACTTCAATTTTGCTCCCAGTGCTCGGCAAAGTCAGGAAGTACTCGCGAGTGTCATAGGTCCTGGTTGTCTTGATGTAAGCCCCATCTCGACCTTCAGACTTAGCAGTGAGATGCCCTGCCGCGAGTTTTATTTCTCTACTTGTCCTAACCCCCTCACCGAGAAAATCATCAAGCCATGCATCGCGCCTCTGTTTGATCTGCATCCACTGATTCTTCGCATGCAGTGCGTAAGTCGATCCGATTTCCTTCCCACAAGCAGGGCATTTGATCGATCCAAGACTTCGTTCACTTTCCTCCAACTCTAGCTCCACGTTGCAGTGCGGACAGTCAATCGTTTTGGGTAGCATGCTTCCTCTCCAAAGCACGTAAGAGACTATGAAACGGTTTGGCGGGCGTGCCGGTCTCATCTCAGCAGCGGCAAGCCGAAGGATGCCGTTGCGAACTCACCTGAGCAATATCATCTTCTTCGTCTCCACGAATTCTCCTGCCTGCAAGCGGTAGAAATAGATGCCGCTGGGGACTGTAGCGTTCCAAGTCGCCTGGTGGTAACCCGCTTCATTTTGTTCTTTGACGAGAACTGCGACTTCTTGACCCAGCGTGTTGAAAATTCTGAGCGATACAGAAGCATTCTTTGGTAGCGAGTAGCTGATCATCGTGCTCGGATTGAATGGATTTGGATAGTTCTGAGACAAAACATATTCCTTCGGCGCTTGGGAGAAATGATCGCTGAGAGGATCAACAGATGTTGTACCTGCCGAGGTGGTTTTTAAAATCGATCCGCCATATCCCGCAATCCATCCGGTCGAGTTACTGGTAAACGCAATACCATGCAACGGGGTTAACGTGCCTCCCTTGATTGGATTCCAGGTGCTTCCTCCGTCAGTCGTTCGAAGCAACTTGCCGCCGGTCGATGTGACGATCCACCCATTGGTAGTGCTTGTGAACTGGACTTGGGTGAGCGTGGTGTAGGGTTCATTGCTAACCTGCGCTATCCAGTTATCGCCGCCGTTGGTGGTTTTGAGGATCGTTCCATTGGCCCCAACACACCAGCCCGTCAGGGCATCGACAAAGAAGATCGAATACAGCGATTTCCCGGCAAGACTGTATTGTTCAGTCCATGTCAGTCCGCCATCAGTTGACTTACAAATCAGTCCCAGAATCGGCGCGTTGTTAGAACCCGCAACCCATCCTGTCCTCGTGTCAACAAAAAAGATTGAGTTGAGAAAGCGTGGAGTCGCGCTGGACAAGTACTCCGTCCAAGTCGTTCCGCCGTTGGTTGTCTTAAGCACCGAAGCTCCCGCACCACCCGTCCATCCAATATTGGCGTCGGCAAAGAACACGGACAGTAGCTGCGACATCGTCGTGGGACGTGTGTAACCGCTCCAAGTGGAACCACCATCGGTCGTTTTGTACACTTTGTTGCTCTGTCCGACAACCCATCCGGTCACAGGATCGAGCATGAAAGCAGAATAGAAATAGATAGTCGCGCCAAGCGAGCGACTGGTCCATGTAGTTCCACCGTTCGAGGTGTTGAAGATGGTCCCCCCGGCCCCCACGGCAATTCCACAATCTTCTCCCGAGAATGAGATAGCTTTTAGATCTTGCGCGTTTCCAGACACTTTTGCTGTCCACGTCGTGCCGCCATCCGTGGTTCTGAGGATCGTCCCATAATCACCCACTCCCCAACCGGTGTTAACGTTCACGAGATGAACAGCCCTAAGATTCCTCACGCTCCCGCTCGTTTGGGTTGTCCATGTTGATCCCCCGTCAGTTGTCTTACGGATCTTGCCGGATAAGCCAACGATTCGGCCGTTGCTCTGGTCTGTGTACGAGACAGAGTACCAGTCGTCGCCAATGATAGCAACTCCGCCGCCCATCCATTTGGATCCCCCATCGGTCGTCTTAATCTTGATACCCGACAGTCCGACAGCCCAGCCGACCGATGAATTGAGAAAGAAAACCGACTTGAGATCGTACGATGTGCCGCTTGTCTGCGAGATCCACGTGACTCCGCCATCAGTGGTAGCACGGACTGTTCCGGCATCACCAACGGCCCATCCCCTGTTTGCATCGGCAAATGATACGCTTTGAAGCCATCGGGATGTTCCACTGGGCTGCGGGCTCCAGGTGCTTCCGCCGTTTGTGGTCTTGATGATCACACCACCGTAGCCGACGGCCCAACCCGTCGTCGAGCTCACGAAACAGACGGAGCTTAGAATCGTGCCGGTACCGCCCCACTGCATCGTCCAATCTGTTCCGCCGTTCGTTGTTTTGAGAATGGCTCCAGCATCTCCCACAATCCATCCTGTACTAGCATCAATGAACTGAAGGGAATAAAAATAGTTGCCCAAGCCCGTCGCGACTGGCACGTCGGATCTGACACTCCACGTAGTTCCACCGTCGGTTGTTTTCACAATGGTACCCTTTCCACCGACGGTAATGGCTGTGTTCTGATCGAATGCCCAAATGTCATAGAGACTGTTGCCTTGTGGCTTTGGATTCTGCCATTCCCAGGCTTGTTGAGCCTCGACTTGAATGCTGAAGAGCGTGGCCGCCGCCACGACGCAACCTAAGAATTGGATTGCGGCAAATGTTCTTCTCCAAGTTACTGAAGTACGATTGCACAGTGGCAACCTCACCATTAAGGGAACCCACGAGTGAGAAAGCGATTGAGTATTACCTGTAGATCGTTTCATAGCCACCTTCTGTTATTCCATTGTTAAGGGTGATTGCACATAACAGTCTAGGCAAACCGCAGTGCCGTTGCGAACTCATTCTAAAAATCTAATGGCGTGAGCAACGGCATTGAACCACTTTACATTTTGCCGATCTTAGTTTTTCCTGCGCCTATGCAGAGAGCGAGGGCCAGTTTGCCGTGCCTTAGCTGGCTTTTTTTGCGTTGCCTAGTGGTCAATCGTGATTTCAAACTTGCCGAACTTTGGCCAAGGACTTTGAGCAAGGCCATTGCTTGCTTACAATGGCATAAAGCTTTTTGTCATTTGAACCGACATACACCGTGCCATCAGTCCCTGTAGCAGGGGAAGAAGAATAAATACTTCCTCCCGGTGTAAATGCCCATTTCTGTGTGCCAGGTGTTTGGGCAAAACCATTTTGAATTACAGAACAAGAAAGAAATGCAATGAAGCAGAGAGTGAGATCTTTAGGCGGAGAAAACATGGCGTATCCTCCTGTATTCTTCTCTTGCAAATACTCAAGGAACATCTTGATCACCCTGATTGCGAACGGTTGCTGAAAATGAAGCAAGCAACTCTTCGAGGCAACGAGTACCGGACATTGTTCCGTCCCTTGCCAGCTATCGTGGCGGCTATCCGACACAACAACAAACCTCGTTTCTCCCCTCACTCCTCGGGCTTCTCTTCCTTTGGCAAGAAATTCTCCATCGCCCA
>DOWV01000374.1:0-465 GCA_003519375.1 Bacteroidota bacterium
GAAGGCAATCAGATCTCGATTCACTCGGCTGCGTAACACGCCGGAAACCAGTTCTCTCTTGCGGTCTCGAGTCACCCCCTTTCAGTGAAAAAGCAAAGTATGAATACTGCCACCGCTCCCGCTCCTGCCAGAAGCACCTCACGCCTTCTGGGACTTTCCCGCGACACGTTGATGAGCTGGTACGACGACATGCTCCTTGTTCGCCGCTTTGAGGAAAAATGTGCCCAGCTGTACGGCATGGGGCAGATCATGGGCTTCTGTCATCTCTATAATGGTCAGGAAGCCGTTTCAACAGGCGCTATCAAGGGCGCCATAACGCCTGACGACTATGTGATCACAGCCTACCGCGATCACGGTCAGGCTATCTCCAAAGGCGTCGATCCGCGAAAAATCCTGGCCGAGCTCCTTGGAAAGTACACGGGCACGACAAAAGGGAAAGGCGGATCGATGCATATTTTTGACCGC
>DOWV01000374.1:643-4361 GCA_003519375.1 Bacteroidota bacterium
TTCATGGGCGACGGTGCCACGAACATCGGAACGTTTCACGAAGGCCTCAATCTGGCCGGGCTCTGGAAACTTCCGGTGATCTTTATCATCGAAAACAACAGGTACGGCATGGGGACTTCGGTCGACCGGGCTTCTGCCGTCAACGAGCTTCACAAGAAGGCGCTCGCGTACAATATCCACAATGAAGTTGTCGACGGCATGGATGTCCTTGAGGTCTATAAGAAGGTCAAAGCTGTTGTCGACCGGGCGAAGGAGACATACGAGCCGGCTCTCCTTGAGATCGAGACGTACCGATTCCGCGGACATTCAATGTCCGACCCCATCCATGGCCACTACCGCTCCAAAGATGAAGTCGAGAGGCTGAGAAAGTCCGATCCTATAATTTTGTTCGGTGAGACATTGAAAGAAGAGGGAGTCGCTGCCGACCAGGACTTCGAGGAATCAGAAAAGCGGATCAAGAGAATTGTCGAGGAATGTGTCGAGTTTACCGAGAATAGCCCGGAGCCGCCTATCGAGGAGCTCTGGAAGGATGTTTACTTCGAAAGGAATGGTGCTTAACAGATGGCCATCGTCAGTTTACGCGAAGCGATCAATCAGGCGATCGACGAGGAGATGGCTCGGGACGAGAGCGTGTTCCTGATGGGCGAGGAAGTCGCGAATTATCAAGGCGCCTACAAAGTCAGTCAGGGCCTCCTCCAGAAGTGGGGACCGAAGCGGATCCTCGACACGCCGATCGCTGAAGCAGGCTTTGCCGGACTGGGAGTTGGGGCGGCCATGGTCGGCCTGCGCCCGATCGTCGAATTCATGACCTGGAACTTCTCGCTCGTCGCATACGATCAGATCGCGAACAACGCCGCCAAAATGTACTCGATGTCAGGCGGCAATTTCCACGTCCCCATCGTGTTCCGGGGTCCCGGCGGTGCAGCCCACGGCCTCGGCGCCACTCACTCGCAGTCGCTTGAGTCGATCTACGCCCACATTCCCGGACTCAAAGTCGTAATGCCCTCGACCTGCAAAGATGCCAAGGGGCTCCTGAAGACGTCGATTCGGGATGACAACCCGATCGTGTTCATCGAGAGCGAGGTCATGTACGGTGACAAGGGCGAAATCCCCGACGGTGAGTACACGATCCCGCTAGGGGTTGGAGAAGTGAAAAAGACCGGCAGCGACGTTACGATCGTGTCCTGGTCGAAGGTGCTTGCGAACGTCGTCTGGAAGGCGGTCGACTCGATTCAGGAAGAGCTGAACATCAGCATCGAGGTCATCGATCCGCGCACCATCAAACCGATGGACTATGATCTGATCGTCGAATCTGTGAAGAAGACGAACCGGCTGGTTATCGTTGAAGAGGGCTGGCCGTTTGCCGGTATCGGGGCACAGATTTCGCACGAGATAAGTTCTCGGGCATTCGACCACCTCGACGCCCCGGTCGAGCGTGTGACGCAGGAGGATGTGCCTCTCCCCTATGCTCACCAGCTCGAAATCCGGTCGCTCCCCAGTGTCGAGAAGATCAATGCGGCCGTGAAAAAAGTTCTCTATCGTGATTGATGAGGGATAAAGCGATGGCAACCAGAGTTCTCATGCCGAAGCTCAGCGACACCATGGAAGAAGGCGTCATTCTGAAGTGGCTTCGGAAAGAAGGTGAGAAGGTCAAGCAGGGCGAGATTCTTGTCGAAATAGAATCGGACAAAGCGGACATGGAGCTCGAAGCGTACGATTCGGGCATCCTGCGCAAGATCGTTGTGCCCGAGGGGGGCAAGGCTCCCATCGGCGGACTGATTGCGGTTATCGCAGACGCCGCCGAGGACATCGCTCCGCTCCTCGCCGGTGGAAGTGCACCAAGCCCGGGAACGACCGGTTCAAAACCGGCAGCGGCGCAAACCGAAACCAAAGCTCCGGCGGTTGCTCCCATGGCACCACCGACAGACGGAAAAACGAAGGCTTCTCCCCTTGCACGCAGGCTGGCCGGCGATAATCGCATCGACCTCTCCCGCGTCCAGGGATCGGGCCCCCAGGGAAGGATCATCAAGCGCGATCTCGAAGCGTTCCTTTCAGGTAAGACAGCGCCGCCGGCGGCTTTCGTCCCTGCCCCGATCATTCCCGGAACAGCCGAAGATATCGATTTGTCACCCATCCGGAAGACGATTGCGAAACGTATGACGGAGAGTAAGACAACAGCGCCGCATTTCTATGTGACGATCGAAATCGATATGGATCCGGCGATCACATTCAGGGAACAGATCAATACCGTCACAGAACTGAAATTAAGTTTCACCGATATCATCATCAAGGCGGCTTCTGTCGCACTTATGAAGAATCCGCAGGTGAACGCGACGTACATCGGGGACAAGATGCGCCAGTATCATTATACGCACATCGGCGTTGCCGTTGCGCTTGAAGAAGGCCTCGTGACACCTGTGCTGCGTAATTGTGAGCAAAAACGGATCGATCAGATCAACGCCGAATTGCGCGATCTCGCAGAACGTGCCCGCACACGCAAGCTGAAGCCCGATGAATACACCGGGGCGACGTTTACGATCAGCAATCTCGGCATGTTCGGCATTGAGTCATTCGCCGCCATCGTGAATCCGCCGGAGGGCGCGATCCTCGCCGTCGGCACCATTGTCGAGAAGCCGGTCGTCAAGGGCGGGCAGATCGTGGCGGGCCATACGATGAAGGCGACGCCTTCCTCCGGTCACCGAATCATCGACGGCGCCGTGGCGGCACGCTTCCTCCAGGACTTCAAGAAAATCCTGGAAAACCCCGCCTCTCTCGTTCTCTGAACTTAGATAACAACACCGTGGTTCGCCGGAGAACCCGACTGCACGTCGGGTTCTCTCGTTTCACCGATCAGAGCACAATGTCCAAATCCATCCGCCAGAGAATTGCCGAAGAGCTCACGGGTCCTGCCCTGCCCTTCGTAGCGTTTTGCATTGCCCTCAACCTGACGGTCGGGCAGGTCACCGCTGCGTTGAAGATTCCCCTCTATCTCGACTCCATAGGAACTATTCTGGTCGCAGTGCTCGTCGGTCCGTGGTCGGCCGTCTTTTGCGGAAGCGCAGCGAACCTCCTCGCCGCAGCATTCGGCAATCCCACGATGATGTTCTTTATACCGGTCGTTGCGGTCATCGGCACGTTTACCGGGATCATCGCAAAACTCGGCTGGTTCCGAAAGTGGTACCTGGTCTGCCTCGGCGGAATCCTCCAGGGCATCCTGGCAGCACTCGTATCCGCTCCCATTTCGGCCTACCTTTTCGGCGGCGTCATGATGGCGGGAACCGATTTCCTGGTTCTGTATTTCCGCTCCGTTGGCAATACGCTCATGGACAGCGTGCTCTACCAGGGGCTCGCCTCCGACCCGGCGGATAAGCTCGTGAGCTACTTCATCGTTTTTCTTTTGGTGAAAAATCTGCCGCAGCGACTCCTTGCCAGACTTCACGGAGCGGGAAACCTACGAACACCGGGCCGGACGCCGTGACATTCCGCATAGACCTCTCTGCCAAGTTTGCATTTGTCGTCCTCCTCTGGGTCTGTGCGTTTACTCTCCCATGGGAATACCAGGCGGCGCTTTGCCTCCTCGTGCTCGCAGGACGATTCGCGGTTCCTTCGTTCAGGCCCCAATCTGAACGCTCATCCGCAGCGTTCTCGAAGTTTCTTCTCTACAGCATGGCCGTCGCCTTTTTCGTCATTCTCCTGAATTCGATCCTGATACGGGGCG
>DOWV01000374.1:4612-9105 GCA_003519375.1 Bacteroidota bacterium
TTCTTTATTTCCACTCCATTGAAGGAATTGATACGTTTCCTTCAACAGAAGGGCCTTTCACCCTCATTCACGTTGATTCTCCTGCTGACACTTCATTTCCTCGATCACTTGCCGGCAAGAATTCATCAGATCTTCCTTGCTCAGCAGGCTCGCGGAGCCCCGGTTGACGCGGGGATCGCCTCCCGCTCCAAGGCCCTGCTCTCCCTCCTCTCTCCCCTGGTGCTTTCGTCCATCGTTGAGAGCATCGATCGCGGCACGGCGCTCGAACTTCGTGGATTCCTGAACCGCCCCAATGACGCAAATCGCGTGGCGGCATCAACGGCAGGGTGGAACCTCCTCACAATGCTTTTGCTCCTCATCTCTACTATCATACTTCTGGCTGCAATCTACAGATGGCTGCTCGGATAGACATATCGGCCCTTTCGCTGCGATTCCCCGAATCTGCTGCTCCTGCTGTGGATTCGTTGACGGTGAGTATCCCCGCGGGCACCTGCGTCGGCATCGTCGGGCCGACAGGCGCCGGAAAAACGACGTTGCTCCATTGCCTCTCCGGAATCCTCCGCAAGCACCATCCCGACATCGTCGCGTCAGGCAACATACGAATCGGCACGGAAAGTTTTGCCGGCATTCCGGAGGACATCCTCTTTCCGCGCGTCGGCCTCGTCCTGCAGGATCAGTTTGTGCAGATTTCAGGCGTGCGCGACACGGTCTTCGAAGAGATTCTCTTCACACTCGAAAACATGGGGGCAGCCGGTGCGGATTCCGATCGTCGTGTCCGTTCGGTTTTGCAGAGCCTCGGCATCGAACATCTCCGGGACCGGAAGCCAACATCGCTTTCCGGCGGAGAAACCCAACGTGTCGCCCTGGCTACCATCCTGGTCGCGCAGCCCGAAGTTCTCCTCCTCGATGAACCGATTACTGCGCTTGATGCCACAGCTCAGGGCAGACTTCGCTCGATCCTGACCGGATTGAAGGGCCAGACCACGGTTCTCCTGAGTGATTCGCAAATCGACTTTCCCCTCTCAGTGTGCGATCTCATCCTGGTTCTGGACCACGGGAGAGCGGCCGCTTTCTTGGCGCCGGGAGAACTCCCGGCAAGTGGACAGAATTTTTCGAACGTCGGAGGACTGGACCGCTGGCTTCAACTGAGTGAGGATTTGAGAGAGTTATCAGACAAAGGCTCCCGTGTCGCAGCCAGAATTCTCAAGGGGCTTAATCTGTCATGAGACTGGAATTCCAAAACGTCAGCTTCGAATACGAGTCCTCCCGCCCTCTCCTGAGAAATCTCTCATTTCAGGCCGGACCATCGGAGTTCCTGCTTATCGTCGGGCAAAACGGCGTCGGTAAGAGCACTCTTCTGAAACTCTGTAATGGCATTCTGAAGCCTGCTGCCGGCCGTGTGTTGCTGGGACAGATGAACACGGCCGAACATCGGACTTCGCTGCTGGCAAGGGAAATTTGTGTAACGTTTCAGAATCCGGCCGATCAGATCTTTGCCCCCACCGTCGCACAGGAGGTTGAGTTCGCGCCACAGAACCTCAAGCGCGCAAATCCCGCAGGACTAGCGATGCAAGCCATGGCGCTGTGCGGCCTCGATACGGTCGCCACCCGTCACCCGTACGATTTGCCGCCAGCACAACGGAAACTGCTGACAGTCGCAAGCGCCGTCGCATCCGCCGCGCCTCTCCTCGCATTCGACGAGCCAAGCGCCGGACTTTCACAGCTCGAACAAAAGGGATTGGAAAAGCTCCTTGCATCGCTCCGGCTCGAGAACCGCGGGCTTATTGTCGTCTCTCACGATCTGAGCCTGTTCCTGCGCTATGCAACGAAACTTCTGGTGCTGCGACAAAACGAGACGTTGTACTATGGTGAGCCGCAATGGCTTGTGGCAAACGAGAGAGTGCTTCGAAAAGCGGGTCTGAGGCTCCCCATTCCTGATCGCGTTTCACGAATGCTTGGCCGTCAAGGGAATCGGAGCTATGCAGAATAGCTGTTGAAGAACCACTGGATAGGCGTTGTTGGAGGGGAAAAGACTATCGGGAGCCTGAAGAAGACGCTCCTGAGCCGGCGGGTATTTTGAGAATCTGATTTATTTTGATCTTTGAGCTGCTGAGTTTATTGTAGCGCTTCAATTCTCCTGCGCTCGTGCCATACCGTTGTGCGATCTCGGTAAGCGTATCACCTTTCCTTACTTTGTGCGTCTGCTCAACAATCTTGCTGTCAACGGGAGCACTGACGTTTGTCACTGAGCTTCCGCTCGTGACCGATTTGCCACCGTTTGCCGCTTTACCGTTCGACGTTGACTTCCCGTTTGGCGGCGGCGTCGCAATGATCTGTGTGCGCTGCTCCGGCTCGCTGAAGATTTCCAGGTCCTGACCCGCCAAAATCTTGCTGCCCTTGATGCCGTTCCATGTTCTGAGATCGGTGACGCTGACGCCGAATTGTCTTGCTATCTTCTCGAGAACGTCGCCCTCCTGAACTGTGTACTGGAACCAACCTTGTCCGTTCTCATTGTCCTTCGTCGGAGCCACGGCTGGCCGGGAATTGTCGCTCCCGACTTCCTTTCTCATGAGCTCCTGCTTCTCCATAAAGGACATCTGGTCGATGCGCTTCAGCCGCGCCGCATCTGCCTCGCTCACCCAGACAACCATCTCATCGCCCGGCCTGATAAACTGGCCATACTCGATGTCGTTCCAATTCCTCACATCGCTCGCCCTTACATCATACCATTCTGCAATGTGACCGATGGTATCGCCGCGTTTGACGGTGTAGAGGAGGCGCTGTTTGCCGGCCGGCGCTTTGACTTTCCGGGCGGTTGTTTTGGCAGGACGCGTGGCTTCGGGCCTCGCGGCTGCCAGGGCAGCGTCGACACCCTTGCCGAATGTCACCCTGTCAACTTTCTTGTCATATTCGAACGGAACCTTTGCCTTCTCAATTTCACTCTGCGAAATCGGGATGGCAAGCATGGTTCCGACTCTAAGCGGGCCCGTCGTCCGGAGATTGTTGATTTCTTTTATAACGTTTACCGTAACGCCATACTTCTTGTACTGGGCAGCGATCTTGGGGAGTGTGGTCCTCCCCCTTTGTACCATGTGCATCTTCCATTGTTTCTTTTCTTCGGGAGCAATGAGAGCATAATTCTGAGCAAAGAGTTCCCTGGATCCTTGAGGGATTCTGAGACGGTATCCCTTGACTCCCGCAGGCGTGTGCCGCCGCAAGAGTTCAGGGTTGAGTTCCTGGATGACTTCCTCTGTTGTTCCCGCACACCTCGCGAGTACTCGAAAATCGACGCAATCATCAATCGAGACGACCTCAAAAAGGATCGGCTCAGCCGGTGTAACGTTGAAACCATATTTCTCCGGCTCCATCGCCATCCGGGCGACTGCGATATACTGCGGAACGTAATTGCGTGTCTGGCGGGGCAGGTACTTTCTCATGGTCCAGAAATCTGTCTTCCCGCTTCTTCGAATACCCCGGTAAATGCGTCCCGCCCCTGCATTATAGGAAGCCAGGACAAGGTTCCAATCGCCCAAATCAGTGAAAAGATCCCTCATGTGGCGTGCAGCTGCACGCGTTGATTTCTCAAAGTCGCGCCGTTCGTCGTACCAGAAGGTTACCTGCAGGCCGTAGAGCTTGCCTGTGCCCCTCATGAACTGCCAAAGCCCGACAGCCTTGGCCCACGATTGCGCATCGGGCCGCAGACCGCTCTCAGGCATCGAGAGATAAACGAGTTCCAGCGGAACCCCCTCCTCCTCGAAGATCTTTCTCATCAATGGGAAATACTTGCCGGCCAGGTAGAGCCACCGCTCCAGGTGCTCACGTCCCTTATTCATGAAAAAGCTCGTTGCCCGCTCGACGTATTCGTTATACGGCAGCGGAACCGCCGTCCCGACTATATCGTCCTTCGGAATCTCAATCGGGGGAGTTGCTGACTTCTCTATGGCGCTGTTGGCCAGTTCGCGCAAAGCAAACACTGACGCATCCCGCCCGAGGTCACTGTGCGTATCGATGTACTTTTGATAATCATCAATAAGGCTCTTGTTGAGATCGATAAAGTCTTTGTTTGACTCGATGTCGGGGTAGTAAAGGAGTTCATTCAGGATTCCGATGGCAGCTTCGAATTCGCCGACTGCCAGCGTAGAATCGCCGTTTTCCTCTGATTGCAGAGCAGAGACATAGTGACGACGAGCCGCCTCCAGCTGCTTCGAAATCAGCACCGATTCCGCTTCAACTGTATCGACGACGCCTTCTGAGACAACGAGATCAGAATCCGGGGATATGATGGGGGGGGCAGCCGGCCGCTTTACTGGATCTTGCCAGGCCGCGGCGTCATGTGAGGATGAAGTATCTTCTGCTATTTTCTTCATCCGAGTGAATGCCTCTTCTTCCCGGATACTCCGCTGAGAGGTGCAGCTCAGGACGAGAAAACTGAGAACGAGCAGGGTGAGATTCTTCATTAGCCTCAGGATTGATTGGCGCACAACAACGATTTA
>DOWV01000374.1:9250-9512 GCA_003519375.1 Bacteroidota bacterium
TTAATATAGCAAAGAATAGCTTAACAATCAATGGCGCGGTTGACCATGCTCCGCCCTGGCTCTCTCTTCGGCGCTACAGCGGGATGTTGCCATGCTTCTTCCGGGGATTCGAATCAACTTTGTTCTCCAGAAACCGAAGAGCATTGATGAGTTTGTGGCGAGTTTCGCTCGGAATGATCACTTCATCGACGTATCCGCGTTCTGCCGCGACGTAGGGATTCGCGAACTTCTCCCGGTACTCGTTCACCTTCTGATCGGTTGC
>DOWV01000371.1:0-1977 GCA_003519375.1 Bacteroidota bacterium
GCCATCCTGGACTGTCAGGACGTGGGGCTGCCAGCCGAACTCCGGAAGGTACTTGACGAACTTCAGCACACGCTGGACGCCGGGCCCACCGGAGGGAGGGAAATAGTATGAGACGATGAGGACTTTTTTCACGTCGAGCGTAAATACGTGAGCAAAAACAGGCTTAAATGGGACGGCCGGTCATGCCTTGCGTCAGTTTCTGAAATCGAAAATCAGTAATCGACAATAGTTCGAATTCGTGCCTACAAAGGAGAATTTCCCGAGGCAGTCGGGTGCTCACCACTAGTCGGAAATTCAGACGTTTTGGCTACGTGTCACTTCTTAGACGCAACCACAACGAGCCCTGTGCCCGTTTTATTCTCACCAACGTAATCAAGATACATAAGAAGGAGGGTAAATGGAAGGGTGACAAGATAGTAGAAGGGGAGCAACAGGAAGAACGCCTTGCTCACGTTAAGCAGAAGCATGGGGTACTTGATGCCAAGACGCCAGGCAATGGAACCCCAGGGTCCGTAGGCGAAGCGGATCTTGTCGATAGAAAAGCCGACCGACTGAAGCTTTGTTCTGATTTCCTCCACTCCATAGCCATTGCGGGCATGCTCTTCGATGAAACTCTCATCTTCCGGTCCCTGCGCATCGGAGCCGCCGAGATCGGAGGGAGTGTTGACGAGCAGTTTCCCACCGGGTCTCAGGCTGCGGTAAAGATTCCTGAAAACGCCGATATCATCCGGGATATGTTCCATCACATCGACGGAGATGGCGAGGTCAAATCGATTCTCGTGTTGAATCTGTGTCAGATCTTCGACCGAGAAGGATGCGTTGGATAGTCCTGCCTTGCGGAAGAATTTTGTGCAGTCTTCGATCTGTTCGTCCTTCACATCCACAGCGTAGATGGTGGAGTGGGGGAATCGTGAGGCGCAATAGTATGAATACTGGCCGAAGCCGCATCCAGCATCGTACACTCGCTTCGGCGTCTTCTCCCCGAGGAGGGATCGAAGCTCGCGCTTCACGTGCCACTCACGAAGGAACATCATGCCAAGAAGTTTATAGAAGAGCTTTCGGAGGAGAACATTCTCTCGTACTACGTCGCCAAGCACTTTTTTGATTGGATCGTATTTCATTTCACTCTCAATTCAGAGTCGGGATTTGATAAAAAGTCGTCACAAAAATCACCTTGGCGCTTCTTTGCGACCTTGGCGGTTAGAATATTACCGCAAAGATCGCCAAGAATCGCAAAGAAGATATATCGAAAACCTCAAGAAGCCTTTTTTTTGAGATGGGTTCTAGTCAAATCCCGACGGCGCTCAAGATTTCTGCGCAGCCGTCAGCCGCTCAATCGCCTGCACGAGGTTCTCCCAGCTGTACTTCTTCTTCTCTGCATTCACATTCCGGACGAACTCTGCCTCTCGTCCCTCTTCATAGAACCGGACGACTGCTTTTGCCACTTCCTCGGGTGCTTCGGGTTTCACAATGAAGCCGGTCCGTTCGTTGAGGACAACCTCCGCTAATCCTCCGACATCCGTTGCGATGACTGGCTTGTCGAATTGATACGCGATCTGGACGATGCCGCTCTGCGTTGCCGAGACATACGGCAGCACCACGACATCAGCCGCGGAAAAATAGCGGCTCACTTCCTCGTTTGGAACATAATCCGAGTGCACCAGAACATGATCGGCGAGCTTCTTCTCCTCGATCTGTCGGCGGTACTTCTGTTCATCATCATAAAATTCGCCGACGACCAGGAGCTTTACATTTATCGACTTGAGAATTGCCGGCATTGCATCGAGGAGAAGATGAAGTCCCTTATATCGCCGGACATATCCGAAAAAGAGGATTACACGTTCATCCCTGATGCCCAGCTCCCGGCGGGCTTTGTCTTTCGACATCAGCGTGCCAAAGATCTCGTACACCGGGTGCGGGACGAGTTCGTAGCGGGCTTGCGGATGGAACGCCTTCAGCTCTTTCTCGACAGCTCCT
>DOWV01000371.1:2207-3711 GCA_003519375.1 Bacteroidota bacterium
GGAATAACATTGTCGCAGATGAACAGAACCTTGGCGCCGGTCCATCGCTTCACCAGCCGGGCGATGGTGCCAAAGCAAGGCGCGAAGAACGGCATCCAGTACTTGAAAATAAGAAGATCGGGTCTCTTGCGTGCAATCGCCTTCGCCGCCGTGTACCAGGTCCACGGATTGATCGAGTCAATAAGCTGCTCAGTCGGTACCGCACCTTCTTGTCCGCCTTTTTCGTCCTGCGTCTTCCCCGGGAAAAGAATGGAAGGGTACTGGCGGGTAAACGTGACGATCTCTACACTGTGCCGCCCGGACAAGTGTTTATAGAGGATGGCGTTGTAATGAGCAATGCCGCCGCGCAACGGATAGGCAGTGCCGACAATGACGATCTTCATGGAGTTGGATCGAGCTCAACTTTGTAGAGCACGGCAGGTGGATTGGTCGTGAACGTCAACGGTCGCAGCTCTTTCGGAGCGACCCGCGGATCCAACAGTCGCTGGAATTGCGGACGCATGCCCGCTTCCATCACGCTGAAGTAAAGATACGAAGCATTCACCCTCTTCAACTCGGCCAGAAGCTGCGGATACGAGTCGACCATGGGAAACATCTCCATCTGAAGCCCGAGATAGTACGCAATATGCGGTTTGCGGGCAACGACGATCTTCCCTCGCTCGCTCTCGTCTGAATTTTGACGGAACCATGATCCTATGCTCACCACTTCCTGCGGCCCGGAGTCGATGTTGACCCGGTTGAATTCTATCGAATCCACACCGGTCCAGAGGACCAGGACGATCCCGATGATTCCGCCGGCGTGAATGGTCTTCCAGAAGCGGTATTGCGCGAGGGCGGGAGACGAGAGAGCCTTCACCGCCAGGGCTGCATAGATCGGGAGCAGGAACATCGAAAATCGCTCGCCGTAGAACACGAGCAGCAACACGCCGAAGAAGGCAAAGCCGATGATGAAATAGCTGACCATCCTCGCGCCGGGACGATACTTGATAAATCCATAGATGCCGAGGACCGAAAAAACGCCGGTATACCAGCCGAGGAGCAGTTTGAAATCGCTGACCGCGTGTTGCACGAAGTTCCGCGCAAGCGTTGTGATAAAGAGAATAGGATCAGCAAACACAACCTGTGTGAGCGAGGTGAATTTCTGCGCCTCGCCGTACCAGTATTGATCCCACCCCATGCGTCCTTTCGCAAACATCTCGTAGGCGATGTTGAGATAATTCCGGTTGTAAAAGAAACTTCCTTTCTGGACAAAACAGTAGATGCCCCATGGAGCAATCGTCAGGAGGAACACTCCCAGGAAAATTCCGGCGACGCGGAGGCGCTCTTTTCGTTCGAGCTGAAACGGATTTGCGAGGATGATGGCTGCGGGGACGCCGACCGCGGCGGAAAGCCCGTTGTATCGTGTCAGATATCCGAGTGCGGCGAAGAATGCCGAGAGCGCAATGGCCGGCCACCGAACCTGCTCATCGCGGAGAAGGAAATACGTCGATGCCGCCGCGAATGC
>DOWV01000371.1:3863-4912 GCA_003519375.1 Bacteroidota bacterium
TCGAAGATGAAAAAGAGAGAGAAGGATGCGGAGAGCGTCGAGAGAATGACGCCGCCATGGAACAGATCCTTTGTGAACAGCGAGATGAACGCGAGCACGAGCGGGTACACCGGGCCGTGATAATCTTCGATCGGAACAGAACCTTCGAGTATATGTCTTGCCTGGGGGATGTAGCTCCAGTAGAAGTCGGTCTCCACGTTATAGTCTCCCACCAGGTGGTACTTCAGGCTCACGATGAGCATGATCAGGAAATACGTCGCGGCAAGCGCTGCGCCTGCGTACCGATGATTCAGCGCTTCCGGAAAGAACGGGAACAACGAAGTCTGCGGGACGGCGGTTTGTTTGGGCTGTTTTGCCATAGGGTTAAGCGTTGATGCCGATGCCGAGCAGGCGGTCGCCCAGGACGCCGAGCGATTTCGTCAGGCCGTAGTTGGGATAATGGAGAGTCTTCTTGGCCGTTTTCTCGAAGAGGCTTCCTCTGAGCGTGATCATCGAAGGCGGTTTGATCCGCTGCACGATGACGCAGTCCCTGAATCCTGCACGCAGGATGATCGATCGAAGCGTCTTCGGTGTAAACTCATTCACATGGTACGGCGGCAGAGCCATCTTCTTCTGAATATTGAGGAGCCGGTAACCGGCGATGGCGGCGCGACCGGCGAGACTGTTGAACATCGAGGGAATTTCCAGCGCGACAATGCCGGAGGTCTTCAACATCCCGCGCGCCTTCGTGAGCATTTCCAGCGGCTGCACCAGGTGTTCGAGGACGTCTCCCATGAAGATGATGTCGTAGCGGTTCGAAGGAGGAGAGAATTCTTCGAGGGAGCTCCGCTTCACGTCAAGTCCGAACTTCTCGCGGCAGCTCCGGACTCCAAGCTCCGCATACTCGATTCCGCTGGCGTTGTATCCCTGCCGACGCGCGTAATCCAGAAAATAGCCCATCCCGCATCCTATTTCGAAAAAATCGCCCGAGGGCTTGAATCGCCGGATCCATCCAAGAATCTCGGGGAACTTCACCGAGCCCTTGATAGCCGCAGTCTCATAGTCGGATG
>DOWV01000344.1:0-1391 GCA_003519375.1 Bacteroidota bacterium
ATAGAGCGGATATCCCGCAGCGAATCAACCGATCCATACCCCAACGCCTGAACCAGGATATTACCAATTGCTGTTGCCTCCACAGGACCGGCAACCACGGGAAGCCCGGTTGCGTTGGCGGCAAACTGACAAAGCGTGCTGTTCTGCGCCCCGCCGCCGATGATATGAATGCGATCGATGGTCTTTCCCGTCAGTCGCCGAAGCTGCTCAAGCGTTACGCGATATTTCAACGCCAGACTTTCCAGGATGCAGCGAACGAAATGCGCATGCGTTTCAGGCTGACATTGGCGGGTCTCTCTACAGTATGACCGGATCGCCTCCGTCATGCTTGTCGGATGGAAGAAGATGGCATCATCAGGATCAATAAACGACCGGAACGGTTCCCCCTTCTCCGACAGCTTCACAAGACCCTCATAATCGTAGCGTGCGACTTCGGACCAGTCTTTGCGGCATTGTTGGAGGGGCCACAATCCCATGATGTTCTTGAGGAATCGTATGCTCCCGCAGACACCACCTTCGTTGGTGAAATTCGTTGCAAGCGCTTCAGCCGAGATAATCGGGGCAGCGATCTCCACACCCATGAGTGACCAGGTCCCGGAGCTGATGTATGCCCAATTCTCCCCGCCTGCAGGTATTGAAGCTATCGCCGAAGCGGTATCGTGCGAAGCGACAGCGGTCACGCCCACGCCAGAAAGCGAGAGGGACTCGGCAAGATCTCCCCTGAGGGTTCCCAACATCGTTCCTGGCTCAACGATGGCCTGCATGATAGAGACGGGGATTTGCAGGCCGTCAAATAATTCCGTTTCCCACGTCTTCGTGAGGGGGTTGAAGAGCTGAGATGTAGTCGAAATACTGTACTCAGAGCGGATCACACCTGAGAGGTAATAGTTGAAGAGATCAGGCATGAAGAGGAGTCGCTCCACCCGATCGAAGAACCCGGGATCAAGCTGCTCGGCCGCAAACAGCTGAAAGAGCGTATTCAGCTGCATGAACTGGATGCCGGTCAGTTCATAGATTCGTTGACGGGAAACTCTCTCGAAGAACCGCTCGACCATTCCATCGGTACGGGCATCGCGGTATGAATATGGCTGCTCGACCAGGTTGCCGTCACGACCCAACAATCCGAAATCAACTCCCCAGGTATCTACGCCGACGCTCGTCGGATGTATGCCGGAGGCGGCGCACGACCGAAGTCCGTTTTTCATTTCCCCGAACAGGGCGTGGGCATCCCAGTGGAGATGACCATCGAGAGTCTTCATCTCATTCGGGAATCGCGCCAGCTGCCGGATCGTGAGCCGGCCGGAATCGAGCGTTCCGAGGATGGACCGGCCCGACTCGGCACCTAAATCAAATGCTACGAAAGACTCCCCGTTCATTGCGTGTGCCATTTC
>DOWV01000344.1:1517-2833 GCA_003519375.1 Bacteroidota bacterium
GAACTGGCTCAGGTCGTCGTACTGCGAGGGATTCCCGGAGACCTTCATCCGCTCCCTTCGGGCTTCTTCGAAGGATTCGGGTGCACGATAGCAAAAGATAAGGTGAAATCCCAGTGCTACGAGCCTCTCCTCCAACCACCGAAAGTCATATTCCCGGCCTCTCATGGTGCGCTGATAGAGCTTTGTCGAAAGATGGAATCGGTCGACGATCCAAGAGTAATACTGTTGAAGCTCGAACAAGCGGAGCCATGTCCGGTAGGTTTCCAGGGCGAGCGCTTCCTCATGCGGCTCAAAATTGATAAGACCGCGGCCCCAGGGGAAATTTGTGAAGGCGCACCATTCTGCAGAGATCAAAGGGGAATGATAGCGGTATTTGCGCGGACCGACGATTCGGGGATGCTCATTCAGTGCGAAGGCAATCTCCGTTTTCAGTGTGAGCCTGGTTCCTTCAAGTATGATTTTTGGACAGAGCTTTGATGCCATAGGTATGCCCGTTATCCCCAGCGATCGACTGCTTCGCGCAGCAAAAGAAGTTTCTCCCGTTCGACGTGCGGTGCGACGGAGCACGCGGTGCTCAAGATAAAACCGCCGCCTTCCTTTCCAATCTCGATTCGTCTTCTTGCGTCTTCCAGTATCGCCTCCCTGGTGCCGTAGAGCAGCGTGTTGACCGAGTCGATGTTGCCTTTGATAAAACCGCGTCCGCCGATGCGGCGCTTCGCATCCGGGAGCTCAACATCTCCAAGAGGGGCCGGGTCGAGGCATTCAACACCGCTCACTCCTGCATCGAGCATCAACTCAAGACGATCGGAGATCGCTCCGCAGGTATGTGTGTAGATATGAACTCCCAGGCTCCGAACGGCTTTCGCAATCTGGCTTTCGCATGGAAGTACATATTCCCGATACAGGGCCGGCGATATGAATCCCGCCCCGGCAAACGGAGAGGAAAGCTTGATCGCATCGACGCCGGTTCCGCACATCTGCACGGCTAGCTCCCCGACCAGGGATGCGTAGCAGCTCAGGATCTCCTTCGATCGCTCCGGCTCCGTCAGCAAGTACATCAGGCCTGATTGGTGACCATACCTGTCAAGAAAATAGTCGAAGGGAGAAGTGATCTCACCGTGGAGCGAGTAGTCCCTGCCGAGGCGATGCCTGACCTTCTTGAAAACATCGAACTTGTGATCTGGGTGGATGGGAAATCGCAGGCCCTGGGAAACGGGAATGTGGTCAAGTGATTCGGGGAGTGAATCTTCATCCAGATCGACGGCTGCATTTCCAGCGCCGCCGTCACTGAACGGTTGCGGGAGATCATTGTGAAG
>DOWV01000116.1:0-1026 GCA_003519375.1 Bacteroidota bacterium
CTACATGATCAACTGGATCCTCGGGCATACAAACCGTTTCCGGTGCCTCGTTTCTCACGATGGTGTCTTCAACACGAAGAGCATGTATGGGACCACGGAGGAGCTTTGGTTCCCGGAATGGGAGTTTGGCGGTACTCCATATCAGAAACCTGAACTTTACGAGAAATGGTCACCGCTTGCGTTTGCCCGTAATTTCAAGACTCCCACGCTCGTTATCCACGGCCAACTCGACTATCGACTGGACGTCAGCGAAGGATTCCAATTGTTCACCGCACTGCAACGCCAGGGCGTGAAATCGAAAATGCTCTACTTCCCGGATGAAGGGCATTTTGTAGCAAAACCCGCGAACGCAGAGCTGTGGTACAAGACGGTTCTTGACTGGATAGACGAGAACACGAGATAGACTGACCCCCCGGGGTCTGCAAGCTGCATCCCGCAGTCTGTAATCTGCAGAAAAAAGAAAGCCGCTGCGACACCAGCCGCAGCGGCTCTCCGTCTTCCCACAACCATCCCGGAGACTCAGGACGGTCGTTTTCGGCTTCAAATGTGACTCTGCTCGAACACGCTGTTGAACAATGCACACAACTTCCGCACTCTCTCGTTATTGTCGAGCCGGCCTGTCTGCTTGACCGCGTAGATGCCAACCGGATCACCGATCTTGAAGAGCGCGAGTGCTGCAACAACGCGGGCACGCTCATCAGTCTCGGTGCGAAGCATACGCATGAGTGGAAAGACGGCCTGCGGGCTTTTCAAATCTCCCAGCATTGCTGCGGCGCTCGTTCGCAGTCCAAAATTGGCCGATTGGACTCCGTTAAGGAGGTTGGCCACCACCGCTTCTTTCTTGAACGCAGGTTGCGCACTGCTCTTCTCTACGCCCTCATTGGCTATCGCCGTGAACGACACAGCGAGAACGAGGATCACGATAACCAGCACTGACCGTTTCATATATCCTCCTGGGATAATGGTTGTGGGAAAACTGTTGAGTAAGGGAAAACTGATTGTAAAAAGAACTCGACTGGCTTCATC
>DOWV01000116.1:1294-4726 GCA_003519375.1 Bacteroidota bacterium
GAATTGACATTGAAGCCCGTATCCGATACATTACTCCCCGTCATTGACCCCCGCGCAGTGCTCATCTCACACATTGGGAGGCCAGCATATCACCATGAAAAACATCTTTTGGACCTTGTTCTGTTGCACTATGATAACTTCGACAATTGAAGCACAAATGCAGCCAGCGGTTCCCCCCATCGCCAGGAAGATCCCAAAAGTGGACAAGATTCATGGCGATGTCAGAACGGACAACTACTACTGGCTGCGCGAGAAAACCAACCCGGAAGTCATCGCATACCTCGAAGCTGAAAACAGCTACACGGAAGCGATGACGAAGGACCTCGAGGGCCTTCGCAAAAAGATTTACGATGAGATCCTCGGACATATCAAGCAAACCGATCTGAGCGTTCCGTACCGGCTTGGTGAGTACTGGTACTATACGAGGATGGAAGAGGGGAAGCAGTACCCGATCCATTGTCGCAAGAAGGGCTCTATGGAAGGGGCGGAACAAGTAACGCTCGACCTCAATGACCTGGCGAAAGGCCACAAGTTTCTTGGCCTGGGACTTTATGAAGTGAGTGATGACGGCAATCTCCTGGCCTATTCTCTCGACACGACTGGTTTCCGGCAGTATCAGCTCTCACTCAAGGACCTCAGGACGGGGGCTTTGTTGCCTGACTACGTCGGCCAGGTCAATAGCGCAGCTTGGGCCGCGGACAATAAGACGCTCTTCTATGTAAAGGAAGATGCTGCCAAACGGCCGTATCGGCTCTTTCGACATATGTTGGGGGGATCAAAGGACGCAATGTTGTATGAAGAGCCCGACGAACTTTATCGTGTAGGCGTCGATCGGACGAGCGACAAATATTACATTCTGTTCCAGACTTCGAGCTCGATCACCGATGAGGCGCGCATCCTTCGCAGTGACGATCCGAACGGGACATTCAAGATGCTCTATGCCCGGGACATTGGTCACGAATACAGCGTCGACCATCGGGAGGGAGTGTTTTACATTCGAACGAACAAGGGTGCCAAGAACTTCCGCCTTGTCACAGTGACGGACTCCGATCCCCGTCAGTCGAACTGGAAGGAACTCCTGGCGCATCGCCCGAAGGTGAAGCTCGAAAGCGTTCAGTTGTTCAAGCATTTTGATGTTTTTGTCGAGCGTGAGAACGCCCTCATCCGGTTTGTGGTCTCCGATTTTCGTTCCGGGGCGAAAAAGGAAGTCGCATTCCCTGAGCCTGTGTACTCGGCGGGCACCGGGGCGAATCCGGAATTCGACACGAAGATGTTTCGGTATTCCTACCAGTCATTCACAACGCCTGGCTCGGTCTATGATTTCGATATGGACGGGGGAACGAGCACCCTTCTGAAGCGCACAGAAGTGCTGGGAGACTACGATCCGAAACGATATACATCCGAAAGGGTGTACGCGAAGGCGCCGGATGGTGCGATGGTACCGGTGTCTCTGGTTTACAGGGTCGGAACAACATTGGACGGAAAAAGCCCGCTCCTCCTCTCGGGGTACGGGTCGTACGGGATATCCCAGTCGGCATCGTTTTCGGTCCCGCGTCTCAGCCTCCTGGACCGGGGTGTGATTTTTGCGCTCGCGCACATTCGCGGAGGAGGCGATCTGGGCGAGGATTGGCGCGACGATGGCAAGATGTTGAAAAAGAAGAATACGTTCATTGATTTCATCGCGTGCGCTGAACACCTGATCAAGCAGCATTATACGTCGCCGCAGCGACTTGCAATTCAGGGGGGCAGCGCCGGCGGACTTCTGATCGGGGCGGTTGTCAACATGCGGCCCGACCTCTTCAAGGTGGCTCATCTTGCTGTTCCTTTCGTCGATGTGATCAACACGATGCTCGACGAAACGCTCCCGCTGACAGTCGGCGAGTTTCTGGAGTGGGGCAATCCGAAGATGAAAGATGAATATGACTATCTGAAATCGTATTGTCCGTACACCAATATCGAAGCAAAGACGTACCCGGTCCTGCTCATCACGACTTCGCTCAATGACAGTCAGGTCATGTACTGGGAGCCGGCAAAATACACGGCGAAGATGAGGGCCATGCGGAGTGATAAGGTCCCCCTCCTTCTGAAGACCAACATGGGGGCCGGCCACGGCGGCGCCTCGGGGCGATACGACGCGTTCAAGGAGCAGGCTTTCAATTATGCGTTCATCCTCAGCCAGCTGGGGATTACGGAATAGAGATTGGTCTGTAACAGCGCACTGAATCCCCTTTCCTCATCTCTCACCTTCAACGGAGGAGTCATGCAGCCGATGCAAGTTCAGCCCCCTGGTTCAATCCCTCTCCGGCCGGTTGTTCGCTATGCGGGATTCTGGCGGAGGTTTGTGGCGTATATGATCGATCAATTGCTCATGGGCGTCGTCGCTTTCATGGTATTCTTGCCGGGGCTCGCGTTGCTCGGACTCGGCATGGGAGCTGGCATGATGGAAGAGACCGAAGGTGCTATCGGACTGGTCATCGCAGCAATTGCCGCATATCTGACGGCAATACTCGTGGTCGTCGTTCTGCAGTGGCTCTACTACGCGCTTATGGAATCATCGAACAAGCAGGCAACGCTCGGGAAGCTTGCTTTGGGTATCATCGTGACAGATATGGATGGAAAGAGACTGACGTTTGGCCGCGCAACCGGCAGGTACTTCGGAAAGATACTTTCCAGCCTGATCCTCAATATTGGATTTCTGATGGCCGCCTTCACAGAAAAGAAGCAGGCACTGCATGACCTGATCGCGAGTTGCGTGGTGGTCCTGAAGTAGGTGGGGATCGCAGGTAAGAATTTCCGATGGCGGTAAAAAATTCCGGCACCTCCCGGGTCAAATATTTCTGAGGCCCAAGGACGCAGGTTTTTTCAGGAGTAATTCGCCCTCGGATCGATTCCGTCCGGGGCACAGAACTTGAGCCTCCTGTTGGGATGGGGACTTGTTTCGTGTGACGCGCGGCACCGTCGGATCTTCTCAAGGGGAGGCAATACATGGGTCAGCAGCAACTGCTCTTGGTTATCGTTGGCGTCATCATCGTAGGACTTGCGATTGCGGTGGGCATAGGATTGTTCAGTGCCCAGGCAATTTCCAATAGCCGGGACGCGATGATCCACGATCTGAACATGATTGCCCAGTCGGCCTACCAGTATCGTATCAGCATCCGGCAGCTCGGGGGTGGAGAAGGAAACTACAGCAATTATGTGATCCCTCCGCAGATGGCCGACAACAGTAACGGAAGATACTCCATTCTCGATGCGCAGGTGAATACCATGGAGCTGAAAGGCGTCTCCATGGCCGATTCCTCCAACACGATCACCGTTACCGTCGACAGCCAGGGCAAACTCACCGACATGACCTTCGCCGGAGATTTCCAGTAGACTCCTTTTCCTGTGATTCGCGACGCCCGGTTCGGTTCTTCGCATCAATTGCTCGGAGCT
>DOWV01000116.1:4816-5564 GCA_003519375.1 Bacteroidota bacterium
GAGACTCCCGCCGACCGATGGTCCCCCCGCGGAACTCATGAATAGGTATGTCGCCTCTCCCAAGCTGTTCATCTAACGAAATCTGCACTTGGAAACATCCTCAAGAGCTCCAATTCATCTTTCCTTTGCCATTACAATTTAGGTTCTCTATATTATTTGATAACAATTCACTATTATTCTCGAGGGTGTTCGCCGTATGAAAATCCGTTGGTCCATCCTTCCTGTTTCAGCTCTCGCCATCGCAGCAGCTCTCGGCCAGCCAAACCAAAATCTTCTCGACACCAGAACACGTGACCTTTTGCGCGAGTCGCTCAGCGGCGAGCTCGCCAAAGAGCATGTCATTCAGATTACGCGCCATCACCGCATTCAGGGATCCAGAGGGTATCGCGCGGCGGCAGAGTACGTCCTGCAGCAACTCCGGAGCTTCGGTTTCTCCGAAAAGGATGCCTACATCGAGTCCTTCAAGTCCGATGGAAAGGCGGTCTATCAGACTTGGCAGTCTCCGTCTGGTTGGGATATCTCGTGGGGAGAGTTGCGCATGCTCCAGCCCTACGAGGAGCGAATTGTCGGATATCCTGAAATCGCAATGAGCGTCATAACCTACTCCAATCCGGGCGATGTGACGGCTGAGCTGGTGTGGGTGGGTGACGGAACGAGCGAGGGCGACTATGCCGGGAAAGACGTCGCTGGCAAGATCGTCCTGGCGACCGGATACGGCGGGGGAGTGCACCGCCTTGCAGTGCTCAAG
>DOWV01000116.1:5736-6328 GCA_003519375.1 Bacteroidota bacterium
GGAAGAACTCGATCGCGTCACCTTCGGATTCAATCTGAGTCATCGACAGGGCGAGAAACTGCGTGATCTCCTCCAGTCCGGCAAGAAAGTGGTTGTGCGAGCGCAGGTCCGTGGTATTGGATTGGAGCCGTACTATATGGATGTAGTCGTTGCGCATCTCCGGGGCTCGGAGAATCCTCAGGAGGAACTTGTGCTGAGCGCCCATCTCGACCATCCAAAAGAATCGGCGAATGACAACGCCAGCGGTTCCGCAGCAATTCTTGATATCGCAAGAACACTCAAGCAGCTGACCGATTCCGGCCGACTGCCGGGACTGAAACGCTCGCTACGACTCCTCTGGGTGCCGGAATGGAACGGTACCATGCCGTACATCGACGCGCATCCGGAACTTGCGGGCCCTGAACTTGGCGGCAAATTCCTGGGGAATCTCAACCTCGATATGGTTGGAGAAAACCAGGAACTTCTCCACTCGATGATGATTCTCACGAGAACGCCGAATTCCATTCCCTCTGTCCTGAACGATGTGGTCGAAAACATGGCTCAGATGGTGGATGGGATGGACATACGAACCGCCCGGGGGAGCCAGTCTCAG
>DOWV01000116.1:6396-7905 GCA_003519375.1 Bacteroidota bacterium
TACGAACCGCCCGGGGAAGCCAGTCTCAGTTCAACTACCGCGTCACGCCATACTCCGGCGGAAGCGATCATATGATGTTCATTGATCGAAAAATTCCCGGAATGATGATGGGGCACGGCCCGGATTACACGCACCACACATCGGATGACACCCCCGATAAAGTCGATCCCGTCGAGTTGCAGCGAAGCGAGGTCATCGCCTCCGGAACGGTTTACTATCTTTCAAACCTGGATGAGGCCCAGGCCGCGGACTTGGTCCGTCTTTGCGCGGCGAACGCCGCGAAACGGACGGGAGATGCCTCGAGGCTTGCCGCTCAACTCGTCTCCAATGCCCAAGAAAGCCGGCTTCCTGAGGCTCTCCAGGAAGCACTTATTACAGTCGGAGAGAGCGGACGAGTCGGATTGCAGGCATTGGGCTCAATCGTGTGGTATAACAACGGCAAAGAAACGCGCGATGCTGTGCAGGTAATGCAGACGAAGGCGGCGGAGGATCTGAAGTTTGTGTCAAATCTGCTCAAACGCCAGGCGGCTTCACGCAATGCCGGGAAGAGCGTCGCTGAAGCGGGGGGAGAGACCGACATACGGGTTCCGGTCCGAACAACCCGCGGGCCACTCGATTTTGGACTTCCGGAGAGCAAGCTCTCCCATGACGATGCCGCCAAATCGTCAGGCCGGCATCAACTGAACGGCGATATCAGGTTCGAAGCAGTGAACTTCATTGACGGTAAACGAACCGTAAGCGAAATTGAAAAAGCGCTGATTGGGGAGTTCGGCCGGCAGGCCTTCAAGGGTGTGGATCGATTTATCGAAGATCTCGTGAAGGTTGGTGTCGTGCGCTGGAAGTAGCTGGCCCTTGTTTTCTCCCTTTGGGAAGAATCGTATGAAATCTCCTCGACGAAGAGCTGCAAGTATGTTGCTTCTGACAATCGCGCTGACATTCCGGAGCGAGGCTCAGACGATTTTCATAGAACCCTTAAGTCCCCGCATCGTGACCTATGCGATATCTGTAAGCCTTGACCCCGTGGAGAAAATGCTCACGGGAAAAGAGACGCTCACGTGGCGGAATACGTCGACCGACCGCGTGGGTGAGCTGCAATTTCACCTCTACCTGAATGCCTTCAAGAATACCGCCTCCACCTTCATGAAAGAATCTGAAGGCGGCCACCGTGGAATTACTATGGCCGATGGTGGATGGGGTTGGATCGACGTCACGTCGATGAAAACCGCTGAGGGGGAAGACCTTACCCCGCGCATCGAGTTCATTCACCCTGACGATAATAACGAGAAGGACCGGACGGTCATTCGGGTCCCGCTCTCCAAACCGGTTCTGCCCGGCCAAACAATCAGACTCAGCATCGATTTCACGGCGAAGCTCCCGCGAATATTTGCAAGGACAGGGTACTATCAGAACTACTACATGATAGGTCAGTGGTTCCCCAAGATCGGGGTCTATGAGGCCGCTGGCCAGCGGTACGCCGTGAAGGGGCAGTGGAACTGCCATCAGTTTCAT
>DOWV01000152.1 GCA_003519375.1 Bacteroidota bacterium
CACTAGCGCTTGAAAGGAAAGAGCCATTGCACTCATCTGCAATGGCTCTTCTCAACTACCGGCAATCCGGGACCGCTGCTTCAGCTCTTTCCTGTTGCCTTCTTCTTGTCTTTGGCTTCCTGCTCACAATCCCCATCGCATGCTCCCTCTTTCTTCTTGTCTTCGCCGGAGCAGCACGATTCCTTTTTCTCTTCGTTCGTTGCAGCAGCCTTCTTGCCCACTTGGGCTTTGAAGCCGGCTTTCACAACGGCCTTCACTAACGCATCGGCTTTCACTGATGCAGACGCAAGAACGATCTCTGCCGACTCGCTCTTCAGATCGACTTTGACATCTTTCACTCCTTTGACATCCCTGAGAGCTTTGTCAACCTTCGTGACGCAACTGTTGCAGCTCATTCCGGAAATGGCAAGCTTGACAGTCTCGGGTTTCGTGGTCTGAGCAGCCACGATTCCCACAAGGACAACGACCAAGAGCAGCAGCGATGTGAATCGGATCATGAACTCCTCCTCTGAAGTTGATATATGACTTGAAGGTGGCGGAACGTGTGGCGTCAAGATACGTGAAAAAACCGGGTGCTGCAAGAAAAGGTCGCAAATTCGATCCTTTTCATTCTCGGCAAAAAGTGTTATCTTACACATAAGAAACGCAAAAGAAGAGGAAAGCGAGGCCTCTGGTTGCTGTCAAAAACCTGAGGCATTTTTTTTCTACATTAGGTCAGGCCCTGGTGAAGGGTTGGGTGTAAACGAGAGGAAGCGGTCGAGGCAATGAAGCTGAGAGAGGATATTCGAAACATCGCAATTATCGCGCACGTCGATCATGGCAAGACGACGCTAGTGGATCACATGTTCCGCCAAACCGGCACCTTCCGCGCGAATCAGGATATGGGCACGCGGGTCATGGACTCGAATGAACTCGAACGCGAACGCGGGATTACGATTCTGGCCAAGAACACGGCCGTGTTCTACAAACCGGAAGGGGGCTCGGTTGTCAAAATCAACATCGTCGACACGCCGGGTCACTCAGATTTCGCCGGTGAGGTGGAGCGGACGCTCAAGATGGTCGATGGAGTGCTGCTCCTGGTCGACGCAGCAGAAGGGCCCTTGCCCGGTACAAAATTCGTTTTGAAGAAATCTCTCGAGCTGAGCCTCCAGCCTATTGTTGTCATCAACAAAATAGACCGAAAAGACGCACGGCCCCACGAGGTCCTTGATGAAGTCTTCGAGCTCTTCCTGTCGCTCGGTGCAAAAGACCACCAACTCGATTTTCCTACCATTTATGCCATCGCCAAGCAGGGCATCGCGAAGCGGGAATTGGACGATCCGAGCACAACACTGAAGCCGCTCTTCGATTCGATTGTGCAGAAGGTGCCGCCGCCGCCCGGCGATCTCGACCTGCCCTTCCAGATGCTCGTAACAACCATCGACTACAATGACTATCTCGGCCGGCTTGGCATAGGCCGTATCAATCGCGGAACGATCAAATTCGGCGCACCGATGAAAATCGTGCACCGCGAAGGAACCGTCGATGATGCCCGTGTGACGAAGATCTACTCCTTCGAAGGTTTGAAACGGGTTGAGGTCCAGGAAGCAAGCGCTGGAGATATCATCGCCATCGCTGGCATGGAAGATGTGGATATCGGCGAAACGATTGCGGATGCGATTGACCCGGCGCCGCTTCCGTTCGTCTCGATCGAAGAGCCGACACTCTCGATGAACTTTGTCGTGAACAATTCCCCGTTCGCCGGACAAGAAGGAAAGTACGTCACCACGCGCCACCTGGGCGAGCGGCTTGCCCGGGAAATCCGTTCGAATGTCAGCCTTCGCGTTGAGCTTACCGATTCGCCTGATGTGTTTCGGGTGAGCGGCCGGGGCGAACTTCACCTCGCCATCCTCATCGAAACCATGCGCCGCGAAAGTTTTGAATTCCAGGTCTCCCGGCCCGAGGTCATCTACAAGCGTATCGATGACGTCTTGAGCGAACCGATGGAACATGTCATCATCGATGTGCCCGACGAGCATGTCGGCGTGGTCATCGAGAATCTCGGCCAGCGAAAAGGCGAAATGCGGAACATGATCCAGGTGCAGGGAAACACCCGCCTCGAGTTCATCGTCCCGGCGCGAGGATTGCTCGGATTCCGGTCTGAATTCATGACGCAAACCAAGGGAACGGGAATTCTCCACCACAATTTCCACGGTTATGAACCCTACAAAGGCGACCTCTCACACCGGACGCGCGGCGCGCTCGTTGTGCTGGAGGACGGTCTTGCGGTTCCGTATGCGATGTGGAAACTCGGGGAACGGTCGACCTTCTTCGTAGAGCCGGGTGTGCGTGTCTACAAGGGGATGATCGTCGGCGAGAACTCGCGCGAATATGATATGGTGGTCAATATCTGCAAAACGAAACACCTTACGAACATGCGCGCCTCGGGTTCCGATGAAGCGGTGCGGCTCGAGCCGCCCCACATCCTGACGCTTGAGCAGGCGATTGAATGGATCGGCGACGACGAATACGTCGAAGTGACCCCGCTCTCGATCCGGCTCCGGAAACGCTACCTCGATCACAACGAGCGCAATCGCATGTCGAAGAAGAAGGTAGAAGTCGCAGATATCTAATCACCGGCGGCGGGCATGTGCCCGCCCCCGCAGCACAGTGTGCGGTCACAGATGTCTCCGAACCGAACCATGCGGCCAACGTTCTCTTCACGCACTGACTGGGATCTTCGCCCTTCAGCGCTTACCGCTCTCCTTGAGGAGAAGCGCGCAAAGGGAGAACGTATCATCGATCTCACGAATTCAAATCCCACCCGTTGCGGCATTCTTCACGCTCCCTCATGGAACTCCGAAATCCTTCGGCGCTCTGCCGTCTATGAGCCCGATCCCAAGGGCCTTCTGGCCGCACGTCAAGCCATTGCAGCGTGGTATCGTACGCTCGGCCGTCTTGTCGATGCGGAGCAGATTGTCCTGACCTCCAGTACCAGCGAAGCGTACTCTTTTCTCCTGAAGCTCCTGTGCAACGTGGGAGAGAGTATTGCAGTGCCGAAACCGAGTTATCCGTTGTTTGAGTATCTCTCCCGGCTGAATGACGTTGCATGCCGGCACTATCAACTCGCATACGACGGAGAATGGCACTTTGATTTCGCTTCACTCGAGGAGTCGTTAGCCGCCGGGGTGAAGGGCGTGATCATCGTGCATCCTAACAATCCCACCGGGTCGTATGTCAAAATCAAAGAAGCGGAGACCGTCGTGAGACTTTTGGCTTCACACGGCACGGCTCTGGTTGTCGATGAAGTGTTCCATACCTTCCCGCTTGGAAATGCGGATCATCGGGCAGGAAGCTTCGCCGGAACGGAGGAGGTTCTCACGTTTGCCGTCAACGGACTTTCAAAGCTGGCCGCGCTCCCGCAGATGAAGCTGGCGTGGGTCGCGGTCTCTGGACCGCAGGATGCTGTAAATTCGGCGCTCGGGCGGCTGGAAGTCATTGCAGATACCTATCTCTCGGTAAGCTCACCGGTACAGCATGCGGCGTGTGACATCCTGAATCGGCACCAGGAGCACGCGAAGCCTGTGCTGGATCGCATCGTCCGGAACTATCACGACCTGAAGCGGATCATTGATGGGGATTCGCCCTTGACCGTTCTCCGCTCCGAAGGCGGATGGAGTGCCATGGTGCAACTGCCCGCGAGCCGCTCAGATGAAACATGGGCTCTCCATCTTCTTCAATCCCAAAATGTCATGACGCACCCGGGACATTTGTTTGATTGTGACATCAAAGCATGCCTGGTTCTGAGCCTGCTCCCGGAACCTGAGATCTTTTCTGAAGGAGTTCAGCGCATCTGTTCTGCCGTTTCGACGTAACCGGTTTCGGCTCGTCAGATGGATGCGTTCCAGTGCATCGCGTGCAGGGACGTGTACGCCATGGATACGATCGAACTTCATAACACCGCTGCCCGCCTCATCACGAGAGTCTTTGACTCGTACCTTTCGGAATTCCTTATCATCACACGTCGTGCACGGACTCGCTTCGAAGAGAAAGACTGGCGGGGAGGACGCCGCGATGCGCTCGAGCGATTGAGCCTCTACGAAAGGGTGCTCTCTCAAACGGCTGTGCAGCTCGAGAGTCTGCTGGGGCGGTCATCCTTTGACCGGTCGACATGGATCGACCTGAAACCGATCTATGCCGGGATGATTGCCGGCCGCCGGACGGCAGACATCGCGGAGACGTTTTTCAACTCTGTTACGCGAAAGTTGATGCAGACTGTCGGCCTTGACCGGGGAATGGAGTTCTTCTCTCTGGAGCACCGGCCGTCCGATGTCCTGATCTCGCCGTCCCTCTATAGAACGTACAGGCTGGAGCAGAACACCTGCGATGTTGTTCGGGCGATCATGGATGACCACAGGCTGCAAACCGCCTATGAGGACCTTGACCGGGATATCGGTTTCGTCGCCGATGAACTCGATTTGCAGCTCTGGCCGATGATCCGGAACGCCGGGCACTTTAGCGTTGAGACGCTGAAGCCGTGCTTCTTCCGAAACAAGGTTGCGTACATTGTCGGCCGCATCATTCTACCCTCTGTCACGCTCCCCCTCATCATCCCGATGTATAACGGCGAATCCGGCGTTCACATTGATTCGGTCCTGGTGGATGAGGCCGACGCGAACAACATTTTCGGTTTCGCCTACTCCTGCTTTCATGTTGAAGCGGAAGCGCCGAGCGAGCTGGTGATGTTTCTCAGGTCGATTCTACCCCACAAACCGGTTGCAGACCTCTATAACGCCATTGGCTTTTACAAGCACGGAAAGACCGTATTTTACAGGGATATTCACTGTTTCGTCCACGTGACGAAGGAGAAGTTCGTCATAGCTCCGGGACGCGAGGGGGCGGTGATGAGCGTCTTTACGCTGCCCAATTACAGCTATGTCTTCAAAGTCATCAAGGACCGGCCATGCTTCCTGCGCTCAGGTCACCTGACAGACAAGACAATCAATAAGGCAGAAGTCCTGCACCGGTACCGTTTTGTTTGTCACCGGGACAGGGTCGGAAGGCTGGTTGACACGCAGGAATTCGAAAATGTGAAGTTTCGGATGAAACGGTATTCCGAGGATCTTCTGAAGGAGTTTGACACAGCAGCCAGGGATCTGGTTACCATGCGGGATGGCTATGTGATCATTCAGCATCTCTACTTGCAGCGAAGAGTCATTCCCCTGCCGTTGTACTTCATGCAGGAAAGAGACCCGGAAGCGATCCGTCATGTCGTCGTGGACTTCGGCTATTTCATCAAGGACCTTGCAGCAACCGGGCTGTTTCCGGCCGACCTGTTCAACACCTGGAACTATGGTGTCAGCGAGAACAACAGAGTTGTGCTGTTCGACTATGATGATGTGATTCCGCTGGAGGATGCGCGGTTCCGCCACAAGCCGGGACCGAGAGATGAATACGAGGAAATGCATGCGGAGGAAGAATGGATTGTTGCCGAGCCGACAGACTTCTTCCTGGATGAGATTGATTCGTTCGTGGGAATTCCTCAGCCCCTCCGCGGCATCTTCAATTCCGTGCACCGTGACCTCTTCACATACCAGTTCTGGGAAACCATCAAGAAAAGAGTTGGAGCCGGAGAGATCATCGACATCATCCCGTACGACCGCGATAAGCGCTTCCGGCGTCTTGCACGTGAAGCCTGATCTCGTTACAATCGATTCGGAGCCAACCCAATAACGGCCAGAGTCATTGCAATGACATCATGGCTGTTTTTGAGATAGCCTCTATGTCAAATCCGCCAAAGCACCCTACCTGCCCGCGGTTCCATCTGCAGTGCATTCGTTAGAAGGCATAGTAAATCTGTCAAGGTAATTAATCTGTGGTTGGGCGGGATAAAAACACAAAGAGGGCGTCAACTCTTACGTTGACGGCCCTCTCTGTGCTCGGAGGCGTTGGGGTAGTACGGAACTCTTAGTTGGTCAGCGTCAG
>DOWV01000049.1:0-1395 GCA_003519375.1 Bacteroidota bacterium
CATTGCGAATGGACCGGTGTTCATGAAGAGGCGGGAATCACCTCCACGTTCAAAACCCGACATCCCTGCCCTGGGCTTGCTCGCAAGCCAACCAGTACCAGCCACCGGGTCGCCATAGTACATATACTTTGTGGACCTGTTGTCATTGTCCAGGATAGGGCCAAATGACCAAAGGCTATCGACATCGTAAGAGGTATTCGAGAAAGGGAGGAATCCCCTCGCAACCTTCCAGTAGAAGTATGTGCGCGATCCCGTTCCACGATCGTTCAGTCCATCTCCCACACCAGTTATGTGCACGAGACTAGAGGTCATGCGAAGATTCTTGAACCCGGAACGTCTGCCGAAGTTGAATGTTCCAGATTCGACGCCAGCACCCGGGACGAGGGGTCCTTGAAGAAGAGCGTAGCCAAATCCAGGTGTGGGTATCGAGAGAAGATGATACACACGATCCTGACCAGTGCCATTGTACGTACCATTGTAACCGTAGGTGAGATCCAAGAGTGAATCACTTCCTCCCAAATCATCTCCAGCATCACCAATGTCGGGATCGGACCACTGAGTCAGAAACATACTATCGATTCTGGCTGTGGACGAGGTAAGCGAAGTACCCTTGTAGATGACGCGATAACGCTTGAATATGACATCATCGAGATAGGGAGCGCCCTTGTAGGCCCAAAATGTGACTTGCACCTCCAATCCTATCGGCGGATCGCCAAACGAGGACTTACAAACAGTTTCATCGAGATCATTGTAGGAGAGCCAAAGCACCTGACTCGCATTCTCGAGGCCCGGGCTCTCACCCGCGTCCATCGCTCCGTTATGATTCTTGTCAACGAAAGGTGCGCCCTTTCTCCAGGGCCATTCCGCGACATCTCTCTTATAGCCCTCGCGAACGGCGAATATCATGTCAGGAGTGACCTTCGAGATTTCAACGCCGTTCAGTGCAGCGGCATCTAAGGTCAGATCACCGGTCTGATAGTCGGGTCGGTATCGGAACACTCGTCCCGATGCCGCTGCAGGATCCTCGGCGACACCCTTGGCGAGAATAGCCCCCGGTCGCACCCCCGCCCTGTAAGTCCCTCCTCCTGTACGAATCAGTGGTAGGGCTCCGTCGTCAACCTTTCCAACCCAAAGAAGGTTATCCGAATAAAGCACATTGCCATTGAAAAGAGGATAGGTCAGCTCATTACCGCCACTAGCCGAATCATAACCGGATCTGCCATCGTTCCCCACCACCAACCAGAGGTTGTTGATGTTCAGGCTGCCAACCGAGGTAATGGTGGCCGCTCCACTGAGATGCGCTTTTTGATCGTTCTGAACGGCGCTTTTTGGCTGCCCTTGGGAAGTCGCTATTGTCAGTGAGGAGAGGAGAATGAAAAGGAGAAGGCGAGAACT
>DOWV01000049.1:1734-2137 GCA_003519375.1 Bacteroidota bacterium
GAGTTCGATGACAATTGTCAATACTCTGTCTACGCAAGCCAGTAGCTTGATGCGGCTATTGCGCAATCGCGGCAGATGCCGCTATGACAGTCTTTGCTTTTGACGCTTCAAGTGCCCTGGCCACGGCCTCAATTGTTGCACCGGTCGTAATGACATCATCGACCACGATAACGCAGAGCCCCTGCAGATTTGTTTCTCCGCATTCAAATGCGTCCTCTACATTCTGCTTTCTTTCTTCTTTCGAGAGTGCGGTTTGGGTCTGCGTCCATCTGGTCCGGCGAACCAGATCGGCGCGTACCGGAATTCCCAAAACCCCGGAGATGCCGCGGGCAATGAGCAGAGACTGATTGAACCCGCGCTCCCGGAGCTTTCTCTTGTGCAAGGGCACGGGCACGACCGCATC
>DOWV01000049.1:2314-4850 GCA_003519375.1 Bacteroidota bacterium
GAGTACTTCAGTGCATGCACAATCGCCTGGAACGGCCCCTCCTTCTCGAATACAAAGAGAGACACAAGCTCAGCAATGGCTCCTGATGCCACGAGCTTGCTTCGCGTTTCAAGGAAGAGAGGCAAGTCACGCGAAGCACGTTTGATCGAAGACCAGCAATCGGGGCAAACGTGTTCCCCGCCCGATTCCAGCAGCCGTCCACACGATAGACAGAGGGGAGGATAGACGAAATCGAGAAGCGCGGAGAGAGCCTCCCGGAGGATTTTTCCGATTCGGCGGGTCATGCAGCTATCAGAATTGAATCAACGAGATTGAAGGAAGTCGCGGGTATTGATCGGCGATTGGCTAGCTCGAAAGCAATTTCAGAACGGAAGGCGGTTTCACGTCAAGTCGCCAGGAGTTTCCGATTGTGTCTTCCCTTCGCGGTTTGGCGCCTGCCTGCCGGCAGGCAGGCCTTTGCGTGAGTGGTTGTCAGATGATTTTTATTGCTCATCGCTGCGTTTTTCAAGCCTGGCGATTTCATCACGAAGCTCGGCCGCACGCTCGAATTCGAGATCCTTCGAAGCGCGGCGCATCTCTTCGTTCAACTCGGCCAGCAGGTCTTTGCGCTGTTCTTCGTTGAGGTATTTAACGACGTGGTCGGAGACGGTCGCGGGACGCGCCCCTTCTTTCCGGGCAGCCCTCTGCGCAGCGACATCCGCGATGGCGGTAGACGCCATGACTTCTTCGATTGATTTGTAGATGGTGACAGGAGTGATGCTGTTGTCTTCGTTATACTGCACTTGCTTTTTCCGGCGACGGGTCGTCTCGTCCATCATCCGTTTCATCGAACCGGTCTGCGTATCGGCATAGAGGATGACCTTTCCGTTGACATTGCGGGCGGTCCTCCCCGCCGTCTGTATCAGGGACCGGTCCGATCGCAGGAAACCTTCTTTGTCGGCATCGATGATGGCTACCATCGAAACCTCAGGCAAATCGAGCCCCTCACGCAGCAGATTGACGCCCACAAGGACATCAAAATCACCGAGCCTGAGATCGCGCAGAATTTCCACGCGCTCGAGTGCATCGACCTCCGAATGGATGTAGCGCACCTTGACGCCGATGTTGAGCAGATACTCCGTGAGATCCTCCGCCATGCGTTTTGTCAGGGTGGTCACGAGCACACGCTCTTTTCTGGCGGCACGCGTCCGAATCTCGGCGATCAGATCATCGATTTGATGTTTGCTCGGCCTGATCTCTACTTCAGGATCGACAAGCCCGGTCGGGCGGATAACCTGCTCGACGAACACACCTTTACTCATCTCGAGCTCGTAATCTCCCGGTGTAGCGCTCACGAAAATGACCTGCTTCACCAGCGTGTTCCATTCGTCGAATGTCAGCGGCCGGTTGTCAAGAGCCGACGGCAGCCTGAATCCGTACTGAACGAGCGTGCCTTTGCGCGACCGGTCGCCATGGTACATTGCACGTATTTGGGGAACGGTGGCGTGCGATTCATCGATGACGGTCAAAAAATCTTTGGGGAAGTAGTCGAGGAGGCAGTACGGCCGTGATCCAGGCGGACGTGCTGCAAGATGACGCGAGTAGTTCTCAATGCCGGAGCAATGTCCGATTTCCCGCATCATTTCCATGTCGAACCGGGTTCGCTGCTCGAGCCGCTGCGCTTCAAGCAGCTTCCCCTGATCGCGCAGTTCCGTCAGCCGCTCGCGCAGTTCAACATCGATGGTCTTCAGCGCCCGCTCAATGCTTGGACGCGTTGTAACGAACTGTTTTGCCGGATACACCATTTCGAAATCTGTCTCGGCGATAATCTTCCCGTCCGTCTTCTGGATGTACGACAACCGCTCGATTTCGTCGCCGAAGAACTCGATCCGGATCGCCTCTTCGATTTCATAGCCCGGGATGACTTCCACCACGTCACCGCGCACTCGGAATGCCCCGCGGGTGAACTCGTAGTCGTTCCGCACGTAGAGCATGTCGAGAAGCTTTTTCAGGACTTCATTCCTTGAGATCTTCTGCCCTTTCCGAAGCGGGAGCGTCTGGGAGAGCCACTCTTCCGGCGCGCCGATGCCGTAGATACAGCTCACAGAAGCGACGACGATCACATTCGGATCACCGCTCAAGAGTGCGCTTGTCGCGCGCAATCGCAGACGGTCAATCTCCTCGTTGATGGAAGAGTCCTTTGCGATGTAGGTGTCGGTCGACGGCACGTAGGCTTCGGGCTGGTAGTAGTCGTAGTAGCTGATGAAGAACTCCACTCGGTTCTTCGGGAAGAAACTCTTGAACTCTCCGTAGAGCTGTGCCGCGAGCGTCTTGTTGTGGGAAAGGACGAGGACCGGCTTGTTGAGCTGCTGAATGACGTTGGAGATCGTAAACGTCTTGCCGCTTCCCGTCACACCCAGGAGGGTCTGATACGAATCACCGCGCTGTAACCCTTCGGCCAGCTGTTTGATGGCATCGGGCTGGTCGCCGCTGGGACGGTAGTCGGAAATGAGATGGAAAGACATCTAGGAATTGTCGATTTTCAATTTCCGATTGT
>DOWV01000049.1:4982-10865 GCA_003519375.1 Bacteroidota bacterium
TCCGATTGTCGATTGAGAGCCACTCGATGGTTTGATCGTCGAGTGATCTCTGTTCTGAAAAGCGCCGCGGGCTGTAATGCGCGACGCTGAGATGATTCTCGTCAACTGATTGGCTTCATCAAGGAAGGACTTGATCTCTTCTATCTTTGCCTTTCGGCAGTCTACCAGCAATTCCAGCCAAAAGGCAGACTCATCGACCTCCTCTTCCACTATCCCGAGTTTATTCACAAAATCCGCTTTGGATCGCGAACGGCAGACTGCTCGATAATTGGCCGCCACAGAGGTCGCAGAGCGGACAAGTTGCCGTCCGATAATCTCGCCGCTCATCGTTTTCTCCAATCCATCAACCAGTCCCACGATTCCAACGGCAAACGTCTTCGTCCTACATTTCAATTCTTCGGCATTCACAGATCTAAGCTCAGCATCAAATCGAAAATTGAAAACTGACAATCGACAATATTACGCTGGTTGCTCTTTCCCACCGGTTCTGGCAATATACAGGAACGAATCCCGCACAAAATCCGCTGCGTTTGCTTCGAACGCCTGAGGAATCGCCTTCTTGAGCGAATCGTACGTCACCGGAGTGCCGCCGGCAGAGACAGTGAGATTCGGGTTGATGACAATCATGCGCGACGCTCCCGAACACTTCATCATCACGCTCGCCTTGACGTTTGGAAAGGTCGCTTCGATCACGGCTTCGACGTGGACAGGAGCCTTCATAATCTTCATCGTTTCGATAGCGTCTGCTTCCACATCGACATTCTGCGTCTTGAGGAATGCAAGACTCTCGAAAACGCACTTCTTCGCAATCTCGGCAACGTCGTGAGCAACAGCGGTGAATTTGTCGCGCTCTCCGGTGAACTTCGTCCACTCTTTCAGCGTATTGACAAGTATAGATTTTGATGCTTCGGTCATGGTGCCCCCCTGATTGATGAATGATCAGCCTGGTGGAGAGACCGGCACTTCTCATGAATGCCATGCTGTCCCTTGTCCCAATATACGCCAAGACGGGAGTCATTGCAAGATAACACGCCTTGCATTCGCGAGCGGCATTTGCTACTTTATGCAAAACACTCGCCATGAATACGCTTCGATTACTCTTTGCTCTTCTCGTCGCATCCGCCATCGGGTGCTCCAAATCACAGGAAACCCTCGGCCCCGATGACCGCGAACTTGTTCCCGTGTACGCCGAACTTCTGGTTCTCCGGGAACAGTACGAATCTCCGGCCTCTTTACTTGATTCTGTGACGTACCGGCAAAAAGCGGATTCTGTCCTGCTCGCCGTTGGCATGTCCCGGGAGGAGTTTTCGGCAAAAGTTTCTGAACTCGCTCTCTCCCAGAAGGTGTTTCAGGAATTCCAGACGAAGGTCCGCATGTATCTCGATAGTACAAAGACCAAACCCAGGTTCTGATCCCCGAAAGTGCCTAAGAACTGCAGCGCATGAGTAAACCGTACAAGCATCTCGACACCATCACGGGCTCCTTCGTTGCAGTGCTCCTCATTTCCAACATCGCCTCCTCAAAAATCCTCGACTTCGGCTGGTTCACGTTTGACGGCGGGACTCTCCTGTTTCCTCTGAGCTATATATTCGGAGATATTTTGACGGAGGTCTATGGCTATGCTCGTTCGAGAAAGGTCATCTGGTTGGGATTTGCGAGTGCGGCATTGATGTCGGCAACGCTTGCGATCGTCGGTTCTCTGCCTCCGGCCCGGGGATGGCACCATCAGCAGGCGTATGAAGCGATCCTGGGGACGACACCGCGCATCGTCGCGGCGAGTCTGGTGGCTTTCTGGTGCGGGGAGTTTCTCAACTCGTATGTGCTGGCAAAGATGAAGGTCTTGACGAAGGGACGGCGGCTCTGGACAAGGACGATTGGCTCGACGCTGGCAGGTGAAGCATTCGATACGGTAGTGTTCGGGGTGATCGCGTTTTCAGGCGTCCTGGAGGCGCCGCTGCTGTTCACTCTGATGATTTCGAACTATGTTTTCAAATGCGGTGTGGAAATCGTCTTCACGCCGGCGACCTACGCCGTCGTGAACTGGTTGAAGAAGGTTGAAGAAGTAGATTGGTACGACCGCGGAACTGATTTCAATCCCTTCCACTCAACCGCCTGGACTCCCTCCGGAGGCGGCCTGTCAGGCTAGGCCCCGCGCTTGACGGTGAAGTGGAATTTGCTCCCCTTCCCGACCTCACTATCTACCCAGATCTTTCCGCCGTGCGCTTTAATAATCTCGCGGCAGATCCATAATCCTAGTCCCGTCCCCTTGATTTTGCCCGCTTCTCCGATGTCGACGCGTGCATATTTCTGGAAGAGTTTTCCCATGTACTCCTCAGGAATCCCCAGACCATCATCGCTGACGGAGAACAGCACGTCCTCCGGATGTTCTTCGGAGGGAAGCACGGAGACATGAATCTGGCCGCCGGCGGGCGAGTATTTAATGGCGTTGGAGATGAGATTCTGAAGCACCTGACGAAGCTTGTTCTGGTCGCCGCGCACATAGGAACAGCTCATGTCGATGGACGAGCTAAACGTATGCCGTGCGGAGATCTTCACCATCGAGACGGCCTCCTGAATGATCCCCTCGACGTTGACGATCTTGAATTGATAGCTCAGTTGTCCCGATTCGATTTTCGCGATCGACAGTGTGTCCTCGGCGAGAAGGCTCAACCGGCCGGCCTGATCGACGATGATGTTCAGGTACTCCCGGAGTCGATCGGCATTGACTTCTTTCCGGAGGAGAGATTTGGCCGCCAGCATGATTGTCGACAGCGGCGTCCGGAAATCATGGGAAACGATACCGACGAAATCGGTTTTCAGCCGGTCGAGTTCAACGAGGCGATCGTTCGTCCGCTTGATCTCGTCAAAAAGCCGCGCATTGCGGACAGCGCTTCCGATCTGGTCGCACAGCGTCTCGAGCACGAGGATGTCCGTATCGTCGAATGCGTAGAGCTTCGTGTCCTCCACATTCAGCACACCGACCACCTCGTCGTCCGAAACGATCGGCAGGGCGAGCTCGGAGTTCGTATTGTGATATTGATGAGCGAGGAAGCGGGCATCGAGGCTCACATCGTTTGCCAGCACCGACTCCCCATGCTCCGCCACCCATCCGACGATCCCCTCGCCGATTTTCTGGCGGTAGCCGTGCGGGAGAAAATCGATGAAGTTGCCCGAATGCGCCGCCAGGACAAGGTCACGGCCATTGGGAATCCGCAGGAAAATCGTGACATCGAAATACTGAAAGTCCTTCTGGATGGCCTCGGACGCCGACGCGAGGAGCTCATCGATGTTGAGCGTCGATGTGAGTTTCTTCGCCACCTGGTTCACCAGCCCTATCTGCGCAGCGCGCTTCTGGGCACGCTCAAGAAGGCTGGTGTGCCGCAGGGCAATCGCCGTCTGGAGACTGAGAAGCTGTGCCAGCCAGATGTCGGGATCGATAAACGCGTTGGGCTTTGATGAGCCGAACACAAGAGCGCCGAGCATGTCTTCGTGCGTCAGCACCGGCACGATGATCATCGAGCGGATACCGAGGTCCTTCAGCTTCCCTTCGAGCGTTGGATGAGATGAGGGAGCGGAATCTATGTCAACCATGATTCCGGCCTTGTTCTTGATCGACCATCCGGGCATTCCAACATCGATGGAGAAATGCTTGTGGTCAAGCTCGATGGCATCCATGAGCGGCGACAGCGTGCTGATGACATAGTGCGTCTTGTTGTGGCTGAGCAATCCGATGAAGGCGCACTCGCCGTCGATGAGGCGTTTCAGATTATCTTTCAGAATCCTGATAATCTCTTCGCGCGATCGGGCTGCGTCGACCTTCAAAGATAGTTCGGTCAGCGTATTGACGCGCGAGCTGAATTCCTGGGCCTCCATCAACCGGAGACGCATCTCCTCCGGAGTCAGGAAATCAAGATTATCTGAAGGCCATTCTGGGGACATAGAGTACAGTACGGTTGTTTTCACTTTTGTAAAGGTCGATCAGTTCTTCTGTTTCGTTGTCGAGACTGTTCGGCTCTCTTGCTCAAATTTCTGCGCTCCGAGCCATTGTTTTGCAAGCATCCCATACACGACATGATCCACATAGTGGTCATAAAGCCACTCCGCCTCGCGCATCACTCCCTCTATCTTGAATCCCAGGCGCTCGGGGATTGCGCGACTCTTCAGATTCTCCATCGCACACCGTATTTCGATGCGGTTCAGATGCCAGTCATCGAAGGCGTATTCAACGATGGATTTGCACGCCTTCGTCATGATGCCGTGACCCTGATACCGCTCGGCAAGCCAGTAACCGACACAAGTCGACCGGTTTGCCCACTCGAGATGATGATAGCCGATGATCCCTGCCAGTTCACCCGCGAACCAAATGCCAGCCTGAAAACCCAAACCGGAGGTATGCTGCCGGAGCGCAGACTCGAGGAAGGCAATCATCTCGTCCATGTTCTGCGTCATATCGAGCCACGGGAGCCAGCGGCGAAGGTACGGCCTGTTCGAATCGATGAGAAGCATGAGAGGCTCCGACTCCCGGAGCTCGAGGCTTTTCAAATAGAGCCCATCCTCCACGGCTATCCGGATCATCTCAGACCTCACTCCTCGGCGAGGACATCAAAATGGACGATCTCATAGGCTTTCTTCGCGTCGAGGAAGGTGTAGAGGATCCCGGCCAGAACGGCAATGACCCCCAAGAGAAATGCAACGATGATCGCACTTTCCGATTCGAAACCGTGGATCAAAAATCCCATCCCAATCAAGAGCGACGTCAAAATGAACAACGCGATGGCACCTGTATAGCACATGACAGAGTCTCTGACGAGCTTTGCCCGGACAATCAAACGATCGATCTGCCTTGACAAACTCTCAAGCCTCCGCAAATCCTCAAAATTCTTTTCCCCTGCCTTCTTGAACAGCCTCCGCTTCTCCTCGTTCAGAATCCGGATTGTGCCCATGACACTCGAGTATTTGCTGCTCGTGGCAAGAAGCAGCAACCCACACGCGTTGATCATCACGGCAGGAGCGAGGATCAACTGAATGATTTGAATAACGGAAAACCCACCTTCCAGACCGTTTTGCATATGGTTACTCCGATCCGGTACTTTCTCAGGCCGGGACGACCTCTCCGAGAATGAACGGCCTTTCGTGCTTCCGTCTTAAGGCCGTCTGGACCTCGGCGGCATCCTTCGGTGCGACTATCAAAATGAGACCAACGCCAAGGTTGAATGTCCGGCGCACATCCTCCTCCGGTACGTCGCCTGTCTTCTGTATCAAATTGAAAATCCACGGACGCTCCCACGCCTTCCAGTCAATCCGGAGCTTCAGCCCCTTCGGGATTACTCGCATCGTATTCCCTTCAATGCCTCCGCCGGTAATATGGGACATCCCTTTAATGTCGAACTTCGAAAGAATCGGATAAATCGTCTTAAAATAAGAACGATGCACGCTCAAAAGCGAATCACCCAGCGAGCCACCGAGCTCATCAAACTGCTGATCGAGCCTGAAGCGTTCAAGGAGAATGGACCTCGCGAGGGAATAGCCGTTTGTATGGAGGCCGGTGGAAGGAAGCCCTACGAGGAGATCGCCCTTCTTCACTCCTTTACCGCGAATGATCTTTCGCTCGTCAACCACCCCCACGATCGTGCCTGCCAAGTCATACTCTCCCGGCGAATAGAATCCCGGCATCTCGGCCGTTTCGCCTCCGACAAGTGAGCATCCGTTCTCTTTGCAGGCAACCACAAATCCTTCAATCACTTGCGCGGCGACTTCAGGCGCCAGGCGACCGGTGGCAAAATAATCAAGAAAGTAAAGCGGCTTAGCTCCGCAGACCAGGATGTCGTTCACGCAGTGATTCACGAGATCCTGTCCGACACTCGTGTGACGATTCATCGCAAA
>DOWV01000183.1:0-4048 GCA_003519375.1 Bacteroidota bacterium
CACGGTCGCCGCCCAGCTGCTGGACCTACGGTCGGGTAACGTTCTCGCCGTCGAGACGGGTCTCAATGCTCAAGGCCGTCATGGCGCAGATGTCATGAGCAGAATTTCGTACGCAGTGACGGAACACGGACAACCCGAACTTGAGTCGCTCATCCGAGGTCAGCTCGGGACGATGATCGACTCACTACTGACTTCGGCAAGGTTGCACGGCAGGAAAGTCGTTGACGTCACAATTGTGGGTAACACTGTGATGCATCACCTCTTCTCAGGACTCGATGTTTCTCCATTGTCCATGTATCCATTCGACTCGCCCCACATCGGCCTGCAGCGTTTTTCAGCGGGCCGGCTCGGATGGACAGGGATTTCAGATGCGACCGTCTCGTTTCTTCCGGCGATGGGGAGCTTCGTGGGCAGTGATATTCTGGCAGGCATTCTCGCTACGAACATCCACAGGAGCGAACCGCTTGTCGGATTGATCGATCTTGGGACCAACGGCGAAATCGTCATCGGTAACAGGGACAAGCTCCTTTATTGTTCAACCGCGGCGGGACCTGCGTTTGAAGGATCATGCATCTCGATGGGGATGCGGGCAACTACAGGGGCCATCGCACAGGTTTCAGTCGACAGGGGATCGCTCCACTGTCGTGTGCTGGGAAACGTGCCCGCGCGCGGTCTCTGCGGAAGCGGTCTTGTCGACTCGATTGCCGCCGGCTTGACGACGCGCGGAATTCTGGAAGATGGAAGGATTACGTCCGAGACCGGCACATTTAGTGTAAGCCCGCCCGTCGTTCTCACGCAGGCTGATGTCCGTGAGCTGCAGGTTGCCAAAGCAGCCATCGCTGCAGGCATCAAGATTCTTACGGAAAACCTGGGGGCATCGCTCAACGATCTGACGAGGATATACCTGGCTGGAGCCTTCGGCAACTACATTGATCGCGCGAATGCCTCCCGGATTGGTCTTCTGCCTGTTCCTCCGGAGAGAATACTCCCGACAGGTAACTCAGCACTTCTTGGGGCAAAGCTAGCTTTGTTCGACAGTACTCTTGAATCGCTGGCGGCCATTCGTAGCATAAGCACGCACGTACCGTTGAATCTCGATGAGCACTTCCAGGAGGTCTTTGTTGAAGAAATGATGTTCCCTGAGGAGGTCGGTCGTTAATGCTGGAATTTGTAGTATAGGATCATACGATGAGCGCCGAATCTCACCATCACACGTCGCGGGGCGGGCGTTTCGCCAAATTCCTGACCGGCAAGTTCGAGCATGCCGGCAGCCTGGCGGCGTTTTCCGGAAAGTTCTTTGTTCACGTGTTGTTCCCTCCGTACGAATTCGGAGAAGTGCGAAAGCATCTGGATGAGCTTGGATCGCGATCGCTGCCGCTCGCGGGCATAACAGGATTCATCGTTGGACTCATCCTGGCAATGCAAACACGGCCCACCTTGTTTCGCTTCGGTGCAGATTCCTTCCTTCCTGCCATGGTTGCCATCTCGTTTGTGCGTGAACTGGGACCAGTCATAACCGCTCTTATCGTGGCCGGGCGCGTCAGTTCCGGCATCGGAGCGGAGCTTGGATCAATGAGAGTGACGGAGCAAATCGATGCAATCGAGGTCACTGGAATAGATCCGTACAAGTTCCTCGTCGTGACAAGGGTTCTCGCTTGTATTCTTCTCCAGCCGCTGTTGACCGCCATCGTCAATGCCATCGGGTTGTTCGGGTCGTATGTCGCGGTGGCGATCGAATCGAGCATGTCGTGGCGTTTGTACTGGGATAGCGTGGTGCATTCTCTCACATTCGCGGATTTGATCCCCGGCCTGGCGAAGACCACGGTTTTCGGCTTCATTATCGGCATCGTGGGATGCCACCAGGGCTACAACGCCCGCGGTGGAACCGAGGGAGTCGGCCGGGCATCGACTTCGGCGGTCGTCGTGTCCTCGATGCTCATCATCTTTGCCGACATGATTCTCGTCAAGGTCACGGTTCTCTTATGGCCGTCATAGAGCTGCGCAACATATCGAAAGCTTTCGACGGGCGTCATGTCCTTCGCAGTGTCGATCTCGAAGTCGACGAAGGCACGACGGTCGTTATCCTTGGAAAGAGCGGTGTCGGAAAGAGCGTTTTGCTGAAAGTGGTCATTCGTCTCATCACGCCGGATCAGGGCACCGTGCATATCGATGGACAGGAGGTAGGCAGGATGAAATCGCGCGGCCTTCAAGCGCTGCGCCGGGGTATGGGGTATCTTTTCCAGGGTGCCGCGCTCTATGATTCAATGAGCGTCCGTGAGAACCTTGCCTTTCCGCTGGAGCGGTCCGAACGCCTGGAGGCAGTCGAGCTCGAGCACCGGATTGTCGAACAATTGAGGCTGGTGGGACTGGTGGATGCCATCGACAAAATGCCCTCCGACCTTTCTGGGGGAATGAAGAAACGGGTAGGCCTGGCCCGGGCTCTCATCACGAATCCCCGCATCATGCTTTATGATGAGCCGACCACCGGCCTCGATCCCATCACCGCACGTGAGATCAGCTACTTGATCAAGAATATGCAGGAGCGATACAGGCCCACCTCCATCGCCGTGACGCACGACATGATATGTGCCCGCATTATTGCCGACAAAGCTGCCATCCTCGACCATGGAGTGCTCGATCGGCAAGGAACGATGGATTCGCTTCGGAACTCCAATGATGAAATTGCTCAGAGCTTTTTTGCGTCAGAATAGGGAGAAGCCATGTCAAAAAGAGGATCGCTGGTCAGAATAGGGATTTTCGTCCTGTTGGGAGGTGCTGCGCTTATTGTCGGCGTTTTCCTTGTCGGGAAAGAGGAAGGATTATTCCGTCAGAGTTTTCGCGCAAGCGCGTACTTCAATACGATCGAAGGGCTGCGCACCGGGGCGTCCGTTCGGATGGCGGGTGTGGATATCGGGATTGTCGACAGAATAGCGATCTCTCCCGCGAACAACAAGGTCCGCATCGACCTGAAGCTCCGAACGACCGCGAGGAATTTTCTGAAGAAGGACTCGTATGCAACCATTGAGCAGGAAGGACTTGTCGGGAGCAAGTACGTTTCACTGAGCGTCGGCGGCGCATCGTCTGAGGATATCGCGGACGGTGACATCCTCCTGAGCAAGGAGCCATTCCGCCTGTCGGCTATTCTGGAAGACACGCAGGGAATGATCGCCAACACCCGCAAAGCCACCGAAGAAGTGGCGAAGTTTCTCGCTGCAGTCAATGCAGGCAAGGGCACTCTCGGGAAGCTGATTACGGATGAAGAAGCGTATCAGGCGATGAAGCGCGCGACCGCCCAGGCCGACTCGAGTCTGCGGAAGACGGCCGAAGAGTTCGCTAACATCCCAAAGTTTATCAGCGGCGTGAGCGAGAACCTGTATGGTGTGACGAAGACCATCGACAAGGTTGTTCTCGATGTCGATTCCACGATCGTCAATGCAAGGGACATCCTCGCCAAAATTAACCAGGGGAAAGGAACGCTCGGAGGGCTGATCAGCGAGCGAAGAATCTATGACAGCCTGCTGGTGATCGTGCAAGAAGGGATCGCGATGGCGGAGGAGGCGCACGATGGTGCAAGCCGGTTCAACGAAAACATGGAAGCCCTGCGGCACAATTGGTTCTTCAAAGGCTATTTCGAGGATCGGGGTTATTGGGATAAAGAGGAGTATGAGAAAACGCTCGATGCCAAGATCACTGAACTCAGGCAGCTCGAGGAGAGGTTGAGCCGGCAGGCTGAGGATCTGAAAACGCGTGAGGAGCAGCTGCGGAAACGGGAATCAGAATTGCCGAAGAAGGAGCAATGATTTGGCTGTGGCTACTGCTGATGGTGCGGAGAAGGAAGCAGAACATACTCTAGGAGGAAGTGAGAGGACGGTATGACACCTGAGAAGCCTGGACGAGAGCTATTGGATTCTATCGCTGGGTTGAGTTGCCCGATTCCAATCTCGGATTATCCGCAGGTGCTCATGGCACATGGGGGAGGAGGCACCCTGAGCCAGCAAATCGTTAAAACGATGATTGCCCCCCAATTCGCGAACGAACTTCTTGCGCC
>DOWV01000183.1:4356-6500 GCA_003519375.1 Bacteroidota bacterium
AACGGGACGGTCAACGACCTGGCAATGTGTGGCGCTCGCCCGCTTTACCTCTCGGCGGCATTCGTCATTGAAGAGGGATTTGCTATGAATGAACTCTGGCGAGTCATCGTCTCGATGAAGCGCTCTGCCGACAGGGCCGGGGTCTCGCTGGTGACCGGTGATACGAAAGTGGTTGACAGAGGTAAGGGAGACAAGATCTATGTCAATACCTCCGGCGTCGGTGTCATTCGCGACGGGATTCAGGTGGGTTCGCAAGGAGCTCAGGTCGGCGATGTTGTGATTTTGAGCGGCGAGATAGCCGTTCATGGCATAGCGATCATGGCAGTGCGCGAAGGGCTGGAATTCGAGTCACCGATCGTCAGTGATACCGCCCCGCTCAACGGACTGGTCGAGTCCATGCTGGAAGTGTGTTCCGACATTCACGTACTGCGTGATCCGACGCGCGGGGGAGTTGCCAGCGCTCTTAACGAGATTGCAGACTCTTCGCGCGTGGGCGTGAACATCCGGCAAGACTCCATCCCGCTCAGCGAGCCCGTTCGTGGAGCATGCGAAATTCTGGGACTGGATCCGCTCTATGTCGCAAATGAAGGTAAACTCATCGCATTTGTGCCGCCTGGAGACGCCCAAAACGTGCTCGCATGCATGATGCAACATCCTTTGGGCAAGCAGGCAAGAATCATTGGAGAAGTCGTCGCTGATCATCCCGGTATCGTCCTGATGCGCACATCAATCGGAGGTTCAAGAGTAGTCGATATGCTCTCGGGAGAACAGCTCCCCAGGATTTGTTGACCCTCTGATTTGTTGAAATTACTTACATGCAGTGTTGAATAATTCGTCTCTCTCATAATCCACTATATGACAATGTCTTGGCCACAAATGTACCAATACTGAGAGGATGCTGTTTAACTTCTCAACAAGACGAGCGTATCATTCTTCACCACTCTTTTTTCACCTCAGTAAGCCCAACTCCCTAAACGAGTTAGCCTTCCCGCATTTCGGAACTCTTTATCAGTGATGGCACGGAATTGACATATCTCTAGGCGGTGGGTCACACAACCCCCTGAGATGATGCCATGACAATACTCCTTTTGTTTCTAATGATTGCCGTGATGCTCGCCATCGACGTTGCTAGACGATCGAAGAAACCGAGCGCGGACCCGGTTGTCTGCCAGGCGGAAGAGGAAAAGGTCTCGGTACTCGGGCAACGATTTTTCCATCCAAGTCACTCCTGGGCCACAGTTGACTCGCCCGAGACAGTGACGGTCGGTGTCGACGATTTCGCACAAAGCGTCGTCGGTAAACTCTCGGCCGCAAAACTCCCCGATCTCGGAAAAACTATAAAGCAAGGGGAGGTGTTGGCCACGCTCGTCCGAGGGGACAAGGAACTTCCGATTGTTGCTCCGGTTTCAGGAAGCATCGTCGATGTCAATTCCCGGCTCGTAAAGGATCCTCAACTGGTCAACTCCTCGCCGCTTGAGGAGGGTTGGACGGTCAAGATTGCTCCCTGGAATCTCTCACTTGAGCTCGCGAACCTGATGAGAAGCAGCAGCGCTGAGCGGTGGCAGGGAGCTATTCGGGATCAGTTCATACACTGGTATTCCGGTTCACATGACCTCGCACTGCAGGATGGCGGAAGGATCGCTGAGAATGTGTGCGACAGACTCAGCAAAGAAGAATGGAAGCACGTTGTTGAAGAATTCTTTCCCATGGCGGCAAGCTACAGGACCACTAAATGAACGAAGGACTATCGGAGCCATCTCTGTGACAGTACTGTTTGTTGCGATGACGATTCTCCTCTTCCTGGCTCTTGACGTGATCGTACGCCAATCGAGAGCCAGAGCGGATGTCAGCACTGTTGATACCCGGGCCGTGGCATGGAGTTATCCGGTGCGCCTCCCGGAAGGTCTCTTTTTTGCGCGTACACATACCTGGATGAGCCTTTTTCCTTCCGGCAAGATGCGTCTCGGTGTCGACGATTTTGTCGGACGATTGCTGGACTCGCCAAGCATCGCGTATTTGAAGACGCCTCATCAGCGCGTACAAAAGGGGGAACCCATTCTTGTCCTGACGGAGGGAGATCATTCGCTCACCATTCGAGCTCCCATGGATGGCGAAATCCTCGAACGAAACGATCGACTTTGCAG
>DOWV01000183.1:6554-16895 GCA_003519375.1 Bacteroidota bacterium
AACGAAACGATCGACTTTGCAGGGAACCAGGTATGCTCAAAGAAATGCTCTTCACTGATGGATGGGCATACACCATCGCTCCAGCCAGGCATTCGGATATCAAGCATTTGTTGCTGGGGGAAGAGACCCGGCGGTGGATCGCGGAAGAATTCTGCAGGCTGCGCGATCTATTCGCACAGGAGGGAAGTGCAAACAATACGATCCCTGCGTTGCTACAAGATGGAGGGCCTCCGGTAGGGGGGGCCTTGAAATGCGTACAGCCTCGGACATGGGAACAGTTCGATCGTATGTTTCTTCGCGAAGCTGAGTAAACGCTGTCGCTCTTCCAATCTAGATGACCCCGATCTCGTAGGAGATCGGATCCTCGAATCCTGAAATCTAATATCGTGATTGAATAGTATGGAAACTCGGCGTGATTTTCTCCGAACAGCAGCTGTCGCTGCAGCAACTGCCACACTTGGGGATGCGGCACTTGGGGCAGCTCCAAGGATACCATCCCCGGACAGAATGGGGGTTCTCTGCGATCTCACCGCTTGCATCGGATGTCGAAGTTGCGAAGTCGCTTGCAGGAAGGCCCATGGCTTTTCGAGCGACTCGCCCCTCTCGATGCCTGGTCGCTCCAACATCCCAGAACGCCGCCGCCCGAGTGCTGATGCGCTGACAGTCGTCAACGAGTACAAGAACGCGACCGGTGTCGGGTCTCCGACATACGTCAAAGTTCAATGTATGCACTGTGACTATCCCGCTTGCGAGTCGGCATGTATTGTGGGTGCTATTTCGAAGAAGGAGAGCGGACCAGTTCTCTGGGACACCGACAAGTGCATTGGATGCCGATACTGCATGGTCGCCTGCCCCTTTCAGATTCCCGCGTTCCAGTACGATACGGCATTGAAGCCCGACATCGTCAAATGCGATTTTTGTGTTGACCGGACGGAAAAAGGTGGTGTTCCGGCTTGTGTAGAGATCTGCCCTGTCGAGAGTCTCACTTATGGACGGCGACCTGCGCTGATCGAGATCGCGCGGAAAAGGGTCGAAAACTACCCTGATCGATACCGCAACCATATCTACGGGGAGTTTGAAGCGGGAGGGACTTCGTACCTCTATTTGGCGAAAGCGGATTTCAAGGAACTGGAGTTTCCCACCCTTAAGAAGGACCCAATGCCGGGAACTTCTGAATCGATCCAGCATGGAATCTTCGCGTATTTCGTTCCCCCCATTTCGCTCTATTCACTCCTTGGTGGCCTGATGTGGATAAACAAGAACCGCCAAAAAGCAGAGGAAGAGACAATCGAATGAGCACTTTGACAGCTCCTGAGCCTCTTACAAAGAAGTACATCACTCCCGGAGTGATCATCCTGGCCGTCCTCGCATTGAACGGAGTGGCATTCGTTCTTGCAAGGCTGCTTTTTGGAATCGGAGCCGTTACGAATCTGAGCGACCAGTATCCCTGGGGTTTGTGGATCGGTGTTGATGTCGCAGCGGGCGTGGCTCTGGCGGCTGGCGGCTTCACGTCGGCAGCGCTTGGGCACGTGATGCATAGGGAAGACTATCACGCCATCGTGCGGCCGGCGCTCCTCACGGCGATGCTGGGATACACGTTTGTCGCATTCGGCGTCATGATAGACATCGGTCGGTGGTACTATATCTGGCATCCGCTGCTGATGTGGAACGGGAATTCGGCGCTCTTCGAGGTCGGTATTTGCGTCATAATCTATATATCCGTTCTCTACATTGAATTCCTCCCCATTGTGACGGAGCGATTCATGGGTCGCGTACAACTCAAGGGCATTTTCTCGATTCTCAATCGGCCGCTCGAGAGCCTGCTGCGAACACTGGACCGAACCCTGAGTAAGACGATGTTCCTCTTCATCATCGCAGGGATCGTCCTCTCGACGCTGCACCAGTCCTCGCTGGGGACACTCATGATTATCGCGGGACCCAAGATGCACCCTCTATGGCAGACCCCCGTCCTGCCGCTGCTCTTCCTCCTCTCGGCCGTAGCAGTCGGTTTTCCCATGGTGATTTTCGAAGCGCTTCTTGCATCGCGGTCATTCGGGCTGAAGCCTGAAATGCACATTTTGTCCAAGCTGGGGACGATGGTTGCGCCGTTACTCGGGATCTATCTGGCTTTCAAGCTGGGAGACATGGTCATCCGTGAGACGTTTGTGTATCTCGCTGAGCCGACAACCGCAAGCGTCATGTTCATGATCGAGATTGTCGTTGGAGTCATTATCCCACTCCGAATGTTTCTTTCTCGCACGGTTGTGCGCTCACCGCTTTGGCTTTTCGTCGCTTCGACACTGGTCATTCTGGGCGTGCTCCTCAACCGGATCAACAACTTTATCGTTGCCTATACGCCCCCGTACGCAACTGCCGGGTACTTCCCGTCGGTGGGTGAGATTTCTGTCACTGTTGGATTCGTCGCACTGCTGGTCCTCGTCTATCGGTTCCTTGTGAAGGTGTTTCCGATCATCAGCGTTGAACAACGACCCATCAGCCCGACCACAAAGTACTCAATCCGAGGGACTGCGAAATGAAACTGATGAGACAGTACTCCGCTTTTCTGCTTATCGCCCTGTTCCTGGTCAATCTCCCCGCCGGTGCGCAGACTTCGGGCAAGCGTTCCAATGGATGTCTCGGCTGTCACACGACTGAAATACCGACGAAGGCGAACCCGAGTCTCAAGAAGTGTCCGCGCGCCGGTATGGTGACAGTCCATGCTCTAGCGGTGACGGGACCTGACAAGATCGTCCTTCAGAAGATCACCGGAGGTCCGGACCTTTACGAACCAGTTCTTTTCACTCACAAGGTCCATGCGAAAATGTCGGAAATGTCGGGGAACTGCGTTCTCTGCCACCACTACAATCCACCGGGGAGCGTGCTCGCGTGCAGCGAGTGCCACGTTGCTGAAACATCGTCGAAAAGCGCAGATTTGTCGAAGCCGGGTCTCAAAGGGGCATACCACCGGCAGTGCATCAACTGTCACAGGGAAAGCGGCTTATCGGCGACAAAGTGTGAGAGTTGTCACGCCCTGAAGGCAGACCCGTCGGCACCTTCCCGCCCGACTCAGAGGAGGAGTGCGGAAGTGAATTCTACGAGGCCGATGCGGCTCGTATTCGACACCTCGTTTGAAGACGGAAAGGTCGTCACGTTCTATCACAACGATCACACGGAGCGATTCGGATTGTCTTGCACGGCTTGCCACGTGAACGAACGATGCGCCGGGTGCCACAAGCCGGCAGGTGCTTTGGCGGTCCAAGTTGCCCGTTCGGTAGGGGGGCACGAGCGATGTTCTTCGTGCCATTCAGTCGACACGAACTGCAGTCGCTGCCACGACAAGGAGCCGCGGGCGGGATTCAACCACGCGCGTCGGGCGCGATTTGACCTTGCCCGCTTTCACTCGACGCTGGCGTGCACCCAATGCCACAAAGGAAGGAATGAGTACAAAGGACTTTCGGGGAATTGCGGCACTTGTCATGCACAATGGAAGAGTGGCTCCTTCAACCACAGCGTGACTGGGCTAAAATTGGATGAGACGCACGGGGAACTCGACTGCGACAGTTGTCATGAGGGCAGGGACTTTGCCAGGAAGCCGACCTGTTCGAGTTGCCACGAGGACAAGAGTTTCCCGGATAAAAGTCCGGGCACAAAGGTTCGGTCGGTTGGAACGAAGAGCTTATAAGTTGAGATTGACGTGAAGCGAGAGCATATGGTCACCAAGCTATCAAGAAGAATAGGCTTCAAGCTCATCGTTGTGGTCGGGTTAACGATGATTATCACCATCGGAGTTTACTCGTACTTCAACACCCGCTCCCAGCGGGAAAACCTTCTTGCTGAAGTTGAGCGGCACGCTATGCAGCTGAGCGAGACCGTAAAGAACGGAACGCGGTACGACATGCTCTTCAACCAGCGCGAACGGATCCATATCATTATCAACGACATTGGATCGGATCCAGCCATCAATGAAGTCCGCGTGCTAAACAAAGAAGGAGAGATCATCTACTCCTCCCGTGCGGAAAGCATCGGCCGGATGGTGGACAAACAGGCCGAAAGCTGCTACGGCTGCCATGCCGCGGATAAGCCGCTGGAAAGGCTTTCCATTTCGGAGCGAACGCGGATCTTCCGCATCCATCCTGATTCAGCAAGGGTGTTCGGCGTTATCAACCCGATCTACAGTGAGCGTTCGTGTTGGGACGCTCCGTGCCACGCCCACTCGAAGCAGCAGCAGGTCCTCGGCGTATTGGACGTCACAATCTCCCTGGCAGACGTGGACGAGCGAATTCGGGCAAGCACGTTCCAGGTTGGCATCTTTGCTGTCAGCGCGATTCTCGCTGCAAGCCTGATCATAGCGTTCTTTGTCAATCAATGGGTGAGCAAACCGGTCGGCGTGCTGCTTGACGCGACCAAACAGGTCGGGAGCGGAAACCTCAGCTACACCGTCCCCGATCTCGGGAAGGGTTCGATTGGTTTGCTGGCGCAATCCTTTAACACGATGACCATGAAGCTCTCTGAGGCCCGACTCCAGCTGTTTCAATCCGATAAAATGGCCTCTCTCGGACGTCTGGCGGCCGGGATAGCTCACGAAATCAACAATCCGTTGACGGGAGTCCTGACGTACGCGAGTTTTCTGCTCAAGAGAAGCCAGAACAATCCGGAGTTACACGAGGACCTTAAGATTATCGTTCGCGAAACAATTAGAAGCAGGGAGATTGTCAAGAGCCTTCTCGATTTCGCCCGGCAGTCTATTCCAAAGAAGAGCCAGTCTGATATCAATGAAATCATCGATCGCTCGGTGGCGGTCGTAGAACATCAACTTGCCATCAAGGGACTGAAGGTCGTTCGCAAGATCGATCCTCACATCCCGAAAATCACTCTTGATCCTAATCAAATGCAGCAGGTGTTTGTCAATCTCCTGGTCAACGCCGCCGATGCAATCGAGGATAACACTGGCGCCGTGACGATTGCCTCGGGTATCCTGAGACTACCTCCTCAAGGAATTGTCCACATCAAGGCGGCACGCTGTCCGAGCGGTCACGACTTGATCACCACGGAGTACAAGATCGAGGGAATTCCCGCCATCAGAGTAAAAGCGCGATCCAACGGAGACGAGGGATTTATAATGTTGGACCCCATCTATGGACTCAATCGCCATCGTTATGAGTTCGAAGTCCTTGAGGGGAAACAACTCGATGTTGTTTGTCCTGAGTGTAATGTCTCTCTCATGATGGAAGAGGGCAGGTGCCCGGTGTGCGGCAGCAACCTGTTCTCGTTTTCGATTCCGGCGCAGGGAGATGTCGAGTTTTGCATAAAACCAAAGTGCGCCTGGCAACGATGGGCTACCGTAGACTCCGTCGGGAAGAAGGTATACGCGGAAGTGTGCGTCGCAGATACCGGTGTCGGCATCCCCAAGGAAGACCTGTCGAGAATCTTCGAGCCATTCTTCACGACAAAGGGTCAGAAGGGAACAGGACTTGGATTAGCGGTAATCTGGGGGATTATCGACAATCATAATGGCACGATTTCGGTCGAAAGCGAAGTCGGCAGCGGGACCACCTTCAGGATCCGGCTCCCCATTTCGTGAAGGGCCGTGATAGGACGGTGCGCGTTGCCGTCAACGGATTCTCTTGAAAAGGGCAAGTGCTGTGAGCAAACCGATTGACATACTTGTCATTGACGATGAACAGGTCGTTCGGGATGCGGTGTGCAGAGTTTGCGGTGCCGACGGACTAACCATCGAAACAGCTGCTGACGCAAGAACGGGGTTGGAGAAACTTCACAAAAATACGTACCGGCTCGTTGTGTGTGATATCATGTTACCGGAACTTAATGGTTTTCATATTCTTGATTCGATGAAGCGTGTGGCGGCACTCACTCCTCTGATAATGATCACTGGATACTCGACGATGCAAAACGCGGTAGACGCGCTGAAGAATGGAGCGATTGATTTTGTGCCGAAACCCTTTACCGCAGATGAACTCGAAAGTGCGATTCATCGCGGTCTCAGATATCACACGCTGACTCAAAACCCGGCATCGCGAAGAGAGGGCGAGATTGATCTCTCCAGTCTGGCCGTCCCGTGTCCAGTCGAATACCACCGTCTGGGAAATTTAAGCTGGGCGTGCATCGAGTCGAACGGCAGCGGCCTCATCGGCGTCACGGACCTTTTCGTTAAAACGGTGTCACCGGTAGGCGAAGTACATTATTATGATTTGAACTGCGAGATCGTGCAGGGCTCGGCGTGTGCAGAGGTCGCATCCGAGGATGGCCTCGTCCACAATGTCCTGAGTCCGATCAGCGGAAGGATCGTCGAACGGAACGAAGCGCTTCTTGCAAGTCCGAAGATGGTCGAAAAAGATCCTTACTTCGCGGGGTGGTTGTACCGGATCCTCCCAACAGATGTGGCTTTCTCGCTTAAACAGCTGACACCGTGTATCGGAGATCATTGAAAACGTAAATCACCATAGGATATTCCCGCTGGTCGAGCAGATTGTGTGCAGATCAGTACGTTCGAAGGAGGTTCATCATGCCATTGTTCATTCTCGCTTTAGTCATTTTTGTCATAGCTGACTTTCTGCTTCGTCTCACGTTGAAGCGAATGAAAGAAAAGAAACTAAGGGAGGAGCGGGAGGCTGCCTTGGCGGTCAGCTTGAGGCTCGACTTCAGCCGAGAGGCGAAATCGCTGAAACGCGCCGAGGTGCAGAATCCAAAAGCCCGGATCCTCTGTGTGGACGATGAATCTGTCATTCTGGACAGTTTTCGAAAGATTCTCGTTCTCGACGGCTATTCGATAGACACGGTCGAAACCGGCTCTGAGGCTCTCGGCCTCATCCAGCAACATCACTATGATTTTCTTTTCACGGATTTGAAGATGCCCGGAATGACCGGCGAGGAGGTAGCGAAGTCCGTGAAGCATCTCCGCCCCGATATCGATGTCATTATCGTGACGGGGTATGCAACCGTGCAATCGGCCGTGGAGTGCATGAAACATGGAGCGATGGACTATGTTCAGAAGCCTTTCACGGAGAACGAACTGATAGAATTGGTGAAGAAATTCCTCTTCCGACGTCAGGAGAGGATTAGCAGCGAGCTAAAGCCCAGGGTGCATGTCAGCCACGTGACGGAAATGGGAAACTTCCCGACTGCCGAGTTCGCTATTCCGGGGGGAGCGTTCATCTCCGAGGGTCATTGCTGGCTCACGATGGAATCGGACGGAAGCGTCAAGATCGGAGTCGATGATTTTGCGAAGAAACTGCTTGGGCGGATCGATGATATCGAGTTCCCGAATCTTGGGATGACCGTGAACGGCGGGCAGTCACTCTTCTCAATTCGATGCGGACATCGAATGATCCCGTTCCAAGCTCCTATCACTGGCCGCGTCACGAGGGTCAACAAGTATCTCGGTGAACACCTTGAGGCGCTGGACATCACTCCGTACGGCAAGAATTGGATCTGTGTCGTTGACGCGGAGAACCTCGACGCAGAACTCCCGAAACTCAAGATTGGCAAGACAGCAGTGAGCTTCTTCCAGGCGGAAATAGATGACTTCATTGAATCCGTCGATCAATCCCAGGCCGGGGGAAATGGGAGCAATGGCTCCCAGACGAACGACTCTCTGCATGCCGGGCAAATGGGGAGGCTGGAGGACCGTGAATGGAATATCGTCGTCAGCAAGTTTTTCAGGCGCTAGTGCCGGTTCCATGATGTAGCAGGAACGGCATTGGATCATCCGATGGCCAATCGGTGTACACCTAAGCTAGAGGAACCCATGGATCGAAGGAACTTTGTCAAAACGCTGAGCGGAATGGGAGTAGCGGCGCTGGGTGCAGAGCGAGCGGAGGCTGAGGATAAATCGGAGAAAAAGGAGTTCGTCGGAGTACTCGTTGACACTACACGCTGTGTCGGATGCCGAAGCTGCGAGCTCGCCTGCGCGGAGGCTCACGGATTCCCTGAGCCCGATTCCAGTCCAGAAGTTTTCGCAAAAGAAAGGGCGCCCTCGACGGTGCAGTGGTCTGTTGTCAATCGATTTCAGACCGAACGGGGGGAAATGTTCGCCAAAAGGCAATGCATGCACTGTAATCAGCCTGCCTGTGCGTCGGCGTGCCTTACAAAAGCGATGTTGAAGACCGAAGAGGGGCCGGTCATCTGGCGCGAAGACAAGTGTATGGGATGCCGCTTCTGTATGCTCTCCTGCCCGTTCGATGTACCGAAGTTCGAGTATGACAGTCCGATGCCGAAGATACAGAAATGCAACCTTTGCTGGGATCGCCTCGAGGAGGGTAAACGCCCGGCTTGTGTTGAGGCCTGCCCGGCTGAGGCAATCAAATTCGGAAAGCGCCGGGAGTTGATTGAGACAGGGAGAGCTCTTATAGCGAAAGAGCCGACGAAGTACGTGCACGACATCTACGGCGAGAGTGAAGCCGGAGGGACAAGCTACATGTATCTTGCCAGCGTTCCCTTTGGACAACTCGGATTTCGCACCGACTTGGAAACGATACCGTATCCGGAGCTGAGCAAAGATTATCTCTACGCCGTGCCAGTAGTCCTCACTTTGTGGCCGGCGTTCCTGCTTGCCCTCAGCAATGCAACCAAGAAAGAAAGTGACCAGGAAAACCATGGAACACCAGACGGACAATAGAAATAAGCGGACTCTCCTGATAACCGAAGCCAAACGGTTCGTTAGCTTTCTCCTGAGTGAGATGAAACCGAAGGGTAAGCTGGTGACTCCGTTCAACGTGTTCGCAGCTGTTGTGCTCGCGACAACAGCGGTTCTTCTCGTGATACGGTTCACCAAGGGTCTCGCATCAACCACGAATCTTTCCCAGGATTTCCCCTGGGGAATCTGGATCGGCTTCGATGTCGTCACGGGCGTCGCATTCGCCGGCGGGGCGTATGTGGTCACGTTCATGGTCTACGTCCTTCGCCTTGAGAAGTACCATCCGATCGTGCGCATCACTGTTCTGAACGGCTTCCTGGCCTACGTGTTCTACGCCGGAGCCCTCCTGTTTGATCTGGGACGGCCGTGGAACGTGATCAATCCTATTATCGGTAATTCGTTTGGCGTGAGTTCGGTGATGTTTCTTGTGGCGTGGCACTTCATGCTGTACATGATCGCTCAATTCGTCGAATTCTCCCCTGCAATCGCCGAATGGCTGGGATGGAAGCGCATTCGAAAGTTTCTTGGTGGACTGACTCTCGGGGCCGTTATTTTTGGGATCACCCTCTCGACCTTGCATCAATCCGGCCTTGGTGCCCTGTTCTTGATGGCGAAGAGCAAGATTCATCCACTCTGGTACTCCGAGTTTATCCCAATTCTCTTCTTCGTCTCCAGCATTTTTGCCGGGTTGTCCATGGTGATTTTCGAAGGATCCATCAGCCACAAGGTATTCAGAAAACAGATCAGCCTTCAACACCATTTGGAGCACGACGAAATTGTTATCGGGCTGGCGCGAGTGTGTGCGGGGACAATGTATATCTATTTCTTCCTGAAGGTTCTTGTGTTTATCCATGGCCAGCAGTGGAATTACATCAATACGCCCATGGGGTGGTGGTTCCTTGTTGAGATTGTAGGATTTGTCCTGATTCCCGTGCGTTTGTATACTCAGGCAGTGCAATTCCGCAATCTGCCGCTAATCCGTTTTGCAGCGGCGCTGACACTTATCGGAATAGTGGTGAACAGGTTAAACGTCTCGATCATCGCCTTCAAATGGTACGCGATTGAGAGATATATACCCTCATGGATGGAACTCGAGATTACGCTGGGAGTGATCGTTGCCGAGATACTCGTGCTTCGATGGGTCGTCAACAGGATGCCGATCCTGAGCGACCCTCCAGAATGGGCGCGGCCGCGACCTGAAGTGACCAGGGAAACAAGGTTTGTCCCGAAAGAAGGAGAGGAAAAGGAATGGGTAACTATCAATATGTAGATATTTTTGCGACCAAGGGGATTGAGTATCTTTTCGTGATCGGTTTCTTGGTGACCCTGGTTGCTTTCTGGAGGTTCCTCAACAAGACAGCCGTTCCTCGCGCAGGGGGGGTGCCTCCCGCTTCGCCAGCGTCGCGACCATGGTTTCGGATCGTTGACGGCCTGTATTTCCATCAAGGCCACAGCTGGGCGCGTGTGGAAGACAAGCAGACTGTCGTCATAGGAATGGACGATTTTGCCCAGAAGCTGGTTGGCGAGATGCACACGATTAATCTCCCGAAGCTCGGAGAGCATATCCAGCAAGGGAAGAGGGCTTGGGATATCATCGTTGAGTCGAAGTCCATCCCAATGAGATCGCCGGTTAGTGGACGCGTCGTTGCCATCAACGAAGAAGTCATGGCATCCCCGAAAATGGTGAA
>DOWV01000183.1:16996-37183 GCA_003519375.1 Bacteroidota bacterium
CGAAGAAGTCATGGCATGCCCGAAAATGGTGAACGATGATCCTTATGAAAGAGGCTGGCTTGTGAAGGTGCGCCCCGGGGGCCTGCAGAGCGATGTAACAAATCTTCTTTCGGGCAAGTTGGCGCGCGCATGGATGGAACAAACTGTAGACGCACTACGCGCCCGCTCCAGCGGGAATCTCGGAATGGTCCTCCAGGATGGAGGGATCCCCGTCCTCGGGATTGCCAAGAATCTTTCCCGGGATCATTGGCATGAAATAGCCTCGGAATTTCTTCTCGACACTCAGAGTTTGGAGGAAACGTGAGCTTCTTGACGGAAGTGATATGACGAAGCAAGCAGTCGCTCGATTGATGCATGATAGGAGGGAGTGATGACAGAGAAGGAACACAAAGAACAAAACGTGCACGACGGCGGTGTGAGCCACCGTGCTAAACACCCGCTCATTCCTCCAGGCGAGCTCCGGTGCGTTTGGATGGAAGCCGGAATCCTTTCCTATCAGTTGTGTGAACTCGAGTTTGTATGCGAGAAATGCCCGCTGGACTTGGCTCTCCGACAGCGGTTCGCGAGCCGCGAAGCGATTCTCGGCTGCAAAGCCCCCGCGGCGTTCTCAGAGATACCGCAGAAACAGGGTGAAGGAATGCTCTACAGCCGCAAGCATGTGTGGGCGAGGTCAGAAGGAGCGAACAGGATGCGTATCGGTATCGAGCGAGGATTTGTATCTGTTCTCGTAGCGCCGAAGGCCGTGGTGTTGCCCGCGCTCGGAGAACTGATCGTACGCAACAAAGTGTGCTCTTGGATCGTCCTCGACGGCGGAACACTGCCCATCGTTTCCCCAATCGGCGGCAAAGTGATAGCGGTCAATACTCAGCTTGCAGAGAATCCTCATTCAATGTCTCTCTCCCCGTTGGGTCAGGGGTGGTTATTCGAATTGTCCGTCGATGCTGCAGGGGCAGAGGACTCAGATTTGTTTTCGGCCCCCGATGTGGCTCGCATCTATGCCGATGATGAACGACGCTTTCGGGCGATGACCGCTGCCGAGCTCGTGAAATGCAGCACTGCGGTCGGGCTGACCATGGCTGACGGCGGACGAACTCTGGACAACATCGTGGAAATGCTCGGACCCGTGAAATACTTTATGCTTGTCCGCAGTGTGTTTACGTAGGAAGAGAGAATCTTCAAAAGGTGGGCTTCAGCATCAAATCGATCATTCCCAAGGCTGGCAAGGCAAAAGGCTTTGAGTTCCCAAGATTGAATTCCTGAAAATGGCATTCGAGGCAATTGTTGTATTTTACCACACTCTTTTATGGCATAGTTTCTGCCTTTCCTTGAGGGGTGGAATGAAACTATGCGCTGGTTCAAGACTCTTAAGGGTCGTCTCCTTCTTGGTTCCTTCCTTCTCCTGATTCTCTTCGGGATCCACTCATATTTCTCCGTCCGATTCTATACCGACCAGATGATGTCGCAGGTTACGGAAAACGCTAACCACGTAAGCGATTTCATCAAAAGCTCCACGCATTACAGCATGCTGCTCAACCGGAAGGAAGACGTTTACGAGATCATCCGCACGATCGGCCGCCAGCCAGATATCAGCAGTATTCGAATTCTCAACAAGCGCGGAGAGATCACTTTTTCCACAGAGGACTCCGAGAAGGGATCGGTTGTTGACCTGAAGGCCGAAGCGTGCTTCGGATGCCATGACCAGGAGCGGCCGCTCGAATTAGTACCGGCCGGGAGCCGTTTGCGAATCTACACCAGTCCTGACGGTCGCCGCATTCTCGGATTGATTAATCCCATTCGTAACGAAAGTCAGTGCTCGAGCGCCGGCTGCCACTCCCACCCGACGGAACGGACCGTACTTGGCGTTCTCGATGTGCGGATGTCGCTTGAAAAAGTGGATGAGGCTATCACCAGCTCCCAGCAGCGGATCGTCGGCGTAGCGGTCATTCTTCTTGTCGTGGTCGCAAGTACGTCATGGTACTTCGTGTCGACGACGGTCTTGCGGCCGGTGCGGACGCTGATGGAGGCAACACACGAGGTCTCGTCCGGAAATCTTGGCCTCGAGATACCTGTGTTGCGGAACGACGAGATCGGTCAGCTTGCAGGTTCGTTCAACGCGATGACGCAATCGCTCCAGCGCGCGGAGAAGGAGAATCGTGACTGGTCGCTGACACTTGAACAGCGCGTACGAGACAAGACGTCAGAGCTTGAGAGGGTGCACCAGCGTGTGATGCAGATTGAGAAAATGGCTTCGCTTGGAAAGCTGGCAGCAACCGTAGCGCACGAACTGAACAACCCGCTCGAAGGAATTCTGACGTATGCAAAGCTCATTGGGCGGCGTCTGAAGAAACTGGAAGCGAAGTCGCCGCAAGTTCAGGAGACGATTGGCGACATTGAGCTCATTCAGCGTGAGACTGAACGCTCCGGGAATATCGTGAAGAACCTACTTCTCTTCTCGAAGAGACAGGTGGGTGAATTTGCACTCGTCCCGGTTCAACAGATTGTCGACAAAGCACGACAGCTTGTCAGACATCATTTTGCGATATCGAATGTACAGTTTGAGGCGCTCCTTCCGCCTGGGGAGGCGTCGCTGCTGTGCGACGAAAACCAGATAGAACAGGCGTTGGTGGCGTTGTTTGTAAATGCAGTTGAAGCGATGCCCGGAGGTGGGAAGATTCGCGTGGAGGCAAGCCTCAGCGCGCCCGATGGAGACCTGAGTATTGTGGTCCAGGACTCCGGAATGGGAATTGCGCCCGAGGATCTCCCACACGTGTTCGAACCGTTCTACACAACGAAAAAGGACGGACAAGGAGTCGGGCTGGGACTTTCCGTGGTTTATGGTATCGTCGAGCGGCATGGTGGCTCGATCACCGTTGATTCGACGATGGGGAACGGAACGACATTCACGATGAAGTTTGCGCGCACTCAAACCGGCGGTACGAGCAGCGGACTGCCCGAGACGCACGCTTGACCAGAGCCCGCTGCCCCCAGAGCACTGCTAGTCTTGCACGAGGACCCCTCATGAATTCAAATCCTTCGATACTGATCGTCGATGATGAACAAGTGGTGAGAGATTCTCTCTCTAAATGGTTTCGGGAGGATGGTTTTGATGTTTCGACGGCGTCGAGTGCGGCTGAGGCGCTGCAGCAGTTACAGGGAAGAAGATGGGATATCCTGTTGCTCGATATCAAAATGCCCGGTATGGATGGGATGGAACTGCAGCAGCGCGTCAAAGAAATAGACTCCAGCGCGACGATCATTTTTATCACCGCCCATGCGACGGTCGATACCGCGGTGAAAGCGCTGAAGGAAGGAGCATTTGATTACGTCACAAAACCTGTAGATCCGGACTACCTGTCGCATCTTGTGACGAATGCACTCAAACAACGTAACCTCTTCAACGAAAACCTCAAGCTGAAAGAGCAGATTTCTGAATTCAGCCGGGCGGATGAGATCGTCGGCGATTCGCCTCAGATGCACAAGGTCTACGAGCTCATTGAGACGGTCGCGAAAACCGACACAACCGTGATGATCCGGGGTGAGAGCGGGACAGGAAAAGAAATCATCGCGAGGGCGATTCATAGCAACAGCAGCCGTCGCTATTTTCCAATCGTGGCTGTTAACTGCGGTGCACTTCCGGATGGGATTCTGGAAAGCGAGCTTTTTGGACACGAACGCGGTGCTTTCACCGGCGCTCAATACCGACGGAAAGGAAAGCTCGAGCTCGCCGACGGCGGGACGCTGTTCCTCGATGAAGTGGGCAATATCGATGTTAAGACCCAAATGGATCTCCTGAGAGTCATCGAGACAAAGCAATTCACGCGTGTCGGAGGGAACGACATCATCAAAGTCGATTTCAGAGTCATATGCGCCACCAACAAGGATCTCGAGAAAGCAGTTGCCGATGGATCCTTCCGTGAAGATCTCTACTATCGGCTGAATGTTTTTACGATATTCATACCTCCGCTTCGTGAACGAAAAGGTGATATACCTTTGCTTGCGAATTACTTTGTGCAGAAATACGCGCGGACAATGGGGAAATCAATTACCTCGCTCTCTCCTGAAGCGATGGATACGATTGTCCGATATAACTGGCCGGGCAATGTGAGGGAACTGGAGAACGCTATCGAGCGCGCAATGGTCGTTGGCAAACCTCCGGTGATTAGGCCCGAAGATCTCCCGTATCAGTTGACCGAAAGAAATCACGTCCTTCCTGCCGGGTCGCTTGCCATGGTCGAGAAAGGGCACATCGTGTCGATATTGGAGCAGAACAAGTGGAATATCTCTCGCTCTGCTGAAATTCTCCAAATCGACAGGGTCACGCTTTACAACAAGATCGAGAAATACGGACTGAAAAAACCTAGCGCAGGATAAGACAGCCGCGTGGCTTCCGCCATCAATATCCTGAACGCCTCGAAGCTGGAGGATAGTCGGCTTGGGGAGCTCTCGCAGGCTGTCGGTCGGGTATTTGGGATTCGGACGTATGTGACTTCAGCCAATCTCAATCTCGATAAGGCGTTTGACGCTTCCAGAGGCCAGTGCAATTCCACGGCGCTGCTTGCGGAACTTCTGAACTCCTACAAACAATCCGACGAAAAAAGGATTGCCATCGTCGGAGTTGACCTCTTCATCCCTGTTCTCACATTCGTCTTTGGGGAAGCTCAACTGAACGGCATTGCCGCCGTCGTTTCGACGGTTCGTCTGGCAAATCCGTTTTACGGTCTGCTGCCGAATGAAGATATTGACTTCGGAAGACTAGAAAAGGAGGTCGTTCACGAACTCGGGCACACATTCGGGCTCTATCACTGCCATCAATTCGAATGCGTCATGAGGTCTTCGACTTACGTCGAGGAAATCGATCTCAAACGACTCAACCCCTGTAATCGTTGCTCAGAACTGCTCAAAGTGGCGATGTTGAATAAATAAACAGTCCTCTTGGCGGAATCAAGAAAGGATCTAAAAGCGGTTCTCATTTTCGATAATGCCTTTGATTCTGAATTTAGGATATCGCACTCTGTTAATCGTTTGAGCCTCTGGGAGCATTGGCACATTAGTTGTCGAGAAATCTCAGCAAATCGGCATAAGTATCAGCGAATGAGTGTCCAAATACTCTGAAGATGAAAGGGATCTCTCCTTATGATCCGAGGTAATGTGATAATCGCTCATGAAATCTGTAAGGGGTGTGAGCTCTGCATTGCAGCTTGTCCCCAGGAAAGTCTCGGACTCTCCGAAAAAATCAATCTGAAAGGTTATCGATATGCCGTACTTGTCCAGGACAATTGCACGGGCTGCATCAACTGCGCTCTCGTTTGTCCCGATGCTGCCATCACCGTCTACCGCGAAAAGAAACACGCCAAAGGAGCGGCTGCCGACGCAATAACGGCGTGAAGCTCCCCGGATGTCATCTCTCAAACAACGACAAGAAAAGCTATGTCAACCAACGATGAGATTTCTGAAGTACGAATCATGAAGGGGAACGAAGCGCTCGCCGAGGCCGCCTTCAGGGCGGGCATGCAGGCGTACTTCGGCTACCCGATCACTCCCCAGTCCGAGGTAATCGAATATCTGATGAAAGAGCAGCCCAAGCATGACTGCGTCGTCTTGCAGGCGGAGAGCGAGGTCGCGGCGATCAACATGGTGTTTGGGGCTGCAGGGGCGGGAGCACGCGTGATGATATCCTCCTCAAGTCCCGGCATCAGCCTGATGATGGAGGGCATCTCCTATATGACGTCGGCTGAGTTGCCATGCCTTATTGTGAACGTGCAACGAGGCGGTCCGGGTCTCGGCACCATTCAGCCGTCGCAGGGCGATTATTTCCAGGCCACCAAGGGAGGGGGGCATGGAGATTACCGTCTGATTGTTCTCGCTCCCGCGTCGGTCCAGGAAATGGCGGATTTCGTGTTCGAAGGATTCAGGCTTTCAGAGAAGTACAGGAATCCTGCGATGATACTGGCTGACGGAGCGTTGGGGCAAATGATGGAAAAACTGACACTCCCGCCGGCTGGCTCGCTGCCATACGTTGACAAGCCATGGGCGACCACCGGGAAGCCCGCAGGGAAGGATCGGAGGATCATCACATCGCTTTTCATACAACCGGAGAAAATGGAACAGGTGAATCTTCATCTCCAGGAAAAATATCGTCAGATCCAGGCGGAGGAGGTCCGGTTCGAAGAGTACGGCGTCGAAGACGCTGATATCGTCCTTGTCGCCTTCGGACTTGTTGCCCGTATCTGCCAAAAGACGATGCAGCTGGCCCGGAAGAAAGGACTGCGGGTCGGCATACTTCGGCCGATCACCCTGTTTCCGTTCCCGTCGCAGCGAATCGCGGAGCTGGCTCCGAAGCTCGAGGCCATCGTAACCGTCGAGATGAACGCAGGTCAGATGCTCGAAGACGTGCGGCTTGCAGTGGAGGGCCGGTGCCCTGTTCATTTCAAAGGAAGAATGGGAGGCATGATTCCCTCTCCGGATGAAGTTCTGGAAGCCGTCGAGGCGATTGCAGAGAAACGCAACTTTGAACTGTCAAGGTGATTCTATGGAAATTCCACCTCTCACAAATGGTTTTGAACTTGTCTACAAGAAACCTCGGACGCTGACAGAGACTCCGATGCACTATTGCCCCGGCTGCGGCCACGGTGTGGTGCACAGAGTGCTGATGGAAGTCGTGGACGAGATGGGGATACAGGACAAGACAATCGGCGTCGCACCTGTTGGATGTTCGGTATTCGCGTACGACTATATGAACGTTGATATGCAGGAAGCAGCACACGGAAGAGCATCCGCTGCCGCTACTGGAATCAAGAGAGTTTTGCCGGATCGTTTTGTGTTCTCGTACCAGGGAGATGGCGACCTCGCTGCGATAGGTACAGCTGAGACAATCCACGTGGTCAACCGCGGTGAGAACATCCTGATGCTCTTCATCAATAATGCGGTCTATGGGATGACCGGCGGTCAGATGGCACCGACGACGCTTCTCGGCATGAAGACCACAACCTCGCCGTTCGGGCGTGAGTCCGGGCTCGCGGGCCATCCTCTCAAAATTACAAATCTGCTCGCACAGCTTCCGGGCGCATACTATGTTACGCGCCAGGCGGTGCACACCGCAGCGGCCGTTCGCAAGCTGAAGAAAGCCATTCAGTTGGGATTCCAGTACCAATCATTGAAGAAGGGAACGTGCTTCATTGAAGTTGTATCGAATTGCCCCTCGGGCTGGAAAATGACCCCGACGGATTCAAACAAGTGGCTCGAAGAAAACATGTTACCCATGTATCCGCTCGGCGATCTCAAGACACCGGCGCGATCAATGAATTAGGCAGGTAAGACCTATGATAACGACTCAGGAAATAATCATTGCCGGATTCGGCGGTCAGGGCGTGCTCTCCATGGGCCAGCTGCTCGTCTATGCGGCAATGCTCGAAAACAAGGAAATCAGCTGGATGCCGTCATACGGCCCGGAGATGCGGGGCGGCACCGCCAACTGTATTGTCATTGTCTCGGACGCGAAGATCAGTTCACCGATCTTGTCGAAATTTGACTCTGCACTGATCCTGAACCAGCCGTCCATGGACAAATTCGCAGACAAAGTCCACCCCGGAGGGCTGCTGATCTATGAGCGTTCGACGATCATCAATCCGCCGACGCGTACGGACATAGAGATCTTGAACATCCCGGCAGTTGAAGAAGCGCACCGTCTGGGCAGCAAGCAGGTGGCAAACGTGGTCCTGCTCGGGGCCTATCTGGAGCGGCGTCCTGTCGTGAAGCCGGAAAACGTCGTTCTGGCATTAAGCAAAGTGCTGCCAAAGCACCGCCAACACCTGTTGCCGGTGAATGAAAACGCTCTTGTCCGCGGGAAAGAACTGGCGATGGAAGCGATGGCAGAACCGTCAACGCGATGAGAGTTGAGGCTTAGCAAAGGAGGAAGGCAGATATGGACGAGAAAAGTGTCCGTTGCGCGCACGCATGCCGCAATACCTGTGCGATGCTGTCGGAGGCATTGAGGGAAGAAAGCGAAATGGTGCTGTTCTATGAGCGTCTTCGCCAGGAATGCAATTATCCCGACGTGCACCTCATGCTTCAGGAGCTCATCGAACAGAGGAGCCGATCGGTACTCATGATCAACCAAAAATTGAACGAGCTTCGGGCAAGGGGTGAGATCCTCGACGGAGTCATATCGAGCTACAATTCAGCAAGCGCATGATCTGTTGCCGCGTGAACGAGCGGCATCCCAGAGCATACTCGCACAGAAAAGGAACCTATGAGCGTCTTATTCAGCAGACAATGTGAATATGCATTACAGGCGGTACTCTACCTTGCTCTCAAACCGGAAGGTGTGAAGACTTCCATCCGTGATCTTGCCAAGCGGATTCAAATCCCGCACCATTTCCTTGCGAAGATCCTTCAGCAACTCGTTTACAAAGGGATGCTCGTGTCGCAAAAGGGACCGGCGGGAGGATTCGCGCTGGCCAAGCAGCCCAAAGCGATTACGCTGTACAATATCGTTGAAGCGATCGATGGCGTTGAATTTACGACGAACTGTCTGCTCGGTTTCCCTGAGTGCTCGGGCAAGAACCCATGTGCGGTCCATGACACGTGGGGGAGCATGCGCGACGAGCTGAAGAGTGTGTTGATGAACAAAAACGTCGCTCAGATGGCAAAAGAAATGAGGAAGCCGGAGTACAAAGCAATCAGTGGTTAGTCTGCGGCACCAAGGGAGGGAGGCTGCAGCGAAAAGCCCCCGCCGACATTGTCGAGCGGGGGCTTTTTGTTTCTGGGTCGGTTGACCAGGGTATGGCGATAGTCAAAAGGCGCGGCCGGTTCGCTCGATCAGGAGCTTCCGTGTGTAGGGGATGAGCCCTCCTGCGTCGATAATCGCCTGACGCGCACTTGGCAGCGGGATAACTGAAAACCTCTTGCCTGACGATTTGTTGATGATCTCAAGCTCTGTGATCTCGAGTTCATCTCCCTCCGATGCCTCGACGTCCGGGCAAACAACCGTCCGCAGTCCAAGGTTGATCCCGTTCTGAAGGAAGATTCTCGCAAACCCGCGGGCAACGATGGTGAGCTGATGGCCTTTGAGGGTGGAGACGGCCTGCTCCCGCGAGGAGCCGCAGCCAAAGTTGTGACCGCCCACGATGATGCTTCCGGGAGCAATTTGATTTCCCCTCAAGGCAGCATTGAATTCGGTCAGATCGGCAAACGCGTATTGCGGTGTCTCCGTTGGAAGCACAGTTGCCATAAACCTCCCGGGATAGATGACGTCCGTCGAGATATCGTCGGCAAGCTTGAGAACAACTTTTCCCATGTTATTTCGCTCCTTTCCGCGGATGCGCGATGTACCCTTTGAGCGCCGAAGCGGCAGCGACGGCCGGAGAGCTCAAGAACACTTGCGAATTGGGATTTCCCATGCGGCCTTTGAAATTACGGTTGGTGGTCGAGAGAGCAGTCTCGCCGTCTCCAAGCGCACCCTCATGGATTCCCAGGCAGGGGCCGCAGCCAGGATTCATGACGACGGCTCCGGACGACATCAACGTGCCAAGATATCCTTTTGCCAGGGCCTGCGAGTAGATTCTGCCTGAAGCCGGGAACACCAGCATACGAACGTGGTCCGCGATCTTTTTCCCCTTAAGAATGGATGCTGCCACTGCCAGATCGTCCAGCCTTCCATTCGTGCACGAACCAATGACAACCTGGTTTATTCTGGTTCCGGCGACGTCCTTGATGGGTTTGACGTTATCGACGGTGTGCGGACAGGCGATTTGAGGCTCAAGCTTTGAGACGCTGATCTCGATGACCTGATCATAGACCGCATCACGGTCAGGAGTCACAAGGTCGATCCTTCCTTTGACCCCCGCCTCCGAGCGAAGGTAGCGGACAGTTTCCTTGTCAGCAGGGATAATCCCCGCTGTCGCACCTGCCTCGACGGACATATTGCAGATGACCAGCCGGCCCGATGTTCGCATCAAGCGGATGGCAGGTCCATGGAATTCTATCGCTTTGAAATTAGCTCCCTGTGCAGTCAGGCGGCCGATGAGGTGAAGGATGAGGTCCTTCGGTCCAACGAACTTCTTGAATGTCCCCTTGACGACGACTTTGATTGTCGCAGGCACCTCGATGTTCAGCGCTGTGCCGAGCGCCCATACGCTCGCCATTTCGGTTGCGCCGATCCCGAAGGCAAACGCTCCAAGCGCTCCATGGCTCGTTGTGTGCGAATCTGTTCCCACGACGACGGATCCCGGGCGCACGTACCCATTCTCCGGAAGAATCTGATGGCAGATGCCGCCAACATCGCCTCTGATGTCGTGGAACTTTCCGATCCCCTGCGAGAGCACGAATTCGCGAACCTTCTTCTGATTCGTTGCCGTCTTCGGCGATTCGGCCGGAACCCGATGATCGAAGATGATCGAAACCCTTGACGGATTCCAGATCTTCGGCTGCAGATTCGTGCCTTGATAGATCTCGAGAAATTGATTGATGACGAGGGCGGCATTTTCGTGTGACATCGCCAGGTCAACCTTCGGCTCGACAACATCGCCGGCCTTCACAACGTTGCGGCAGCTCGCCCGGGCCAGGATCTTTTCTGCAACGGTCATGCCCATCGTACGTCTCCTTCGTTAGATGATCTTCGCTTCTTTCAAATCCCGTATCTCAGGTTCGGAGCACCCTATTCCCCTGAGCACTTCACGCGTGTGTTGGCCGAGTGTGGGAGGGGGGGCATCAACGCTGCCGGGAGTTTTTGAGAATTTGGCAGTCAGATTGAAGAGCTTGAGGGCTCCGATACCTTCAATGTACACCGTCCCGAATGTGCTTCGGTGCTCGATCTGTTCCTGGTTTACGGCCGCGGACAGATCAAGAATCGCTCCCGATGGGACGTCTCTTTTGTTCAGGGCATTCACCCAAAATGATGTCTCGCGCTGAGTGAGTCTTGCTTCAAGAAGGGGAGTCAGTTCTTTCCTGTTTTTCTTCCTGGCATCGCGTTCCTGGAAACGCACATCCGTTTTCAACTCTGGCACAGCCAGAACGTCTGCCACTGCTTCCCATTGCTCTTGTTTGTTGGCCGCGATGTTGATGAAGCCGTCCTTTGTGCGGAATGTGCCGGAGGGCGCAGCCGTAAAATTGTCATTCCCCATCTTGACGGGCTGCTGTCCGCCGATCATGAGATTTGCCACAACCCACCCCATCAGCGGCATAATGGAATCAAGAAGGGCAACATCAATGAACTGTCCTTCCCCTGTCTTCTGGCGATGGTAGAGAGCACTCATGATCGCAAAGGCCGCATTGAGTCCTCCGACGGTATCGCAAACCGGAAACCCTGCTCGTAACGGATTGAGGCGCTCGTCGCCGTTGATGGCCATCTCACCGCTGAGACCCTGAATAATCTGATCGTAGGCCGGTTTCAATGCGTCCGGTCCCGTCTGGCCAAACCCGCTGATGGCGCAATAGACGAGCCGGGGATTGATGGTGCTGAGGACTTCGTAGGAGAGCCCAAGCCGCGCCATGACATCCGGCCTGAAGTTCTCGACGACCACATCGGCGGTGGCGACGAGTCGCTTGAAAATCTCTTTTCCCTCGGGAGCCTTGAGGTTCAGCGTCATCGATTTCTTGTTCGCGTTCTGTGCAAGAAAGCTGGTGCCCATCAGCTTCCGATTGTATTCGGGTACGCACCCGAGCTTCCGCGCGAGATCGCCGTCTGAAGGGTTCTCAATCTTGATGACCTCGGCGCCGGTCAATGCCAGGTGCAGAGTGGCAAAAGGGCCGGAGAGGACGTTCGTGAGGTCAAGGACTCGTATGCCTTCGAGGAGTTTCATAGTGGTTGACATTTGTAAGTAATCACAGTTGTAACTCTAGGAGCGGAAAGTATCACCGAGCGGTCCGGTTTTGTACAGCAGGCCGGGTAAGTCCCGACCGAAAAAGGTGGAAAGGTCTTTCGCTACGGCAATCAGTTTCTTCACGTCGATGTCAGTGCGTTCCCCGGTTCGCTGGAGTGAGTGAACAAAGTCCTCTGTGCATACGTTGCCCGCGGCGACTTTCGTGAACGGGCATCCGCCCAGGCCGCCACTGGAAGTCTCAAACGTATGCAGCCCGGATTCCAGGGCCGCGTAACAATTGGCCAGTCCGAGGCCGTATGTATTGTGGAAATGGCCCGTCCATTCGATCTGTGAATTCAGTTTGAAGAGTTCATCGAGCATCTCCTTCACCTGCGCCGGATTCGCATGACCCGCGGTGTCTGCAAGGCTGAGATTGCTGAGACCTCCGTCAAGGTACCTTCTGACGATGGAGAGCACGCGCTCCAGCGGGATCGGACCTTCAAAGCCACAGCCAAATGCCGACTGAACTGACACCTGAACTTTCTTGCCGCTGCGGAGGACCTCCTGAGCCATCGGGATAATGCGGGCCATGGCTTCCCCGGTCGACATGCCGGTGTTTTTCCGGCTGTGCGTTTCGCTCGCTGAGACACCCATGCAAAACATCTCGACGCCGCACGAATATCCGCGTTCCATTCCCTTTTCGTTAAGCACGAGCCCTGAAAGAAGAACACCTGCGGGCTTGCGCCCCGAGGCGCTGAAATGTGAAAACAACCTGTCGGTATCCGCCATCTGAGGGATCTTCTCGGGATGGACAAAGGAGCCCAGCTGCAGAATGTCAATGCCGCTTTCCATCAGCGATTCCGCCCAGCGGACTTTGTGCTCGAACGGGGCGGACTGCCTTTCCATCTGCAGGCCGTCCCGCAATCCGACTTCGTGAAGAACGATAGGTATCATAGAATGTGTTTGATCAGGATGATGTCCGCCGGAAGCTAAGGTAAGTGTGCCGCTATCGCTTTTGCCATATCGGTGGTACTATGACTGCCGTGCATGTCGTAAGTTCGGACGTTGCCTTCCTTGATCACCGCGGCGACGGCCGCTTCGAGTGAAATGCCCATCTGTGTTTCCCCGAGCCAATCGAGCATCATTTTCGCTGCAAGAACTGTTGCGATGGGATTGACCTTGTCCATCCCGGCATACTTCGGGGCTGAGCCGTGCGATGGCTCAAACACCGCAAGTTTCTGACCAATATTGCCTGAACAGCCGAAGCCGAGGCCGCCCACCATTTGTGCGCAGAGATCGGAGATGATGTCGCCGTACAGATTCGGTGCGACGAGGACATCGTAGTTGAAGGGATTCTTCAGCAGCCACATGGTCATGGCGTCGACATTGGCGTCGTCCATCTGGATTTCCGGGTACTGTTTCGCGACAGCCTTCGCAGCATCGAAGAAAATGCCGTCGCTGGCCCGGACCACGTTGGCTTTGTGGACGACGGTGACTTTCTTTCGCTTGAACTTTCGCGCGAACTCGAATGCAGATCGAACGAGACGTTCGGATCCATGGAAGGTGTTGATCTTGCAGGAGATGGCGTATTGATCGTGAGGGAGGCGAGAGAAAGGCTCAAAGGGTTTCGAAAGCCGCTCGAGCGTCTCAGCCAGTTCGGCCGGAACCGGCGAGAATTCGACTCCGGAATACAAGTCCTCCGTGTTCTCACGAAACACAACAAGATCGATCGCTTCTTTGAAGTTCAACGGATTGCCAGCGTACGCCTTGCAGGGTCGAAGGCAGATGTAAAGGTCAAACAACTGGCGCATCCGGACGATGGGGGACCGGTAGGTAAGACCTTTCGATTGGAGTGAGGGAGAGAGCTCTTTCTGAGAGTCCTTGATTGGCTTAGAGGTAATGGCACCGAAGAGCGCGGCGTCGACGTTATGCAGCAAGTCGATGGTTCGGCGCGGCAGCGCATCGCCTTCAGCACACCAGAAATCCCAACCTATAGCACCATGAACATACTCAGCGTCAAGACCAACTTTGTCAAGAACGATCTTCGTGGCTTTCAGGACATCGACCCCAATTCCATCGCCTGGAAGCCATGCAATTCTGTATTTTGGCATATCATCTCCGATAGTCTAATTGATCATAAATCTCAGAGTACAGATTTCGCTTAAAAAGGAGTCAACGCTCGTGCCAGAGTTAGCTCAGACAGTTAACTTGTTGAAGCCCCAATATACTAACAGAAATCCGTCGGACCGTGCTTTTTGGCAGGACTCTCGATGGCCCTTTCCCAAAAACGATAATCCTCTGGATTCGGAGTCGAACTTTCCACTTTTGGGGAACGCTCTTACCAGCGATGAGAACCTGTTTTTGCTTGACAATCACGGGAATTGGCTGTAATATCAGACTAAAGAGTCTGATATACGGGGACATTTCGTGCCAAAGGGAATTGATCGCGTTCCGCTTGTGGCATAAGGAAAAAAGGTTTTGGGAAATAGTGTCGAGAAGCCATGAATACGCCTGGATATGAAGATGTGACAGCGGAAGAAGTTGCTGGTTCAGTCGCGATATCCGACATCCAGACCTTACGAGCGGGTCGGGGAACCACAACGCGGGGATTGCGGAAGGGGATCCGGTCGATTCCCCCTGAGCAACGCCGAGCACGAAAAATACCTTCATCGAAACTCCAGTGGTACGATCGTTTCATGTGGAAACTCAGCAATGATTCCCAGTCGCTCCGCACGATGATCCAATTCAGCTTCGTGCTGCTTTGTCTCTGGATCGGGATCGAATTTCACCTCTTTATGCGCTGGGGACTAACGGCCGGGGGCTCAGCGTACGTGACGCGACCGCCGGGTGTTGAAGGATTCCTGCCGATCAGCGGCCTGATCAGCCTGAAATACTGGATCGAAGGGGGTATTGTCAACACCGTTCATCCGTCCGGCATGTTCATCCTGCTCGCAATACTTGCGAGCGGCCTGCTCCTGAAGAAAGCGTTTTGCAGCTGGTTGTGTCCCGTTGGCACTCTCAGCGAATCTCTCTGGATGCTGGGAGAAAAGTTGTTTGGCCGTAATCTTCGTATTAACAGATGGATTGACTATCCGCTTCGCTCTCTCAAGTACTTGCTGCTGTTCTTCTTCGTGAATGCCATCGCCCAAATGGATGTACCGGCCCTGAGGAGTTTCATCGAGAGCCCGTACAATAAGATGGCCGACGCGAAAATGTATCTCTTCTTCGCGAACATTTCTTCCTTTGCCTTCTGGACAGTGATCGTCCTGGTCCTGCTCTCCGTCGTTGTGAAGAACTTTTGGTGCCGCTATCTGTGCCCCTACGGAGCCTTACTCGGAGCGATGAGTATCTTGAGCCCCCTGAAGATCACAAGGCAGCAGAAGAGTTGCATTGATTGTGAGTTGTGCACGAAGGCGTGCCCGTCAGCGATCAAGGTCCATAAGGCTGTGCGGGTGTGGAGTGATGAATGCACGGCGTGCTACAAATGTGTTGAGGCGTGCCCGGTCAAGAACACGCTGGATGTACGTCTCAGGACCGACGCTCGTCCTGTTCCCGGGTGGGTTTTCGGAAGTCTCGTCGTGGGAGTGTTCGTCGCCGTGACGGGGCTTGCGATGCTCGCGGGATTGTGGCAAAACAGCATGGGGAAAGAGGAGTACTTGCACCGGTTTCAGGAACTCAATACACAGGCATACGAGCACTTCGGGTCAGGAGGGACGACTGATGCATCCGGTCGATAAATCCTCTTCCTCGGGCATTCATGCCGTGGACAAGTTCTATGACATCCTCGCGCGGCAGTACGATGCGATGACCGGCTTCGAGAAGCGGTTTGAGAAAGAAAGTCCGGCATTTCGAAGACTTGTTGATCGTTATGGCATCAAGAGCGCTCTCGATGCCGGAAGCGGGTCAGGATTCCACTCCATCGTTCTCGCGCAGCTTGGTGTCGATGTCACAGCGCTGGACTTGTCAGCGGAGATGGTGCGGCTGACAGAGGCGAACGCCCGAAAGTACAAGGTTCCGGTAAGGCTCTTCAGGGGTTCTTTTCGGGAAGCGCCCGCGGATTGGCGCGAAAGTTTTGACGCTGTCTTTGTCATGGGGAATTCGCTGCCTCACTTGCTATCGCGAGATGAGTTGCACGATGCTCTGAGGCAATTAATTGTCGTGCTTCGGCCCCGAGGGATTCTGGTTGCCCAATGTCTGAACTATGAGAGAATACTGGCCCGGAAGGACCACATCCTGAACACGAGAGAGGTGAACGGTGTGGTTATCAGGCGAGAATACGAGTATGACTCCGATGGGATACGTTTTTCCATAGTTGCTCAGGAGGGTGGGCATGCGGGGAAGGCGGAGAAACGAGAAACAGTCCGGCTCAGACCGATTCTGCACAGTGAACTCATGCAACTTCTGGCAGGACTCGGTGCCGAGACTGAATCATTCGGGAATATCTTCCTCGAATCCTTTCAACCATCCACATCGACAGATCTAGTCGTGATCGCAACAAAGAAACAGGCTTAAAGTCCTCAGTTTCCGTGAGCTTATCGCCCGAAGTGATCGGCCCCCCCTCGGGGACCGTACTGACAGCGTCCCCAGAGCCGATTGCAGGCCTGCCCTTACCCTCCTTTAGTCCACGTTGACCCGAATTTCACCCAGAATCTCAAGAATTCCCTCATCCTTTCTCTCGAGCGAACTTTGCAGGATTGGTTCTAATTGTTATATTGTTGTTGAATAACCTAGGAAATATGCCTCCTCTCGCAATTATATGCGGATGTGAGGTATTCGATTTTGCCCTGGTTGGTCCCTAGGCTGCACATCAGGAACTTTTATTGTTGGAAGGATCTACGATGTCCCATCCCAAGAGAGGCACATTTTCATCTTCTCTTGTGCTGACTGCCTTTCTTACCGCGGCGGTCGTGCCTGCGATTGTCGCCATTGTCACCGCTGCTGCCGGCGGAGATGTCACACTCACCGTCTCTGTCGCTTCGGTTCTACTCATTGTCACTGGAGTCGCCGGATTCCGACTCATCGCCCGGGAAAACAATTCGGTGCCCGAACAACCCCAGGTGAATCATGAACTCCGGGATCTTTCTCCCGAATTCCTCACTTCATATCCGACCGTCGACGATATCATACTGCTCATTGCCCGTGACGGGACGATCGTCAGTGCGAATGAGGGAGCATCTGCCGCCTATGGGTACTCGAAACATGAACTGGAGAAAATGAACATTCGCGACATTCGCGCTCCCGAGTCTCTCGGAGATCTCGAAAAACAGATGGCCGCGATCGCTGACCAGGGCAGGATGAGATTCGAAACGTCTCATCGCCGCAGAGACGGAAAGACCTTCCCTGTCGAGACCAGCTCACGTTTTATCGAAGTTGAAGGCCAGCGCTATTTCCTCGCAATCATCCGTGATATCACCGATCGGAAGAATGCCGAACAGCGGCTCACCCGCGTGAGAGACGGGTTCCTCTCGTTCGGGGCCGATCCCGTGAAGAATATCAACGCCCTGGTCGAGCTTTGCGGCAGAATGATGGGCGGCACTTCCGCACTCTACAGCCGGCTGGACGGAGAGTTGCTCTGCGTCATCGGTCATTGGAACATGCCGCCTCACTTCAAGGAGGAAGACGTCGCCGAGGGTCACCTTTGCTTCGACCTGATCAAACGAGGCAGGGAGGATTTGATGGTCCTTCGGGACCTTCCATCCTCCCATTACTTTCACAGCGATCCTAATGTCAAGACGTACGGGCTCAAAACGTACATAGGACATGCGGTCCGTTTCGGTCAGGAGAAGATCGGATCACTCTGCGTTGTATTCCAGCGTGACGTGAATCCGACCGACGAGGATCGAAAACTACTGGGTATTCTGGCCGCGGCGATTGGTATCGAGGAAAATAGAAGGCACAAGGAGCAGGCACTCAAAGAGAGTGAAGATCGGTACCGCCATCTCGTTGAATTCTCACCGGACGCCATTGCCGTTCATATCGGCGGGCGATTTGTCTTCGTCAACAGAGCGGGAATCACACTCATCGGGGCAAAAGACCCGAGCGAACTTATCGGTAAGCCGATACTCGACATCGTGCATCCGGATTATCATGACGTTGTCCGGCTCAGACTACGCGAGCAGTCCGGTGGATCTCCCGGACAGCCCTTCATCGAAGAGAAATTTGTGCGGTTGGATGGGACGCCCGTCGACGTCGAAGTTGCCTCGACGCCGATCATGTACCAGGGAAAACAAGCAACGCTGGTGGTTGCGCGTGACCTTCGGGACAGGAAACAAGCGCAGGAAGAATTGATCAAACTCCGGAAGGCCGTTGAGTCGTCGGGCGAGATCATCTTTACCACAGACACCGATGGCACCTTCACGTTTGTTAATCCTGAGTTCACAAGAGTCTACGGATATTCGGCTGAGGAAGTCGTGGGCAAGGTAACTCCCAGGATTCTCAAAGGCGGCACCCTGGATCAGTCGAGCTACGAGTACTTCTGGGAGGCTCTGTTGCTGCGAAGGGTGCACAAAGGAGAATTGACGAACCGGACAAAAGACGGACGCTTGATCACGGTTGAAGGATCTGCGAGCCCGATCATGGGAGATGCTGACAGCATCGTCGGATTCCTTGCGATCCAGCGGGACGTTTCGGAGCGCAAACGAGTCGAGGACGCCCTGAGGCAATCCGAAGCGAGTTACCGCGAGCTCTTTAACAGTGTTGAAGATGCGATCTACATACAGGACCGGGATGGGAATTTTCTGGATGTGAACCAGGGCGCGGTGAACATGTACGGTTATCCCAGAGATTTTTTCGTTGGCAAGAATCCTGTAGACCTGGGAGCGCCGGGAATGAATGATCTGGAAAGAACAATGGAGGCTGTACGGCGGACATTCGCCGGGGAACCTCAGCGATTCGAATGGTGGGGCAGGCGCAAAAACGGTGAGATATTTCCTAAGGAAGTGCGCCTTAATCGTAGTATGTATCTCGGCCAGGAGGTGGTGGTGGCTCTGGCGCAGGACATCACTGAGCGGCGAGCCAGCGTGCAAAGACTGACGGAGAGCGAAGAGAAATTCCGGACGCTCTCGGAACAGTCTCCAAACATGATCTACATCAACAAGGGCGGCAAAGTCGTCTATGTGAACCAGCGATGCGTGGAATTGATGGGTTACTCCAAGCAGGAATTCTATGCTCCGGGGTTCAGCTTTCTCAGCCTCATTACGCCGGAGCACGTCTCGATCGTGAAGAAGAACTTAGCCCGTCACATGGCCGGCGAGGAGATCGAGCCTTATGAATATGTGCTCTTGACGAAAGACCGACAGCGCATCGTCGGGATCCATACGACGAAGCTCATCAACTTCGAAGGGGGGGGCGCAATTCTTGGTATCGTCACTGACGTGACACAAAGCCGGCTTGCAGAACTCGAATTGCGGAAACTGCACCAGGCGGTCGAGCAGAGTCCGTCAGCCATCGTCATTACGGACACGGAGGGCAGGATCGAGTATGTCAATCGGAAATTCACGGAGGTGACCGGGTTTACCGCCGGAGAAGCCATCGGACGCAATCCGAACATCCTGAAGTCGGGCCATACCCCCTCGGAGGAGTATGCCAAGCTCTGGGAGACGGTCCTCTCCGGAAAAGAATGGAGAGGCGAGTTCCGTAACAAGAAGAAGAATGGCGAGCTCTTTTGGGAACTCGCATCGATCTCGCCGATCAGGGATTCTTCCGGCACGATCACCCATCTGCTGGCGGTCAAAGAGGACATTACGGAAAGGAAAGCGCTCGAGCAGCAGCTGTGGCAGGCACAGAAAATGGAGAGCATCGGAACTCTCGCGAGCGGCATCGCCCACGACTTCAACAATATTCTTGGGATCATCGTCGGCTATGCAAGCCTTCTCGATCAGAAACAGAATGATCCGGTGCGAAGATCGGCCTACCTCGAAGCGATTGTGAAGGCGGTGGAACGGGGGGCGGGGCTGGTTCGTCAGATCCTCACATTCGCACGCAAGAGCGATTTCACTCTCGAGAAGGTGAATGTGAATTCGCTTATCGAGGAGCTCTTGAAGATGCTCGGCGAGACCTTCCCCAGGACCGTCACGATTACCATGCAATTGGAAGCCGCATTGCCGCTCCTCGCAGTGGATCGAACACAGCTGCACCAGGCACTGCTCAATCTCTGTGTGAATGCGAGAGATGCCATGGGGGAGCGGGGATCATTAACGCTGTCGACCCGTCTCGTCGAAGGTTCAGATTTGGCGCTTCGGTTCGCTGGTGCAGCCGGCAGATCCTTCGTTGAAGTTGCCGTGTCGGACACCGGTTCGGGAATAGACGATATCACCAAGAGCCGGATCTTCGAACCGTTCTTCACAACGAAGGAGGTAGGTAAAGGGACCGGATTGGGACTTTCCGTGGT
>DOWV01000183.1:37487-40206 GCA_003519375.1 Bacteroidota bacterium
AATCTCGTGGCGTCCGTTCTCGAAGAGAAAGGTTACACTGTTCTTCTCGCGCGGGATGGCGAGGAGGCTGTGCGCGTTCACAGGGAGAATCTGGGCAAGATCGATTTTGTCATCACAGACATCGGGCTTCCGAAACTCGATGGATGGGAGGCGAGTCAGCGAATGAAGCAGATCGATGCAAAGCTCAAAGTGTTTGTAGCGAGCGGTTACCTGGATCCCGTCCTTAAGTCGGAGATGTTGAAAGCGGGATCTGTCGTTCTACTTCGTAAACCGTACAGTCCCAACGAAATACTGCGCAGTCTGAGGAGAGCGCTCGAGGATAGGTAACGTGAGTTCCGGAGAGTGTCTGGCCAAGATCAGAAAAGCGGAAAAAAAATTCGGTGCACCGCTAAAGTATTATCTGGCCATATGTTACAGACGACACAAATTATTGTGGACCGGAACAAAGATGCGCACTGCTGTGTTAGGTAAACAGAGCCCGCTCTTTGTTCCTACCTTGGGCGGGTTTCATAACAACCTCCCTGGCCCCGACGCTCACGGTGCGCGTCGGGGTTTTTTATGCCTGCGCCGACTGCAAGAACACCGTCGGTCGGTTCTTCACAGCCCAATTCTCGTCGCTGACTTCCATCATCCTCTGAGTTCGAGAAGAGAGGCGATCAACGCTCTGAGCTCCACTCCTGTAAGTGTCCTTGATCCGCCGGGCTGCAATCCCCGGAGACTGAGAGGACCGAACGTCGATCGGACCAGCCTCAGGGTGGGGTGCCCGACGGCCGCAGTCATTTTTCGCACCTGTCTGTTCCTGCCTTCTCTCAGTCTGATTTCGATCCAGGCCGTTGGAACGTTTTTCCTGAATCGGATGGAAACCGGACGGGGTGGAAGATCGGGGGCTTCTTCCAGCAGACGGACAAACGCTTCCTTCGTGCGGCGTCCTTCAAGAACTACACCAGTGCGAAGTTCCGTCAACGCTTCGTCCGACGGAACGCGCTCCACCTGAACCAGGTAGGTGCGTTCATGTCCGAATCGCGGCTCAAGCAGCTGATGTTTCAGTATGCCATCGTTCGTCAGGAGTAAGAGCCCCTCGCTGTCGCTGTCAAGCCGTCCGACCGGATAGACATCCTTAGGAAATGGCCCGAACGAACCAAGAGTCTTGCGACCGGAGCTGTCGGTGAACTGGCTTAGAACGCCGTGCGGCTTGTAGAAGACAATGTATGTTTTTCTGGTCCCCTGGGGTGTCTTGTTCATCGGTCCGGAGAAAAAAAATCCCCCGATCTTGCGGGGGATTTGCGATTACTGTGCACGCCTGGTTCTACGAAGCATCGGCGACATGCTCATCCTGTTCCTTCAATTCATCGCCGCCCTTGTCCTTTTTTGCTCCGACAAATGTTAACTCCTCACTCTTCTGGTCAAATTCTACCTTGATGACGCTGCCGCTCGCATACGATCCTTTCAGGATCTCCTCTGCAAGGGAGTCTTCCACGTATTTTTGAATTGCCCTGCGCAGCGGGCGGGCGCCGAAAGCCGGATCGAATCCCTTATCAGCAAGAAACTCTTTCGCTCCGTCCGTCAGCTCGATCGCGATACCCATGCTTTCCATGCGTTTCAGAAGATCGCGGGATGCGATGCCAATAATGGCAAGGATGTGATGGCGTTCCAGACTGTGGAACACGATGGAATCGTCGACACGATTGAGGAACTCCGGGTTGAAGACCCTCTTGAGAGCATCTTCCACATGGCCCTTCATCGCGCTGTATTTGTCTTGCTCCGACGCGGATCCGAAACCCATCCCTCCGGTAGATTTGATATCCCGTGTCCCAATGTTGGATGTCATGATGAGGATAGTGTTCTTGAAATCCACGCGTCGGCCGAGGCTGTCCGTCAGGATGCCATCGTCCAGAACCTGCAGCAGGATGTTGAAAACATCAGGATGAGCTTTCTCGATTTCGTCGAGCAGGACGACGGAATACGGCTTCCGGCGGACCTTTTCTGTGAGCTGGCCGCCTTCTTCGTATCCTACGTAACCCGGAGGTGCACCGACGAGACGGGAGACCGAAAACTTCTCCATATATTCGCTCATATCGATCCGGATGAGCGCATCTTCCGAATCAAAAAGATATCGTGCGAGCGCCTTCGCCATCTCGGTCTTTCCTACGCCCGTAGGTCCGAGGAAAATGAATGACCCGATCGGGCGTTTGGGATCTTTCAAGCCCGCTCTTGTCCGTCGAATGGCTCGCGTCAACTTTATGATTGCTTCATCCTGGCCGACGATAACACCCCGAAGCGCATCTTCCATCTTCAACAGTTTTTCCGATTCGCTCTGGGCAACCCGATTGACGGGAATCCCCGTCATCATCGAAACCACCTCTGCGCAGTTCTCTTCGCCGACCTCGTAAACGATGTCCTGAGCTTTGAGCTCCCATTCCCGCTTCGCGATATCGAGATCGCTGTAGAGCTTCTTTTCGAGATCGCGGAGGCGTGCAGCTTCCTCGAAGTTCTGGTTCTTCACGACCTGATTTTTTGCCTGCTTGATCTTCTCGATCTCTTCTTCCAGCTGAAGGATCTCTTTGGGGACTATGATGTTGGCGAGGTGTACCCGGGACCCGGCCTCGTCCATGACATCGATCGCCTTGTCAGGGAGGTACCGATCGGTAATGTAGCGGTCGCTGAGCCGGACTGCTGCCGAGATGGCGTCGTCGGTGTACCTCACGCCGTGATGCTGTTC
>DOWV01000083.1:0-2634 GCA_003519375.1 Bacteroidota bacterium
AGACCAGGCTGGGATGCTGTTTCGAAGGGCATACATGATGATGCGACGGATTCTTCCTCTCCTCAGTCTTCTGCTCTTCTCCTGTGCCGGCGCAAATCGGTTGTCCGATCTCGAGCGTTCCAAGCTCGATCCCGCTGTGCAGCGTCTTCTCACGCAGGAGCGTATGGTTGAAACGGACTACGACATGACCATCCGGCCGGATGGCTCGAAGGAATACGGATTGATCGTCCGAACAAAGAATGTTGACGAGTTGAGAAAGGCGGGAATTCGTGTCTCGAGCGTTTTCGGTGAAGTCGCAGCGGTCCGCGCGACGTTGGAAGAACTGACGAGGCTCGTGGATCTGCCCTCAGTTCGATCTGTGCAGAACAGTTCGAAGAACTACCCTCAGCAGTAAATCAGCGAAAGGTTTTTTTAATGCGCGTTTCTCGGCAGATATTCTGTGAGGCCGGTGTTCTTTTCTTGTCCCTTAGTGTGGTCTTGGGCCAAACGCGGCAGTCAGTGGTGCCGGAAAAGCTCCATCCTGCCTTTCAGGCTTTGATTTCCGGAAAGCCCGCGGTCGCTGAAGTCAGCCTCTCCAAGACAAACGAGCCGCTTTACGAAGCCTCGATCACGACGACGAACGCTGATGCTGTGCGCTCGCTGGGGATTCACCTGAACTCGGTTTTTGGGACGATTGCTACTGCGCGGATCACGGTCGATCAACTGAAGATGCTCATCGAGCTGAATGATGTCAAGTTCGTCGATCCGGGATCGGAGAACTATCCGACCCTCGACGTGAGCGTGCCCGAGATCGGGGCGAACCTTCTCCACTCCGGATTTCTGAACAACACGCAATATAAGGGAAAGGGTGTGATCGTCGTTATCTACGACACGGGAATCGATTGGCGCCATCTCGATTTTCGAGATCCTCTGGACACAACGAAGAGCCGCATCCTTTCGATCTGGGATCAAACTCTCACAGCGGGAGGCAGCGAGATCCCTCCAGGCGGCTCCCTGATGTACGGCGTGGAGTACACGAAACAGCACATCGAGAACGAAATCGACGGCACGCCTGCGAATTTTGTGCGGGAAAAAGACATCAATGGGCATGGCACACACGTGGCCGGAACCATAGCCGGGAATGCGAGAGCCACGGGGAAGTACCTTGGTGTAGCTCCCGAAGCAGATATCATTGTGGTGAAAGGGGGAGACGGCTCATTCACGTCCGGCCGGATGATCGACGGACTTACGTATGCGTCAAACAAGGCAAATGCGGCTGGGAAGCCGCTCGTCGTTAATTGGAGTATTGGAGGACAATCAGGTCCGCACGATGGGTCGCGTGACTACGAAGTAGCGGTCGACAGTTTCTCATCGGTTCCCGGCAAAGTGGTTGTCATCTCTGCCGGCAACGACGGAGACGCGAATATCCATGGTTCAGGAAACATCACTTCTGGAGGCACATCTTCCTTGTCTATCAACGTCCCGCCCTTTGTCGCAACCGCTGGAGCGTTGAACAACAAATTCGCAATTGATGTCTGGTTCAATAGTGATGTTTCTTTGACGGCCACGGTCACTTCTCCAAACGGGGTGACGGCTTCGGCAGGAGTTCAGAGTTCCACGAGTGCTGCAAATGAATCAGATGGCTCTGTCGATCTGTTCAATTACCTGGAAGTATCCACCGGCTACCGTTATGTCCAACTCGTCGTGCAGGACCGGGATGCGAACAAGGTCCCGAGAACCGGTACGTGGACGCTTTCGTTCACCGGAGCAAGCAAGGCAGCGGCGTATGACGCGTGGTTGACTTCGTACAAGATTACTGCATCAGAAGAAGCAACGATCGTAAACGGCAACACGCAGAAGACTGTCTCAAGTCCCGGTACTTCGATCCAGGCCATCACCGTCGCTTCCTATGTGACGAGGAACGGTTGGCCATCCATCAATGGAAACGGATACGCGTATTCCGCTGCCACGCCCATGCTGGCAATTTCTGCGTTCAGCAGTCAAGGGCCGACCGGAGATGGCCGGTTGAAGCCCGAAATCTCGGCGCCGGGACATGGCATATCTTCGTCGCTTTCTGGTTGGGCCCAATCTTCCATCGAGATCACGAGGTTATTGCCGGATGGCAGGCATACGCTCATGGAGGGAACAAGCATGGCGGCGCCGCATGTCGCCGGTGCCGCTGCATTGCTTCTTCAGATTTCGAAGAACCTCACGGCTTCTCAAATCAAGACGTTGCTGACATCCACCGCGGTTGTCGACGCTGGCACAGGCGCAGTCCCGAACAGCACCTGGGGGTACGGTAGGATGGATCTTTTCAAAGCGGCGGCCAAAGCAGTGGATCCTCAACTGGCTGTCCAGCGTCAGATCTTTTCAAGCGATACAGAGGGGAATAGCGGGGTGTTTGGTCCGCCATTGACAGGTTCCACCAGGCTTGCGTATCGGTTCACGCCCGCGTTTGCCGGACGGGTCACCGGGGTCTATGCGAACACGAGCAGTGCGGCCAATCGCTCAGTTGTTGGCACCGGATCGCTGGTGTGCGAGATCTGGTCGAATGCTTCCGGGAATCCGGGCGTCAAGTTGGGGAGCTCGGTTCTGAAGCCTTTCCAGGCTTTGACTGTCTCGACCAACAATTTCGTTGATATGACTTCAGCGGGT
>DOWV01000083.1:2708-2984 GCA_003519375.1 Bacteroidota bacterium
TGACTTCAGCGGGTGTGAACGTCAATCCAAATCAGGATTACCATGTCGTGATCTACACATCGAATTCACAGGATACGCTCAAGATCCGGACGGATGCAGTTGCACTCGTTGACAGATATTCGCAAGCGAGTGGAGGGAACTGGAGCAATGTGACCTTCGGCAATAATCTACGAATTCGTGCCACCGTGACATCGAATTCAGGGCTGACCTTGACAGAACAGGATAACCTCGTTCCACTTCACTTTGATCTTTCCCAGAACTATCCGAACCCGTTCA
>DOWV01000144.1:0-137 GCA_003519375.1 Bacteroidota bacterium
CTCACCGTCTGGAGTTACCTGCGGCGGTTCCTGTTCACCGATGACAGGATCAATACCAAGGTAGGCAAACTCTCCGGCGGAGAGCGGAGCAGGCTCCTCCTCGCCAAAATCCTGATGAACGGCGGCAATTTCCTCAT
>DOWV01000144.1:493-647 GCA_003519375.1 Bacteroidota bacterium
GAAGTGGAACGAATCGAGGCCCTTTTCTCAGAGCCCGACTTCTACCAGAAGCGCGGCGAGGAAACAGCCCGGTTGACGGAGGAGCTTTCCGCAGCAAGGGCAAAGGTGGACCGGCTGTATGCACGGTGGAACGAGCTTGAGGAACTGAGAACGG
>DOWV01000144.1:950-5176 GCA_003519375.1 Bacteroidota bacterium
AGTACCACTGCCAGCTTGCGCAGCTTCCCGGCGATGTGCCCCACGCCGATAGCGCAATGATGAGCCGGTCCCTCCCTGCTCCAGAGATCAATGAAGTTCTTCATTCCGACTGAAAACTTGTACCGGCTGTTTGTGTTGCCAATTTCCAATATCGGGCCTGGCACCGACTCTCCTTCCGCCGCAACAAGTTTCACCTTCCCTTCTTTGGTCTGAACGACGGCAAGAATCGTCACAGGACCATTCTTCACCTTCATCTCTATCGAAAGTCCCTTGCCGGGCTTGCCATGGAACACGCCGAGAGGCTTGAGAATCGGCTTTCCTTCGGCGATGGCGAGATGGCCCGGACCGTCGTGTCCCATCAGAAGCACGTCGTCGTTGAAGTCCATCGCATAAAACTCGCTGAACGATCCGCCGGCTCCAAATGCATCCATGATCTTCATCGCCTGGGCATTCTTCACTTCGCACTCGCCTGCCACCGGTATGCCTCGGGCGGTAAGCAAGGAGTTACCGGCGATCAGAGATGTGACAATGTCCTCCTCTTCACTCCCCGGAGTTCCTTCATAATAGTACGCTATCGCCCCGAGTTTCTTCAGGACAACGAGTTTATCGAGGGCACAAGCCGTTTTCGCCGCACGCTCAAGCTCCGACTGAACACACTCCGCAGACACGTTAAATAACCGTCCAAATTCCTGAACTTTCTCGTCAATCTCCTTCGCCGTCACCGACCGCCGCAATTCCTTGAGATCTCCAATCTCCAGATGCTCGATATGCGTGCCAAAAGCGATTGACTGCTGAGTCGGATCCGAGTAAACATCGAGCATCCCGTTGTAGTAATGACCGAGGATGCCGAGCCGGTTCGTGGCCATGATCTCTCCCACTCGCGCAGCTTCGACCCATTCCTTGAGCTCCGCCCATGCCGATGGATCGTCGAGGGTGCCGGTGACCTGACTGAATGCGATGTTGGATCTACTGAGAACGTTTGCGATCTCAGGCACTGCGCACGCCTGACAATACGCCAGCCACTCACCCGTCATTTTTCCCCTGTCGCCGAGACTGTTGAACCATTTGTAGTCAATCGCCTTCGTCGGTTGCAGGTTGAGCACGATGACAGGTACGCCGGTTTTTTGCACGACCGGAAGCACCGTCGATGACAGGGCATAGGTCGAGACATACAGGAAGATAAGCTTCACGTCCTTCGACTTGAAAAGCTCCGCGGCGTTGTTAGCTTTCTCAACATTGTCCACAAGTCCGGCGGAAATGACTTCCGCCCCTGTCGATTGAAGGTTCTTCCGTATGCCGCCGAGATAGCTCTCAAGCCGGTCATGGAGCCCGGCGAATTGGCCCCAGTAGGTGTCGAGACCAATGCCGAAGAGGCCTACCTTGGTGGCGGGTCTTGGCTGGTCGGCGAATGCGGAAAGGGCCGGTAATGAGATCAGAAGAAGAAGAGAGAGATGAAGCGCGGATTTTTGGGGACGCATGAGATGCCTTTCTGCCTGGGAATAGCACACAGATCACACAGACGTTACAGGATGATCACAGATAATCACTTCTATTGTAATTCCAGAACGAACTCATCATGAAGCCCGTACCCCACAACATGGTACATTGATCCGGCGGGCCGGCCATCCTTCGCGCCTTGCTGAAACGCCCCGGGCCATGCACGTCCGAGCAACGGATTATTGTGATGCGGCCCCAGTGTGTTCTTCAATGAGCCGCAAACAATCACCGATACTTCGTTCACTCCCGGCCTGAGATACTTCCTCACATCAAGCTCGAAGGGTTCGAAACCGATCAGACCGACCTTCTTTCCGTTCACCTGCACCTCGGCAACGACGCCGCTCCAGTTTCCCAGTCGCACAAAAACCTTCTGCTTCTTCAAGTCAGAAGCGGAAAGCTGATACTTTTTCGAATATTCGATCTTTTCCCCATAGAACGGCATACCTTGATCTGTCCAGCTTCCCATCTTCATCGGGGGTGCGGGAGCTATGCCAAATCCTTTAGCCCTGCTCTCGAGCGCAAAATCACCTAATAGGAATACCGGCTGGATTTCCGAGTGTATGGTGAATGGCGACGATTTGAGCCCGATGCGGTTTTCACCTTCGACGACGTAGCGGCCAATATCAAACACACCAAATGCCTTGTCAAGCCACCATTTGTTTTCGATCGGATGAATCCGATGGCTGTTGATCCACACCTGATACAATTCCGGCCTCTCAATCACCGCCGCGAGATTCTCTTTTTTCACGCCGGCGGATACGGTGAAGGGATATGACACCTCAAAACCTGTCGCGACACCAAACGTATCCTTCTCGACGATGTTCTTCCTGTACTGCACCGCATGATCCCAGGGATTCACCTGCAGGCCGTGCGCCTGATAGGCCTTCGCCTGAGCCTGATAAAAATAGAGATCTCTCTCTGTCTTGTCCTTCAATGTAAGATCGCAGTAATCCAGAGCAAGTATGTTCTTACCGAGGCGCTTTATTTCAAGGCCGGACCGGGCAGAAATAACAGAACGCTCCCCTGTTTCGGGTTTTCCGGGTTTTACTTCCCTCGAGGGGAAACACAATAGCAAGCTGCCGCCGCGCGGAAGTTCGAAATCAGCCTTGACAACTCCTCCTTCAACGTGAAACGGATATGGCCTGACCGAACCGGTGAAGCCATCCCAATCTTCGCATCCGCGGCCCGGGACAACGACGCTTCCCACAATCGCCGACTTATTACTCGTATTGACAAGAAAGAGGAGATCAAAATCCTTGAACTTCCGAGTCTGGTGAAAGAGCAGCTGCTGTCCGGCATCAGGGAGAGCGGCCACCTGGAACGAGATCTTTGCAGGAGACAGCCGCTCAATGGAAGCGATGTCCTGCGGATTTGCGGCGGATGTCCAGCTGTTCGCAAATCGATCGGCGACTTTCCCGATCAGATCGGATTGCTGGCCGTTGAGAAATGCCGGCGGTTTGCCATAACACAAGACCCGGCCGCCGGAAGCGAGATACTGGCTGAGGAGCGAGAATGTCGATTGATCCAGGTTCTCCAGAGTCGGTGGAAGGATGACAAGATCGTAGGATCGGTGTCCGATGACGAAACCGTTTTCCGCGACCTTCCCGAACTCGCGGATGGTCCGTTCACTGCCGAGATCATATTCGACTTGTGCGGCTTCCAGTGCGTTCACGAAGCTCTGGAATCCTTTCTCGATGGCCTGAAACCGGACGCGGTCTCCTTTGGGTGCATAGTGCATCCACGCCGTCGTCGTCGGTTCGATGACCAGAATGCGATTCTCCTGAGAGCCCAGCGACATCGCAACCGACAGTCGTCCGTAATAGTCGGCAAGAACGTTGTAGTTGCCCCACCACGGCTCGTGATACGAGAACGAGAGCGGGTGATCCGTTTTGCGGGCTCCCTTGATGGTCACGTATGACAAATGCTGATTCATGAAATTCACGCCAAGAGCGTATTCCCAGTCGGCGATTCTTTTCTGATCGAAGAACGTCATTTCCCATCCGCCTGCACCGAACGTTTCCGACATGGTGCGCTGTCTTCCAAGCTGGTTCGCTGCGCTGCGAATCTCCCTTACAGCCCGCGCGTTGCCGAACTGTGCGTGAGTATCCATCTGAAAATCATTCATCAGTATGTCGATGCCGGGCATGTGGGCATACGCAGCAAGCGCCAGATTATCGGGACATACAACCGGCCGCGGCCATTCGTGCTCCCAGTAGTGTCCGGTGAAAGCAAGGTTGTTCTTTGCGCAATAGTCGTAATACGGTTTTGCCCAGTTATCGATGAAGAGGTCGAGGATGGTCGAATAGAAGTCGTGCCGTACCCGCTGCCACTCTCCCACGTCTTCGTACAACGACGGAAGGTGCAGCCGCAGATCGTATCTCCACCTTGAATCAAACTCCTTGAACAAAGCCGGTGTGAAATTCACCGATGGGATGTTTGGCTCACTCGCCGGATTGACCTCCGCCTCATCCTGAAACACTCCCGGCACTACCTTGCCGAATTCTCCCCCGATCGCGCGCTTGTAGGCGTTAAGCGTGACATCGAGAAACTTCTCCGTTACCTCCCTCCGCATCAAATCGACGTACGTGAAGCCGCCGTACCACGGATTCGGCTTCTGATGAATCACCGTAAAAACATGGTAGTCCCCCCGACCGAATGTTGTCGTCCTGGCGGCCTTTGTGATGTCGCCGAAACCCGCCGCGGTTTTCTGCAGTATAACGAGCGGTTCG
>DOWV01000144.1:5440-7463 GCA_003519375.1 Bacteroidota bacterium
GACAGGTACTCTGTGATCAATCCCGGCCTTGGATGAATAAAGACTCCGCCAATCCCGCGAGCCCGGAAGTCGGCCAGCTGCTCATCGATCTGTCGTTTCGTTATCCGGTCGTTCCATACCCACAGCGGAGCGCTCCGGAATTCTGACGGCGGATTGAGAAACAGCTGACGTACTTTCTGGTAAGAATCAGGCGAAGAAATGCCTTTCTTATCCTGTGCAAGGGCGCCCGTAAACACAAATGGAATAAGGAGGAGCCGAAAAATCAACCGCACTGTGTACCTCCCCCGCACGAGTCCGATGAGGTGGTTCATGACTATACTCCATGGTTTGTGAGGAAAAGGAGAAGAAAGAGATGGGCGTTGCGGCTCATTTCATGGTCTGGACCTCGGCGTACTTGACCGTGACCGTGTCAACAATACCCTGATACTCTATGCGCACCCGGAAATCTTTGATCGCCAGGAAGTCAAAGCTCCCGTCGCGACGCACGATCGCGTCCGCGGGATTCAGGACCTGGTACGACGCGAACTGAGCTGCCGAATAGATCAACAAGTTGTCCATCATGACGATCGGATTCAGGCGAAGGAAGTACTTGTTGAGTTCCATCGTGCTCTTGATGACTTCCAGCTCCGTCCCGAAGGAGGTCATCCGGTTCGCAGGAGGACCTTTGAACATTATCAGCGGACAATGAATCCGTGCCACCCAATCGAGCACGTCATGCCGGCCGTTCTTCACTTCGTAGTATACCACATCGGTGCCGTAGGCTGCTCCTTTTCCGACGAGGACATCGGAAAGCAGAAGATTGTAGTTCCACTCCAGCGTGCCGGTGTCAAACCACACCTTGACGTTCTTCTTCGGCATCGCTTCGATTTCTTGAAAAATCTTGAAGTCTGCCACCCAGAAGGAGGGTGACATGGCCCCTACCATCGAGAACATCGGCTCATAGTTGAATCCGACCCAGAGCGCAAACAATCCACCATACGACGCCCCGATAATTGCCCGATTGTCGCGATCGGCGACAGTCCGGTATTGCCTGTCGATCGAAGGGATCAGATCAGAAACAATATAGTCTGCGAATTTTCGGGCGTTAGGCGTAAACGAAGCTTCCTGGCTCCTGACATACGCGTCTTCATAAGGCAGAAAATCGCTCGTTCGGTTTTCCGTGCTGGCTATTTCGACGACAATCAGTTCTTCAAACCGGCCGTTTTTCATGTAGTTGTTTAGCAGGTTGTCGATGCTCCACTGGTCGCCGTCGAGCAGGTAGACGACAGGATAGCGCCTGGACGGGGATGAATTGTAGCTGGGCGGAAGATAGACACGTATGTTCCGGTCGGAGATATCTTCTCCGCCAAGCACCTTGTCGCAGCTGACGGAAGAAATGAGCAGGAGAATTGCTGCAACCGCGAATATAATGTTGCGAAGCGATGGAGTCAATTGACTATTCCTCTACTCATAGCTCGCGTAAGAGAACATCCCGCGTAGCGGGGCTCCGCGGGGCGGGGCAGGCAGACGACACAGATGTTACGAGATCGCCACTGACAGATTTCATCCTTTGAAAAACAGTAGCATAGTGTTGTCAGCTTGTCCCGACAGAGTCGGCGGTGCCACTTCTGAGCCGCAAGTTCTTCATTTCTTCAGCAAAAAGAAAGAGGACAACGACGGATCTCCTCTTGACATCCCGCATTTACTTCCGTAAACTCTTCCCCAGTAGCTGCGCCGTCCATGAGAGCATTCCATCATTCCTTTCTTCCACAATCCGGCACCACCCGCGTCCATACCACCATTCCATCAATATTAAATATTTGAACTATGCCTGACGAAAAACGCTTCCTTTCCATCGTGCCTCCCGAGTCAACAATGCCGGAATTCACGCTCCGGGCAGTGCTCCTGGGCGTCGTCATGGCCGTCATTATGGGCGCCGCAAATGCCTATCTGGGACTCAAAGCGGGAATGACCATTGCAGCTACTTATACGACCGCCGTCATCGGGATGGCGGTCCTGAAGATGATGGGCGGGTCGCTTCTTG
>DOWV01000144.1:7554-13894 GCA_003519375.1 Bacteroidota bacterium
CTTGAAGAAAACACGGCCAGGACCGTCGGCTCCATAGGGGGCAACGTTGCCACCGGCGCAATCTTTACGCTCCCGGCCTTCTTCATCGCGTCGGTCTGGCCGCAGTTCTTCTCGATCGAACACTATATCATCAGCACGATCATTCTGGCCGTCGCCGGCACGCTCGGCATCATGTTCGTCACGATTCTGCGCCGCGTCCTCGTGGAGGACGCCGAACTCCCCTTTCCAGAATCGATCGCGGCGGCAGAGATACACAAGTCCGGACAGCAAGGCACTCAAAACTCCCGCTATCTCTTCGCAGGCATGGGGCTTGGAGCGTTCTTCAATGCACTCGTCGAATTCAAGATCATCGCGCTTGGATGGCACAAAATCGTCAGTCTCACGAAAGGCACACTTCTGCTTCGTGCACCTGCAATGAATCCGGCCTTTTTCGGTGTCGGCTACATTATCGGACCGAAACTGAGCGCTATCAACTTCAGCGGCGGCGTGCTCGCGTGGGGTCTCCTGACTCCCCTCATCACCTACTACATCCACCGCGACAATCCTGGGGCCGTCACCGATTGGACCGCGGAGATGATGTACATCTGGAGAAACATCGTTCGATACATCGCGATCGGCGGCATGCTCGTCGGCGCGTTCTATACGCTCTACCGGATGCGCTCGAGCCTGTTCAGCGGCATCAGCCGATCGTTCGCCTATCTCCGGAAATCGACGCAGGGCGACGGCGAGCTCCTCCGCACCGAGCGTGACATAAGCATTCGTTACGCTCTTCCGGCAATCGGCGTTATCACAATCCTCATGGCATTCATCTTCGGATATTTCACAGGAGACGCATTGCCCGCATCCGTTGCCGCAATTGTGATGCTTTTCTTCGGTTTCGTCTTCGCAGCGGTCTCCGGGTATCTCGTGGGCATCATCGGCGTGAGCAATAATCCGACAAGCGGATTGACCGTTTCCGTCCTGATTGTCGTTGCGTTCCTGATGGTCGGCATGGGAATGCAGGGAGAAGCCGCAATCGCCGCTGTGCTCGGCGTTGCTGCATTCACCTGCACAAGCGTCTCTGTCGCCGGTGAGATGATGCAGGATCTCAAGGCAGGACATATTCTCGGCTGTACGCCGTGGAAAATGCAGCTTGGCGATATCTTCAGCGTTACTGCCGCGGCTAGCGTGATGTTTTTCATTCTTACGCTCCTCCACCTGGGCGACGTCAAACGAGTCGTCGGCGCAGAACTCGACAACCTCGAAAGCCAGCAAGTCACCTCCGTCGTTTACAAAGGAACGAATGCAGAACTGTCCGGGAAATCGTATTCGGTTGCTGAAATTCGTGCGATGGAACCCGAGCAACAGAACGACATTCTCGGCACGCAAGCCGGGTTCGGAAGTGAGAAACTCGCGGCGCCGCAGGCAAGCCTGATGGCCGTCGTGGCCCGCGGCATCGTTGAGGCAAAGACGGAGCTGATCCTCATCATCGTCGGAATGTTCATGGGAATCGCCTTGATCATGATGCAGATCAAAAGCCCGATGCTCATCAGCGTCGGCATGTACCTCCCCATCGATACGACGTTCGCGATCTTCGTGGGCGGGTTGATGAAAGGACTCCTCGACAGAATCGCGGCCAAACGAAAGATAGAGGGAAAAGCGAAGGAGTCGATTGATAATATCGGCGTCCTGCTCGCCTCCGGGCTCATCGCCGGAGAAGCGCTGCTGGGCCTTCTTTTTGCCGGTCTGGCATTCGCAGAAATTAAGATATTCCATATCTTCGAGTCGCCCTGGTATCTTGCCAGTCTCATCTGTATCGGTCTGCTGGGTCTCTTCCTCGTCCACACTCCGCTCAGCGCGGCGAGGAAAACCTCCTGAACGGCGTACTGTCTCTTGAGCACTCCCCGGTGGAGGCATACAATCAGGTATGCTTCCACCTGGCGGCCAGGGTGGCAGGCAGACTCCGACGCTCCGATTTTCGCCGTTGATTTTCCTCAATTCTTTCTTACATTAATATCAGTTAAGGATTCGCTACGACCTGTTCACCCTCGCAGTTCCATCAGACCTGAAAATTCAGGGAAAAAGCGATTTCATTCTCCGAGAAACACGCCGGCCGCCGCCGCATGACGGACACCGCTGAGCCTGTTATCAATCCACTGATCATGGCCCCGGAATAGCCACCGTTTCAAATCCACCAAACGATTTTGGGAGAGCCGATGCTACTACATCAGCAATTCGTTCGAACTGCCAAGAAGTATGAATCAAAATTGGCAATCGCTGACAGAACTCTGAATCGCCGGGTGACTTACAAGAGGGCTCTGATCGGCTCGCTCATTCTCTCCAGGAAGTTCTCCGGTTACGACCCGGGATTTCTCGGCATTATGCTCCCCAACTCAGCCGGATCGGTATTGTCAATACTGGCCACGCTCATGAGCGGCCGGGTTCCCGTCATGATCAACTATTCCACGGGGGCAGCCGGGAACTGTGAATTCGCTCAGAAGAAATGCGCATTCAAGACCATTATTACATCGAGAGCACTTTGCGAGAAGATCAACTGCCGTCATGTCGAGGGAATGATTTATCTCGAAGACGTCATGAAAACGGTCGGCCTCTTAGACAAGATCAAAGCAGCTTTCACCGCGGGCTTGCCGACGGAGCGCATATTGAAAGGTATCCATCAGGGGGATGAAAACGATACGCTTCTTATTCTCTTCACAAGCGGAAGCGAAAAGGAACCGAAGGGAGTACAGCTCACACACCGCAACATCTGCCAGAACTGGGAAAGTCTCCAGAAAGCATTTTCGTTCACATCCGAGGACATATTTCTCGGCAACCTCCCCTATTTCCACGTCTTCGGTCAGACCGCCAACCTCTGGGTTCCGCTCGCCGAAGGCATGACAATCGTCACCTACGCCAACCCTCTCGACTTCAAGACCATTTGTGATATCGTTCGTGAGGAGCGCGTAACACTGATGGCGGGGACGCCGACCTTCTTCTGGGGATATTTGCGCAATTCCAAACCGGGCGATTTCGCGACATGCCGGATCATGCTGTCGGGAGCTGACAAGTGTCCCGACGCACTCCGAAAATCCTTTATGGATCAACACGGAAAAGTTTTGCTTGAAGCCTACGGAACGACAGAGACGAGTCCCGCAATCACGGTCAATACACCCGAGAACAATCGCCCCGGAAGTGTTGGAAGGCCGATTGAGGGCGTGCAGGTCAGGTTGGAGAATTATGAGACGGAGAAGACTTGTGCAGTCGGTGAGATAGGCAAAATCCTTGTCAAGGGCGACAACGTGATGAAGGGCTATTTTGACGATTTCGAACAGACTTCACTAAGCATCCGTCACGGCTGGTACGATACTGGAGATATGGGATATGTCGATGCCGACGGGTATATCTGGCACGTCGGACGATTGAAGCGGTTTCTTAAGGTTGGCGGCGAGATGGTGTCGCTCATCAAGGTTGAAGATGTTCTCGAAAAACTCCTTCCTCCTGATGTGGAGTGCTGCGTCGTTGAAGTACCCGACGCTCTCCGAGGGGCACGGATCGTAGCAGCCATCACTCAGGCAATCGACGAAAAGGCGACCCTGAAGAAGATGTCAGAGCAGCTTCCCAATATTGCAATGCCGAGCAAATTTGTTGTTATGCCCGAGTTGCCAAAAGCCGGGAGCGGAAAGATCGATTTCAGGACGATCACGGAGAGAGTAAGGGATATCATCCAGGCCAAATAGCCAGGGAATTGCACACCCCGCGTAGCGGGGCAGGCAAGCAGAAAACACAGATACTACCGAAACCCACTGATAGATGAAACAGTGGGTTTTTTGTTAGATCACAGGGGTTCCCAATTCCCCCAAGACATCCTATCTGTGAGAATTTGAAACATCCGTGTACTCTGTGTGCAATTCCGGTTTTCTCTTTGGGTTTTTCCGCTAGCTTCTCGTATATTTCCAAAAAGGGGATGTCCCTTCCGCTCCCCCGCTCATCTGTACCCTACCCACGTGATACAACCGTATGATGTTCAAACCATTCGATGAGATGACCGAGAGCGACTATGCCGCTGTCGGATTCAAGTCCGGACTCGAGATTCACCAGCAACTCCTGACATCCAAAAAGCTCTTCTGTCGCTGCCCGGCGGGCCATTACAGCGACGCATACGATGCCGAGATTCTGCGCCATATGCGCCCGACGCTCTCCGAACTGGGCGAATACGACGGAACGGCGCTGATGGAGTTCAAGACGAAAAAGGAAATCATCTATCAGATCAACCATCACACCGTCTGTACGTACGAGATGGACGATACTCCCCCATTCGAGCTGAATGACGAAGCGCTTGATATTGCCCTGGGAATTGGGATGCTCTACAACTGCACGATGGTCGATGAGATCCACATAGCAAGAAAGCAATACCTCGACGGAAGCATCCCGACCGGCTTCCAGCGAACAACCATCGTTGGAGTCAATGGCGCCATCCCCTACAAGGACCGTTCGATTGCGATCATCCAGCTTGGTTTGGAGGAAGACGCCTGCCGTGAAGTGAGCGACGTCGGTCACCGCCGGATATACATCACGGACCGGCTCGGGATGCCTTTGATCGAGACCGTGACGGCTCCCGATATGTTCACACCGCAGGAGGTCGCCGAGGTGGGTGAGATCCTCCGAAGGCTCGTTCGCAGCACAGGCAACGTCAGGACCGGGGCCGGCGCTGCCCGCCAGGACGTAAACGTAAGCGTGACGGGCGGAACGCGCATCGAAATCAAGGGCGTGCCGAGAATTCCGAACATCCCCCTCCTGACGTACAACGAGGCGATGCGCCAGTGGAATCTTCTCCGCCTTCGCGATGAGCTGGCAAGCCGGGGCATAACGAAAGATACGTTCGAGTCGAAGACTGAAGAAGTCACGAAGTTCCTCCGCAAAACCCGCTATCAGCCGCTGAAAGATGCAATTTCAGAAGGCTTTCTTGTTCATTGCGTGCTTCTGAAGGGCTATAAAGGCCTGCTTCGTTGGCAAACACAGACTGACACCTTCTTCTCACGAGAGATTTCCGACCGCGTACGGGTGATCGCCTGCCTCACAACACTCCCCAATATCATCCACTCCGATAGTCCGAGCGAGACACTCGCGTCGTCGGAGTGGCAAATGCTCAGGAAGAACTCAGGCGCAACGGAAGGCGACACGATCGTTCTGGTGTGGGGGAACAAGCAGGACGTCACGACCGGAGCATCGGAGATCGTGATACGCGCAAGAGAAGCAACGATGGGGATTCCTTCAGAGACGCGTCAGGCTCTTCGGGACGGGACAAACGGTTTTGAGCGCATCCTTCCGGGTCCAGACCGGATGTATCCCGATACAGATCTCCCCCCGAAACGGATCACGAAAGAACACCTCAGCCGCATCAAGGACACTGTGCCTGCTCCGTTCTGGGAGAACCAGAAGTGGCTTTCATCGCTGGGCGTTCCGTCCGATCTTCTCGTGCCTCTGAGCTATTCTCCGCTGGCCCCTCTTTTTCAGCAAGCCGTGAGGGAGTGGAAGATTGCCGCGACACTCGCCGCCGTGGTGCTCATCCAGTATCCAAAACGCATTTCGAAGTACTTCAAGCGGCGTGTCGGGTTCTCGAAAGACACGATGAAGGAGATACTCCTAGCTTTCAAGGAAGGCAAGTTCACGAAGGAAGGTTTCCTGCCACTGATGACCAGAATTGCCGACGGAAGCGTTTTGTCACGACAGGTTCTCCCTTCTTCTTGCACACCGGCAGAACTCATGACGATTGTTGAAAGGGTGAAGGAAGAGATCGGTTCGCTGAAGTATCACAATTCTGAAAAGCGCCCCGAGGTGCTGTTAGGGAGAGTGATGGAACGCGTCCGCGGCAGAATGGATGGAAGCGTTGTCGCAGGAAGTGTCCGGAGCCTTCTTGCGAAGGAGAAACAATGAGTTCGACTGACAACTACCGAGGATACCGCGGGGCGGCACTCGAGACACTCAAGACGTACAATGCTCAGGTTTGGAGCGATGTCGAGATCAAGACACCCGATGGGACTTTTACTGGGATCGTGTTGCCGAGATCGGAGACGGCGGATCCGCTCCATATCGTGATGAAACTTCGAAGCGGTTACAACATCGGGGTTGCATCTGAGAGCGTCGTAGCCATCACAGTCACCGGACGCAAAGAGGCGAATTACAAGATCCCCGAAAAAGCATTCCCGTACGATCCTGCCAAACCGAGGGTGAAGCTGTTCGGAACAGGCGGCACCATCGCAAGCAGGCTTGATTACCGGACAGGCGCCGTCATTCCTGCGTTTTCGCCGGGAGAGCTCTACGGTTCGGTTCCCGAGCTCGCCGACATCTGCAACCTCGAGAC
>DOWV01000144.1:14064-15184 GCA_003519375.1 Bacteroidota bacterium
GCTCAGGCTATTGGAAAAGAGATTGAAAAGGGAGTGAAGGGAATCGTCATTGGTCATGGCACGGATACCATGCACCATACCGCGGCGATTCTGTCATTCATGGTCCAGAACTCACCTGTTCCGATCGTCATGGTCGGTTCGCAGCGTTCGAGCGACCGTCCATCGTCTGACGCCGCCCTCAACCTCATGCATAGCGTGAAGACCGCCGCTGAAAGCGATATTGCAGAGGTGATGGTGTGCATGTTCGGTCCGACAAGCGATGTGTACGGCCTTCTGCATCGTGGAACGCGTGTTCGGAAGATGCATTCGAGCTACCGGTCGACCTTCAGGACGATCGGCGATATTCCGATCGCGATGGTGAGCCGCGATACCATCACACCTCTTCGGCAGGACTACAAGCGCCGGCGCGAAGACAATAAGGTGCTGATCAATACCGCGTTTGAGGAGAAGGTCAGCATCGTTTATTATTACCCGAACATGAAACCCGACATCATTGACTCATTGATCGACAATGAATATCGGGGGATCATTATAGCTGGAACCGGTTTAGGACACGTGAACAAGCCGCTCTATCCTTCACTGAAACGCGCTCAGGAGAAGAACGTCGCGGTCTTCATGACAGTGCAGACTTTGTGGGGCTACGTACAGATGTATGTCTACGACACCGGTCGCGACATGATGGAACTGGGGGTTATCCCGGGAGCCAACCTCCTGCCAGAGGTTGCCTATATGAAGCTCGGCTGGGCGCTTGGTCAGACGAATGATTTGGCCAAAGTGCGGGAGATCATGTTGACGCCCATCGCCGGGGAGATTACAGAGCGGGAGCCAAGCAACGGGTATCTGGTTTTCCAGGGGGGAATCCCGGAAGTTGAGGAGTTCATTTCGAAGTACAGAAAATAGGCCTCCGCGTCGGGGGAACCTCGCAGGTGACCCCGCAGCAAAATCCGGAATCCTAATCTCGAAACTCGAAACAATCTCCAAACCCTAAACTCGAACCGGCACACCTACAAACGAAGGAACCTGAGCTTTAGCCCCACACATCACCGAATCGCACATTCCCGCTAGAACAAAGAGGCCCGCATATGGCGGGCCACTTTGTTCCGAGCGAGACTGCTACATT
>DOWV01000053.1 GCA_003519375.1 Bacteroidota bacterium
GTCCTCTTGGGCGTTTGTGATTATCAGGAGAACCGCACGATTCAATGAGTGAAGAAGGCTCAGTACCTGTGAAGGACGCTCTACGTCTGCGCAAACACGCGGACGGGAAGCACCATGGAATTCAAGCCGAAGAACTGCAGTCTTCGTTGGAATGCATTCGCAGTTTCATTGTGTAAGAACCGCTGATACCATTTCTCTCGTTGAAAGACCAGCTTTCCGGCAAAGAAGATCGAACGGCGGTATTTCGTGGAGATGTCGATGCATAGTTTTTCGGTCTCATCCAGCACATCCGTCCCGACTGCTGTTCTATATTCCGCGTAGAATCCATGCTGCTTCGCGAACGAGACGTATTTCTTCAGATCTTCCTCCGTCAGTAATGCGGCTCTTTCGAGATCCTCGGCCCCCTTGAGACCACCCGCATCAACCACGTGCACGCTCACAAAAACAAAATTCCGGAAATGTCCCGGAAACAGCCTCTCAATTGAGAGGAAGGAGTGAATGCCGAGCCCGTTGTACCCGTTTACGAGGAGGACAGCCGTGTTTGCGTTGGGTTGTGGAAAACCTGGCTGAACGTCATCCGCAACGGGCAAATCGATAAGGACTTCATCCAGCCGCTTCAGGAGACTCGTCACGTGGCGATAGTGTCGGCGTATGAGAACACAGAGCCCTATCAATCCCAGTGTCACAACGAGAGTCACCCAGCCACCTTCACCGAATTTTTCAAAGACACTGACCGCAAGAATGAAAAGGCAGAGGATCAGGCCGATGATGTGGATTACGATATGCCGATACCAGTCCTTGAATTTCTTCCGGTTGACAAACCAGTACCGCACCATGCCGGTCTCGGACAGCGAGAAGGTCAGAAAGACATTGATTGAATACATCAGTATGAGTGTTGAGGTCGAGCCGCCGGTGAACACCAGAACCAGAATCGCCGCAGTCGAGATCAGAACGACGCCATTTTGCATGGTCAGCCTGTCCGACAACGAAGAAAACCTGTGCGGCAGCCAGGAATCTGCTGCCATGTTCGACATGACCCGGGGTCCGTCGATAAATCCCGCTTGCGCTGCCACGAACAAGAGAGCCGCCTCGGAACCGAGCGCAAACACGACGAACCAATAGCCGACCGGAAGCCCCGCAAGCTTCCACTCGCCCGCAAACCTCTCGAAGAGAACCGCGTTCATCGTTTTCCCATGTTCCGGGGTAACGGAAAAGAGCAGATACAGGAGCAATATACCAGCGGCTGTTGCAGCCAGGGAAATCGCCATGTAGAACATCGTCCGTTTTGCAGTTTCTACCTTGGGCTCACGCATGATCTGGAGGCCGTTCGAGACAGCCTCGATGCCCGTATACGTCCCCGCACCCATGGAGTATGCGCGAAGAAACAGCGCTCCCATTCCAGCCAGGCCGAGAGTGGCCATGCCGTCTGTGAAGCTGCGCTGGACGTTTTCCGCTACCCTGGGCGCGTCCGCTGCGTGGACTGCCAGGCCGCCGATCAACAGGATGAGATGGGTAACCAGGAACGACAGAAAGATCGGCATCAGTACCATTACGGATTCCTTCACACCGCGGAGGTTCAGGAGCATCAGGATCACAATCACGACAACAATTGCGCCCATGCGGTAAGGATGAAGCGCCTCGGGGAGAACACTGAAAACCTGATCAGCGCCAGCCGCTATTGAGACCGAGATTGTCAGCACGTAATCAACGAGCAGGGCAGAACCCGACACGACCCCGAATTGCCGGCCCAGCAGCTTGCTGGCAACGACATACCCGCCGCCCCCAAAGGGAAAACGTTCGATGATTCGGGAGTATGCGTAGGAGATGATGAAAACCGTTAGGGCAGTCGCAACGGCCAGTGCTATGGCGAGGTAGGCATGATCGCCAACTGCACGGAATGCTTCTTCCGGTCCGTAGGCGGATGAGGAGAGCCCATCGGCACCCAGTCCGACCCACGCCATGAAAGCAATGAGGGAAATACGATGAAAGATAGATGGATCCTTTACACTGCGCGGAGCTCCGATGATCGCGCGTCGAATGCGTGCGACCTTTGACTCCGGGAATTCATTTTGTCCATCTGTATGGCTCCAGCTGTTCGTACTCATAGACCTTCCTGCTTGTGTGAGTTAAGGAATTGCGGCATCAGTCTATGATGAATTGGATCCAGAGGCAACATGTGCGGGACCTTTCACCCGCAGAAAGTCTCTTCTTTACAAGCTCTTTACATCGGGCCTTCAATCTTTATGATCTCTTTATTGGAAGCAGAATGACAAAGCTCCACATTGTGCACGTCCGCATGAGGAGGACACACAATGAACGAGAAAGAACTCCAGCGCACCATCAAATGGCTGATCGTTATCATGGCAGGAGTTCTGGCGATCAGCCTCTTCACACGAAGAGATTTTCACGGAGCCCCCGGACCGGTCTGGAAATCATCCACAATCCAGAATGTATCAAGTGTAAAGCACTGAATCCCCGTCGCGATGAAGTGGAAATACTTTTTTAAGATTT
>DOWV01000292.1:0-208 GCA_003519375.1 Bacteroidota bacterium
AGACTGGTGATCTGCTCCTCTTCACAGAGCATGAACCGGTTTACACGCTGGGGAAGGGGGGCGATCAAAACCACCTTCTTGCTTCCGATGAAGAGTTGAGCCGGGACGGCACAGAAGTATTCCGAATCGATCGCGGCGGCGACATCACATACCACGGTCCGGGCCAGATCGTAGGCTATCCAATCCTCAACCTCCAGCGCCACACGCC
>DOWV01000292.1:286-4218 GCA_003519375.1 Bacteroidota bacterium
GGGAAGGCGGCTTGACCGGCGTCTGGGTGCACGGAGAGAAGATCGCTGCCCTCGGAGTGAAGGTAAGCAAGTGGATCACGATGCACGGATTCGCCCTCAACGTGAATACTGATCTTCAACGATTCGCACGGATCATTCCTTGCGGAATCTTTCATAAGGGAGTGACGTCGATGGAACAAATCCTCGGCCGAAACCTGCCGCTTGCGGACGTCGAAGGAATCCTGTCGGAATCTTTTTCGGAAGTTTTTGGTTGTACGCCTGTGACGATTACACCTGACGCTCTCATGGAACGTGTGAGATCGCACCACCAACTCACGTAGGAGCGCGTCCGGTGGTATCCCCCTCGCAAGGAGGAGAGAAAAACGCTATGCCGACTTTACAGGCTCATGAAAGTGTGAAAGAGTCCAGAGAGCTTCTGCTGCCAAAGGATGAACTTCTCCGCTCTTATCGGACAATGCTGGCTGCCCGGCGCGCCGATGAGAAGATCCTCATTCTGCTCAAGCAGGGGAAGTGCTTCTTCCACATTGGCGGTTCCGGACACGAAGCTGCGCAGGTCGCGGCTGCATCAGCATTGAAACCGGGCCACGATTGGGCGTTCCCTTACTATAGAGACATGGCTTTTGCGCTCCATATGGGGCATTCGCTTGAGGATATGTTTCTCATTTCGCTGCACAGGGCGGAAGATCCGGCTACGGGCGGGCGCCTTCCGCAGGGTCACTTTGGCAGGAAAGATCTCAGGATCCCGACGCAGTCGAGTCCGACCGGTACGCAGTACCTGCAGGCCGTGGGTGTCGCACTCGGAGCGCGCAAAGAGCGAACTGATGAGGTGGTATATGTCTCCTCCGGCGAGGGTGCAACCAGTGAAGGGGAGTTCTTCGAAGCGGTGAACTGGGCTGCACGCGAAGCACTGCCGGTGATCTTTTTCGTTCAGGACAACAAGTACGCAATCTCCGTCCCGGTCCACCATCAGACGGCCGGCGGCTCGGTCTATGAAGTCGTTGGCGGATTTAAAGGATTGGATCGTCACGATGCGGATGGATCGAATTTCGCGGAGATCTACAACGTCACCAAGAAGGCGGTCGATCGGGCACGATCAGGCGGCGGGCCCACGCTTATCCGCGCAAATGTTGTCCGGTTGCTGGCCCACTCCTCGTCCGACGATCAGTTGAAATATCGTTCCAAGGAAGAAGTCGAGCGTGATAAAACGAACGATCCGATTCCAAAAATGACCCGCTACCTGATCGAAGAAGGCGTCATCACCGATCGGGATGCGATCGAATTGCAGCAGGAAGTGAAGGAGGCGGTCGATGCTGCCGCTCTGTGGGCTGAGTCGCGTCCTCTTCCCGATGCGGGGACGGCTACCAATTATGTTTACGGAAGCTCGCACGCCCGGTCTGCGCGGGATTTTGTCGAACCGCAACACACCGGAGCGAAGGTCGTTCTCGTCGATGCGATCAACCACGCATTGAAAGAAGAGATGGCAACTAATCCAAGGATGCTGGTTTTTGGAGAGGATGTCGCCGATGGCAAAGGGGGTGTCTTCACTGCGACGAAGGGAATTTCGACGGCATTTGGAACAGCCCGCGCCTTCAACACCCCGCTTGCTGAGGCGAGCATCATCGGCGTCGCAACGGGACTTGCCCTAAAGGGATGGATGCCCGTGCCGGAAATCCAGTTCGCAGACTATATCTGGCCCGCGTTCATGCAGATTCGCGACGAGATTGCAATGTTCCGCTATCGGTCGAACGACACCTGGACGTGCCCCATGGTGATCCGCGTGCCGGTCGGCGGCTATATCCACGGCGGGCATTATCACAGTCAGTGCATCGAAGGACTCATGGCCCATGTCCCCGGGCTCCGGCTGGCGTTTCCTTCGAATGCGGCGGATGCGAAGGGCCTGCTGAAGGCGGCTCTTCATGGTGATGATCCTGTGATCTTCATGGAGCACAAGGGGCTCTACCGCCAGGCATATGCTTCTTCAGCCGAGCCGGACGCAAGCTACGTGCTTCCTTTCGGGATCGCGGGCGTGAAACGCGAGGGATCCGATATCACGGTGCTGACGTACGGTGCCCTCGTGCAGAAATCGTTGGAAGCGGCAAAAAAGATGGAAGACCGCGGTACCAAGATAGAGGTCATTGATCTCCGAACGATCAATCCGCTTGACCTGGACACGATCACCAAATCGGTCAAGAAAACCGGAAAGGCTCTCATTGCGCACGAGGACACGCTGACGGGCGGTTTCGGTGCAGAGATAGCCGCTCTGATTGCGCAACATTGCTTCGAATCGCTTGATGCCCCCGTCATGAGAGTCGCGGCATTGGATGCTCCGGTTCCTTACAGTCCGCCTCTCGAAAACGAGGTGCTCCCCAGCGAAGCAAAGATCCTTGCTGCACTTGAAGAACTTGCCGCTTACTAAAGAGGAGTTTCGTCATGCTCGTCGATGTCGTCATGCCGAAGATGGGTGAAAGCATCCAGGAAGGGAAAATCCTGCGATGGATGAAGAAGCCTGGCGACAAGGTTGAGCTGGATGAGACAATCCTCGAGATCAGCACAGACAAAGTTGACTCGGAAATTCCTTCACCCGCCGCTGGTTTCCTCTCGAAGATCGTTGTTCCGGAAGGAGAGACTGTCGAGGTGGGGACGATCATTGCGGCTATCGAGACAAGTGCGCAATCGCTCGGAATTGCTCCGCTGCCTCAACGCACTCCGGCAGCGGCTGAAAAGGGAGCCGAAGCCGCTCTCGCTCAACCGTCGGACACAAGGGAACGCGATGCGCTTCTTGGGAAATCTCCCCGGCGGGAAGGAAACCGGTTCTATTCTCCTCTTGTCAGAAGTATCGCAGGCAAGGAAGGTGTTTCGACCGGGGAACTGGAGAGGCTGGAAGGATCAGGGCTTGGCGGCCGGGTCACAAAGAAAGACCTCGAGGAGTACCTGAAGACACGCTCAGCGCGAACGAACGCGCCTGTCCCGTCCATTCAGCCTGCAGACCTCAAGGAGGTTCAAAGGAAGTATCCGGCTCCTGGATACGAGGTTGTCCAGATGGACAACCTGCAGCAAAAAATGGCAGAGCACATGGTCCGGAGCGTGCGCACCTCGCCGCATGTCGAAGCGATTTCTGAATGCGATTTCACGAAGGTTGCAGATTTTCGAGCCAGGCAAGCCGAACGCTTCGAACATCAGGAAGGTTTCAAACTCACGTTCATGCCATTCCTGGTCGAAGCCACGATCAGGGCGTTGAAGGCTTATCCGATCATCAATAGTTCGGTCGAAGGCGATAAGATTGTTCTGAAGAAATCGATTAACTTCGGGATCGCTGTCGCCGCGCCCACCGGGCTCATTGTCCCGGTGATCAAACAAGCCGACGAGAGGAGCTTTCTCGGCATCGCTCGTGCCATCCATGACCTTGCTGAGCGGACACGAGCCAAGCGGCTCCTCCCGGATGAAATCCAGGGGGGCACGTTCACGCTGACCAACTTTGGCGTCTTTGGTAACATCATCGGCACGCCGATCATCAATCAACCGCAAGTCGCTATTCTCGGAGTCGGTGCGATCAAGAAGCGTCCGGTGGTCCTGACGGATGTCGACGGCAATGACTCGATCGGCATTCGATCCATCGGATATCTGACGCTCGCTTTCGATCACAGAATCATCGACGGCGCTCTTGGAGGTCAGTTCCTTGCCAAGATCGTCGCGAATCTCGAACAGTACGATTTCTCAAGGGTATTCTAGCGTGGCCCATACAATCCAGGAAATTCCCGCAGATCAGGCTCAACCTCAGCGGCCGCGGCGGCCGGACTGGCTCAAGGCGAAGATTCCCGGCGGCGAAGGATACGCGCGGCTGAAATCCATCATCGACGCCAACCGGCTTCACACCGTGCGCGAAGAAGCGCGTTGTCCGCACATGGGAGAATGCTGGCACTCGGGGACTGCGA
>DOWV01000398.1 GCA_003519375.1 Bacteroidota bacterium
CTGTCGGTATATTTGTAGGAGGGCCCGAGGTCGCCCTGCGCGATGCCCGCGATGTAGCGGGCATACTGGGCCAGCAAAGACTCGTCGAGATGATATTTGGCCTCGATATTGGCCATGACCTCCGGTGGGAGGCGCCGGTCGCGGTCGAACGGACCTCCCGGAAGGACCCGCATGAGCGCGAAGGTGAGCGTCACCACGACCCAGAGAACCAGGAGACCGTGAAACAGACGCCTTAACAGAAAACGGATCATAAGCAAATGAGACGTGAGGAGTGAGCCAGTCAAGTGCCGGAGGTCCAGTCACTTCCTCACTTCTCACTATTTTTCAAGCGGACGTCGCGCAGGAGAAGCCGACTCATCGAGTTATATTCCAGCCCGGTATAGCGGGGATTTAGAACCGTGCTCTCTGCTGTGTTAAATAGAGGTACGATGGAAACGTCGACTTCACAGAGAAGCTTCTGCGCTTCGTTGTAAAGACGGACGCGCTTTTGCTCGTTCATCTCGCGCGCCGCTTGCTCCAGCAGTTGGTCGTACCGGGCGTTCTTCCACCGGCTGTAGTTTTGCCCGCTGAATGACGTGAAGAGCTTCATGAAGTTGTCCGGATCCGGATAGTCGGCGCCCCAGCCCGAGCGGAAGATGTGTGGCGGATCGTTCTGAAGCCTTTTGAGAAAGACTTTCCATTCCAGGTTTTCCAGGCGCACCAAAACGCCGAGATTGCGCTTCCACATCCCCTGAATCGCCTCGGCGACGATCTTCTTATCCTCCAGGGTGTTGTATCCGAGAGTGACCTGTGGGAAACCTTTGCCGTCCGGATATCCGGCCTCGCGCAAGAGCCTCCTTGCCTCCGGAGGATTGTACGGGAGTCCGAGCTTCGAGTTGTGAGCCAGCATGCCCGGCGGGATCCACGAGCTTGCGGGCTGCTCGCCGCCGCGCAGGAGCTTGGGGATGACGCTGCGGTCGATTGCCATGGCGAAGGCTTTGCGGACGCGCGGGTCGTCGAACGGCTTACGGAACGAGGCAAAGCCGTAATACTCGCCGCGAAGCTGGGGCACGTGCTTGAAGCCCGGCGCCTTGGCGAGGCGCGGTTTTTCCAGAATCGGGATGCTGTGGTTGTCGATGAAGTCGAGCTGCCCCTGCTCGTACATCGCCAGGGCGGTGGTCAACTCGTTGATCATGAACATCTCGACGTTTTCGATCGCCGGTTTGCCGGGGAAGAAATTAGGGTTGGCCTTGAGCTGGATCTCGTTCTCGTGCTTCCAGGAAGTGAGCAGAAAGGGGCCGTTGGTGACGATGTGCTCTGGATCGGTCCATTTCGTGCCGAATTTCTCGATCACGTCCTGACGCTGCGGGTAAGTGACCTCGAAGGTCGTGATCGAGAGAAAATAGGAAGTCGGATGCTTCAGCCGCACCTCGAGCGTCGAATCGTCGAACGCCTTGACTCCCACCTGGCTGTCGTCCGTAAGCTTTCCCTGGCTGTATGCCTCCGCGTTGAGGATATCGAAGAGGGTATAGGCGTATTCAGAAGCGGTCTTGGGATTGAGCAGCCGCTTCCATGAGTATTCGAAGTCCTGCGCGCGGACTTTTTTGCCGTCGCTCCACATGACGTCGTCTCTCAGGTGAAACACGATCTTTCTTCCGCCTTCGAGCATGTCCCACGACTTGGCGATCACCGGCGCGGGCTTCAGGTTTTTGTCGAACTCCGTCAAACCCACCATCAGGTTGGCGATGACGTTGAACGAGACATGGTCCGTGGCCAGAGACCAATCGAGGCTCGGGGGTTCTGTGCCCAGGTTGACGCGGAAAGCTTTTGGATTGCCGCTGGGAGAAAAGGGGTTGCACGACGAGACGAGGAACAAAGAGAGAAAAGAGAGGACGACAATGCTGCCTTTTCTAAGTGGGTTTATCAAGGGAATTTGTGCTTGCTTCCGGTTAATTTTGCAGCTATTAATACCCCAATAGCCGATCTTGTTCAAGCCATTGGGGGAAGTCATGAATCCAGCGGAAATACTGAAGAAATACGTCGTGGTTGAGGGCCATCGCGATGTTTACGAACAGCTCCATCGGGGTTCGATCGGAGAGCAGACCCCGCTCAGGGATGCCATCGCTCCAAGGCTGATCCGCGACGGGATCAATGTCTGTGTTTATGCGATCAGTGGTGATTCCTATTCGCACACGCAGAATACCGGGAGGTATCTGGAGACCGCGTTGGAAAATATCGATATGTTTCTCGAAGAGGCGCCGAAATCGGAGGGGATGATCTCGCTCGTCCGGACGAAATCGGATCTTCCCGAGAAGGTCCGTCCAGGCAATATCTCCTTTATCCTGCACTTTGAAGGGGGGATGCCGCTGCAGGGCAGCATTCACCAGCTCCGGAACTTCTACCGTATGGGTCTGCGTTCGATGCAGCTCACGTGGAATTTCCGCAACGAATTGGGCGATGGCGTGTGGGAAAATCGGACCAAAGGGGGTCTAACACGCTTCGGCGTGGAGGTGATCCGGGAGATGAATCGGCTCGGGATGGTGGTTGATCTTGCCCATATGAACCGCGAGGGTTTTTTCCAGGCGCTGGAGGTGGCTCGGGCCCCGCTCATCGTGAGTCACGCCAATGCCTGCGGGATGTTGGACAATCCGCGCAACCTGGCTGACGACCAGATCAAGGCGATTGCCGGTCAGGGAGGTTTGGTCGGCATCCTGGCGCTGCCCGAACGCGTCGCCAAGAAAGATGCCACCTTGGACGATCTCCTCAAGCATCT
>DOWV01000193.1:0-20468 GCA_003519375.1 Bacteroidota bacterium
CGTTATGGGCTGATGACGCGTGACGAAGAGAGCATCGTGAAGTTCAACGACACAGAGGGAGCGAAGAGAGACATCCGGAGAGAAGCGTCGAACGGTGCAACAGGCGTTACGAATGTCCGGGCGGCTCAAGCGAGAGCCGCCCGGAGCTACAACGAGTCAACTGCAAAACTGACCGGGGGCTCTATGCCGCCGGAGAATCTCCCTCTTCGCCGACCATCTTCTGCTTGATTTCCTGCACTTCGTTTCGAACCTCCTGAGCTTTTCTCTTCAACGCCGCCATATGTTTCCTCACACGCGTTCCGGCGGACTTGTTGCCCTTCACATAGAATTTCTCAAAGTCCTTCTGAAACGTTTGAATCAGATCAAGAAGTTCTTGGTACCGGTTCATAAGGGATTCCTTTCTCCAATCTTGTGATACAGGGTGGGATTTCTTTGTCTTTCTAAACTTTTGTCGAGCTATCAGGGGGTTCTGGCCAAAACCAGATCAGCTTTCAGCGTTCCCGCGCCATCGATCATGGTGCGTTCTTCTCGATCCTGGGAACAGAGAGAACGAACGACTCGAATATAGCGTTTTTGCTTCAAAAATCAAAGGACCAGTCAACCAAAGAGCACGCTCCCGCCGTTGACATTTAGAACAGCGCCAACGACGTGATTTGCCAAGTCTGAAGCAAGAAAGACCACGGGCCCCGCAATCTCATCTGCAGAGGCGACGCGGCCACGAGGAATTCCTTTGTTAATTGCGCGGACTTCTTTTCCCTTTCGAAGAACATGAGATGTCATGTCGGTCTCGACCCACCCCGGCGACACGCAGTTGACCAATATATTATGAGGCGCGAGTTCCGCAGCAATTGCCTTCGTGAAAGCGATCACTCCACCTTTTGAAGCAGCGTAATGTGAGTAGAAAGGCTCACCGCGTTGCCCGGCGGTACTCGCAACGTTGATGATCCTCCCGCTCCGCTGTTTCTTCATGATGGGAACAACAGCGTTACAAAACAAAAACGTTCCCTTGAGATTGATATCCATTGTCTCGTCCCACTGATGCTCTGTCATGGAACCGATCGCTCCGCGTTTCCAAACGCCTGCGTTGTTGACCAGGATATCGATTTTTCCGAAGTGGTCGAGGGCGGCGTTGACGGCGCGTCGAACGTCAGCCGGATCTGCGGCATCAGATTTGATGATCAGGCATTCACTTCCAATCTCGGCGACACGGTGAGCAACCTTGTGTGCTTCACTTTTGTGCTGTGAGTAGGTAAGGGCTACTGTTGCGCCGGCTTTTGCCATCATGACGGCGACCGCAGCGCCGATTCCACGCGAGCCCCCCGTTATGAGCACGACCTTATTTAGCAGATTTATCATCGGTGTTCCGGAGTTGTTTGTCGTGAGGCAGATCGGGCGAATCACTGCAACGATCGAGCCAAGAAAAATAGAACCGAGATTTCTCAAATAAAACGAGAACTATTCCTAAAATTGGCATTTTTTGCTTATATTTCAATTTCTTGTGTTGACAATTCAGAGTAATCGGACTAAATTAGTCCTATATGCATATCGCACAATCCTGATTCAATTTCAAGAAATTGTCGCATAAATGATAACGAATCCGGTCGCCTTGAGCAAGGCGGCGAAAGGAAGCAGGCTTGTGATTGTGGAGGTCCCCGAGGGCCGGGCAAGAGCTCAATTGCTCCGTCTTGGGGTCACCAAGGGTGAGCTGATCCGGTGTCTTGAGCGGCTTCCCGGAGGAACGGTTGTCATTCTGAAACATCGACAGGAAATCGCAATCGGCGTCGGACTCGCAGCTCATATACTTGTGGTGCACGCAGGCGCTGAACAGCAAGGAAGACGAAGTTGAGAAAGCACGATCAGTCTACAATTGACACGGTTGGCGGTCACGAGCATCATCACGTTGAGAAACACAGCCACGCCGGTTACCGTCAGGCGGCGATGGACCGGCCCACGGTTGCGCTTGTCGGCAATCCGAACGTTGGCAAATCACTAGTCTTCAACTATCTCTCCGGCCTCTACGTCGATGTCTCCAACTATCCGGGAACGACGGTTGAGCTTATCAAAGGGTCGTATAAGGGCTACGAGATCTTTGATACGCCGGGCGTGTACGGAATTTCGTCGTTTACCGCCGAAGAAGCGGTTACACGCGACATCGTCCTCGAATCCGATCTCATCCTGAATGTCGTGGATGCAGTTCACCTCGAACGGGATCTCTTCCTCACACAGCAGTTGATCGATATGGGGAAGAAGGTGGTTGTCGTTCTAAACCTCATGGACGAAGTCCGGAGCATTGGTCTTGAGATCGATACGAAACTTCTCGCATCCTCCCTCGGCGTACCGGTGATTGAGACTACCGCCACGACGAAAGAAGGTTTCGATTCGATCGAGGGTGCTCTACAGAAGGCGCGCACGGGTGAGCGATCTTCCACACTTCATCACAGGCTCCATGACATGCTGAAGCTGACCGGCTCCGAAGCCGAGGCGCTTCTCATCCTCGAAGGCGACGAGTCAACAGCGCAACGCCACGGAGTGGCGCCGGGTCACGAGCGGGAAACTCTCTACATAGAGCGGCGCAATCGGGTTAACCTGATCATTAACGCTATTCTCTCCGAGCGGAACATCCGCACTCGCTTCGCGACACTCGCGGGCCGCTGGGCGGTCAATCCCTGGACCGGCATCCCGATGCTCTTGCTTGCTCTTTACCTCATTTACCTCTTTGTAGGGAAGCTGGTCGCCACCGATCTTGTAGGATTCACTGAGAACACGATCGGTCACGAGCTCTGGGAGCCGTGGATCCGCGGCGTCATCGCGCAGGTCATCACTCCCGGGTCGGCGCTCAGCACTCTGCTGGTCGGAGAGTTCGGTGTCATCACGCTGACAATCACCTATTTGCTTTTCCTGCTGCTGCCGCTTGTGATCGCGTTCTACCTTTCCCTTGCGCTCATGGAAGACAGCGGATATTTGCCCCGGCTTGCGACGCTTGTTGATCGAAGCCTGAACGCCCTCGGCCTCAATGGTGCCGCCATCATCCCGCTCATTCTCGGATTCGGCTGCGTGACGATGGCGACGATCACCACGCGCCTCCTCGGAACCGAGCGTGAGAAGACCATCGCCGCTGCGATACTTCAGTTCGCCATTCCATGTTCCGCCCAGCTTGCTGTCGTAGCCGCGCTCCTCGCCGGCGCAGGATTTGCAGCGATGCTCATCTACTCCATCACGATTTTCATCATTTTTGTCGCTGTCGGAACCATCTTGCACCGGGTGCTCCCGGGGTCGGCAACCCCGCTTCTCATCGACCTTCCGCCGATGAGATTTCCGCGGCTCGACAACGTCGCCCGCAAAACCGCCTATCGCTCGTACTACTTCATGAAAGAGGCAACTCCCTGGTTTTTCGCGGGGGCCCTCGGCGTCGGACTCCTTCAGCTGACGGGACTCCTCACCGTGTGGCAGGATCTGCTCGAACCACTCACGACGCGGTGGCTGCAGCTTCCGCGCGAAGCTTCAACGGCGTTCGTCATGGGTATGGTGAGAAGGGATTTCGGCGCAGCAGGACTCTATCACCTGTCGCTGAGTCAATACCAGATCGTGGTGGCTCTCGTCACGATCACGCTCTTCACTCCCTGCATCGCCTCTTTTATGGTGATGATGAAAGAGCGCGGCTGGCGGGAAGCATTTACCGTGTGGGCCGGCACGTGGATTGTTGCCTTCCTTGTCGGGGGATTGCTCTCGCAAGCACTTCTATGATCAGTCTCGAAGATAAGCTCCGCACAGAGATTCGCGTATGTTCGAAGTGCCGGAATATCATCGAAAATCCTTTTGTTGAACGATGCCCACGATGTCTGACCACGGTACCGGTGTTCGATCCCGGCTGCGGAAGCTGCGTTCACAGCTCCGGCTGTCCCGTGTCCAGCATGAAGCGTCCGGCGGCGCGGCATCGATAGTCTGGTCCTGATGTTCCCGGGGATTCTTTCAAGCAGCCTCAAACAACGATTATGAGAGCCCTCTCTCTCTTGGTCCTCATCGTCCTTTGTGCCTGTCGCCTTGTTTCTCAGGTCAACGCGATTCCGCGCATGGACGCTACACCTGCTCTCAAAGACAATTCTTTCTTTATCGAGGAAGCGTATAACCAGGAGGAGGGTGTTGTCCAGCACATTTCGGGATTTCTTTATTCACCCACTCCCACAAAACAGCTGACATATTCGTTCACACAGGAATGGCCGCTCGCCGGAACACACCAGCAGCTCAGCTACACGCTTCCCATGACGATCACCGGATCTGATCACCAGGGCGGAATCGGTGATATCATGCTTCATTACCGGTTTGAGTTGACTGACCAACAGCATTGGGCGACCATAACACCGCGTTTTTCACTGCTCCTCCCTACCGGCAATGCGCAACGCGGACTTGGCTGGGGAGTCTTCGGCGGTCAATTTAATTTTCCTGTAAGCGCGCGATTGTCGGATCCCTTCACGGCTCACGCCAACCTCGGCGTGACCTATCTTCCTCATATCAGCAAGGATCTCGACTCAGGAGAGAGAGCGCGGCATACTCTGGTAACCTTCAATGCGGGAGGGAGCATTATCTGGCTGGCGTCCGAAACGTTTAACGTCATGCTTGAGTATTCCACAAATCATTCCATCGAACGCTTCGACACCGGCTCGATCCGGAAATCGACCGAGGCGATTGTTTGTCCCGGAATCCGGTTTGCCATTGACGTCGGGAGCCTGCAGATCGTGCCGGGAATCGGCATTCCAGTCTTTCTTACTCGGGATCTGGCTCACTCGGGTGTTTATTTCTACTTGTCCTTTGAGCATCCTTTCTAGTGCCACTTCCAAAAGGAATCTTGTGATTTGTTCTCGGGCCTTTTCAAAAAGGCAGTAGTGCCTGCTTCCAAGACGCGGATCCACTTCGCAAACACAATAACGATTATTGGAAGCGGCACTAGCATTGAACTCGCGCATGAAGCAGGAGCCACCTATGAACGATCAGCAACGGACGACGCTCTCTGAAGCAACGGTACTGGAAGCACTCAAGGAGTGCTATGACCCCGAAATTCCAGTCGACATTGTAAGCCTCGGCCTTGTGTACGGAGTCACGATTGTCGGCGACTGGGTTGGAGTGAAGATGACACTCACCTCACCCGGCTGTCCCGCAAGCGCAACGATTGCCGGGCAAGTGAAGGACCGGCTTCGGAAGCTCCCGGGTGTGACCGATGCTGACGTGCGGATTGTCTGGCAGCCGGAGTGGACGCCGGAGAGAATGAGCGACGAGGCGAAGAAGAAACTGGGAAGGATGTGAGAGTGTATGGAGTGCAGGATGCAAATCAGACAATCAACCGGAACAGGAGAGAGGATGAGGATGAAGGTAGAGGACACGACAGCAGTGTCAGCAATACCGGTGCAGAAGAACTTTGTGGCGATCAATTACATCAGCTGCAAGAGTGACTACCGTGAACGGTTCGAAGAGCTGTTTGGTAGTCGCGCTCATGCAATTGACCGGATGCCGGGTTTCATCGACATGTGTGTGTTGAAACCGCAGACCCGTGGCGGCGACTATCTCATCGTCAGTTTCTGGGAGACCGAGACGGCATTCAAGAGCTGGACACAATCGCCGGAATTTCTCGAGGGGCATCGACGCGGATTTGAAGACATTCACAAAGCGAAACAACGGGGCGAAGAGCCTCCGATGAAATCAGATTTCCGTACCTACGAGGTGCTCGCAGGATGAGATGGCCGTTGGCGAAATCGAAGCTCGCGAGGAGGCTGGCGAAGTACGGCTTCCTGTTTTTTCTCATCAAGGGATTGCTTTGGTTGATCATACCGGCACTTATTGCCGCATTCTTCGGCGCCGATTGACGCGGGATTCATGCCTACGCGCTCCCTCTGCGCCTTGCCAATTCAAGAACGCTCGCTTCGATTTCAATCCTCGGCAGGTTGCCCCGTTCTAATTCTTCATCATGCTTCATCCGCAGCCTCTCATAGAACTTCATTCCCTCCTCGACGAGCGATATGTCTTCCTCAATAAGTTCAAAAAGGGTATTCTCCGCTTTATCGAATTTTCCCAGCGACTCATAGTAGCCGAAGAGTTTCTTCTTCAGCCTTGCAGGAATCCCCACCGGCACGAGAAGCTTGATGATGTTCTCGACCTTATCGTAGTACTCTCGGGGCAGCAATCCGGCCTCCCGGCGGGAGAGTTCAAGGAACATGCTCAGAGCCGTCAACCGCACACGTACCGCATCCTCTTCCTCCGCCTGCTCATGGTGCACGTCCCCCAGAATCGTCAATAATTCAGCAACAACGACACATTTTTCGACGTCAAACCGCTCTCCCAGGGAGAGAAGCCGGATCAATTCCGTATCGCTCAGTGTGGTAAGCAGCCGCAGATCCATTCCGAGGAGCTGTTTCGCGGACGTCCGGACTTCTTCGACCGCCGCGTCGTACTGCTTCACCTTCCTCAGCCGCAGTACCGCGGCTACCACGGAGGCAAGCTGGTTGATCATCCTCAGAAAATAGTCTTTCGTAATCATGCTGAATAATACCTACGGAGAGCCTCTTTAGCAAGTGCGATTCCATCGCGAAGTTTTATTTCTCCCAACTTCTGCCGATCTTCACGGAGAGTTTCGAGTCTTCAGTTTCGGGTTCGAAGCAGAGCAGAGAGTTGATCGTCTCGGAGTGAACGATGCGTCTGGTGGCTGTTGCTGACATACACGGTGCGTACTCGACCGTCGATGCAATACTCGAAGCCGAAGCACCGTTCGACGCGGTCATCATTAGCGGCGACCTCACCACGCATGGCACAGTTCACGAAGCACGGACAGCGATCGAAACTCTGCAGCGCTTTGGAAAACCTCTTTTCGCCGTTGCCGGGAACATGGACCTCCCTCAGTTTGAATCGACATACACGGAACTTGGAGTGAACCTCAATGCGCGCGGGGTACAGGTGGGTGACGTCGGATTCTTTGGCGTCGCGGGATCGCCGTTCACGCCGATGCACACACCGTACGAGCTCCCGGAAGACGAAATTCTCCGACGCGCCGAGGAAGGATGGAAACAAGCGCACCGTGCTCCCCGCTCCGTGTTTGTGCCTCATGCTCCGCCTCGATCAACAAAGCTCGACAGAATCCGCCTCGGAGCCCACGTTGGCAGCGTTGCAGTCAGGGAATTTGTCGAGTGTCATCAGCCGGACGTTCTGATCTGCGGTCATATTCACGAATCGCGCGGGATCGACATTCTCGGTAAAACGCAGATGGTGAATTGCGGACCCGCCGAACAGGGCTCCTATGCGGTCATCACGATTGACCAGGAAGTAGCGATCGAACTGAAGTTTGGAGGCGAACGGTAACCGCATGACGGCACGACGACCATCAATTGTTCTTTTCGACCTCGGCAATGTGTTGGTGCACATCGCTCCCGAGGCGTTTCTGCAGCGGATCGGACTGGACACGCCCGACAACCGTCGGCTGTATCAGGCTCGCATCAACAAGATTGTGCGCGAGTACGAATGCGGCAATGAGGGCACGGGCATATTCCTTTCCCGGCTCGAGTCGCTCCTTAACGACACGCAGCCGGAACGCGGACAAGGTACACGGAGAGGTGCGATTTCGCACGATGATCTTCGCAACGCGATGCTTGCCGTCATCGGGAAGCCGGTCGCCGGCATGCTTGAACTGGTAACCAGGATAAGCGGCTGCGTTCCTCTCGGCCTGTTGAGCAACACGAATCCGCTACACTTCGATTGGTGCATGGAACACCTTCCTGTCCTTCAACATATCCCTTCCCATTTTCTTTCCTACCAGCTCCAGTCACTCAAACCCAGCGCCCGGATCTTTGCACAAGTCGTGGAACGATTGCAGATCGCTCCTGGCGACATCTTTTATATCGACGACATGCCCGAGAACGTCGAAGCGGGGCGGCGGGCCGGCCTGAACTCCCACTTGTTCTTCGGTCGGGACGGACTGGAGCGAGACCTCCCGGCGATGGACCTGGGCTAGCCGTTTGAGCTGGAGAGGGCGATTTGCATCCAGAATACCTCCTCAAAAGGGCTTCGGGTGGGGAATCTTGCCTAAACCGAAGTGCCCGTCTTTCCTGGCGTTTTTTCGCCACCGCAAAAAACCCCTGATTTTTCAGTGCTTTTTCACTTGACTTTAATCGCCATTTCCCTAAATTTCCATGCCGTGTGGGGAAAAGTGGGGAATCGGGGGGTGTGTTTTGCTCAATAAAATCAGGCACTTTTGAAGGCACGGATTTATGTCTTCTTTCAAGGGGCGGTATTCTTACGCTGTGGACAACAAGGGGCGAGTAGCACTACCGGCAAAAGTACGAAAAAATGTCTCGCCGGGATCGAACGACACGTTCATTATTACGCGCGGTTATGAGCAGTGTCTCTTTGTATATCCACAGGACGAGTGGTCGAAGGTAGAAGAATCCATCCGGGGCCTGTCTCCTTCCAATCCTCAACACAGGTTTTTTGTGCGAACACTTCTGCAGTGGGCTGTTGATTGTCAACTCGACAGTCAGGGCCGGCTCTCGGTCCCGCAAGACCTTCTGAAGTTTGCAGGAATTGAAAACGAGGTACTCATTCTTGGGGTTCTCGAACGCATTGAAGTCTGGAATCCCAAGATCTACGAAGCGTACATGAACAACCAGCCTGCGACGTACGAGACGGTAGCGGAGGTTGTTCTGAAGCCAACACCATAGGTTGGCCCTTGGCTGTGCGTCTGGCATCTTTTCATACGCCGGTCTTACGCGAGGAAGTTCTGGCGTGGCTTATCACGTCGACGGCCGGTGTTTATGTCGATGCGACGCTCGGGGGAGGCGGCCATGCGGAATCCATTCTCCAGCGGCTTGATCCCACCGGGATGCTTATCGGCTTCGACGCCGATCCTGACGCTCTTCAATTTGCAGCAAATCGATTATCGGAATTCGGCGGACGGGCTCAGCTCGTCCACAACAATTTTCGGAATATCGCCTCTTCTCTCGCGCAGCGGGAGATTCAACGCGTCAACGGCATTCTGTTCGACCTTGGCGTTTCGTCGCATCAGTTCGACGAGCCGACACGTGGATTCAGTTTTCGAAGCGACGACCTCCTTGATATGCGCATGGATCGATCGCAGGCGCTCGATGCGCGCACCGTTGTGAACGAGTATGATGAGCGCGATCTGTCGGACGTCTTTTGGAAGTACGGGGAAGAGCGTGCCTCACGAAGCATCGCACGCTTGCTGGTAAAGCGAAGAGCGGAATCGAGAATCGAGACCACCGGAGATGTCGCCTCAATCGTCCGCACTGTTGTGGGCGACCGGTTCCTGGTGAAATCGCTGGCAAGAATCTTCCAGGCATTGCGGATTGAGGTCAATAACGAACTGGAAAACCTGGAGATCGCTCTTCGCGAAGCGCTCCCTGTTCTCGACGCCGGGGGAAGAATTGTCGTCATCTCGTACCACTCGCTGGAAGATCGGATCGTCAAGGATTTTTTCAAGCACGAAGCTGCGTTGTTCCAGCCGTCTGGAAACAAACTCGTGCCCGATACGAAGCTCGACCCGACGCTGAGGATCCTGACAAAGAAACCGATCGGTGCTTCAGAAGTCGAGACGAGATCGAACTCGCGGGCGAGAAGTGCGAAGCTCAGGGCGGCTGAGAGAATTCGAAGTGTCACGTAATGTTGAAACGTCGACAACATTGTTGATCCGGAGAGGCTTACAAGTTCTTGTATGGCAAGAGTTTACAGAAACAGCGCTGAAATATTGGCCGAGCGTGCAATGAGTCCGGAGAAGCCCGCCGCCGGGGGAAAGGGACCAGAATCCCAGGCCCGACAACAGGAGCGCCGTCTCATTTACAACGGCACGATGCCTCCTCCGCCGCCGCTTGAGACTCCGACCGGGATTCAGTTACCTCCGACCAATCGTAAGTTCGCAAAACGAAAAGTTTCGCCCTCGAATGTCATGCTCATTCTCATGGCGGCCGCGGCGGCAATCGTTCTCTACATCAGCAATGTCATCGCAGTGAACCAGCTTGCCAACGACATTCATAAGGGTGAAGTCCGCCTCCAGGATATTTTCAGTGAGCAGGAAATCCTCCGTGCGCGCATTAACCAGATGTCGAGCCTGGAACGGGTCCGGAAGCGCGCCGAAGACGAGCTCGCGCTGAAAAATCCTTCGAACATCCCGGGGATGATTGAGGTGGACCAGGACAAGATCCGCACGATCGAGGAAGCATCGGGCAAGCGCTGATGCAGGAGAATAAAACCATACCGCCGCAGAACCTTCCCGACCTTCAAAGTCCGGAGGCGCCCCAGCAGCCGCGTGGAAGACTCTTCACGCTGAAGGTCGGATTTGCGCTGTTCTTTGTCGTCATCGCCGGCCGCCTCGTCCAGATTCAGCTCATCGAGGGACCGAAATTCCAGGCCCTTGCCAAAAGGCAATACGAGCAAACCGTCGTTCTCCCGGCCGTGCGCGGGAACATCTTCGACCGCAACAACAATGTGCTTGCGTCGAACTCGATGTTCGTTTCGTTTGCGGCAGACCCCAAGGTGGTGGGTGACAATGCCGACGACATCGCACGACAATTCTCGGCAGCCTTCAGCAAACCCAAGTCATTCTACATGGCGAAGCTCCAGAGTGTGACAAGCTCGGGTGCTCCCAGGCGGTTCGTGTGGCTGGAGCGGCGCGTGCGCGCCGAAGTGGCAAAGCGCATCGAATCGTACAAACTGATCGGCGTCGTCGTTGTTGACGAACCGAAGCGGCTCTATCATTATGACGATGTTGCCGGAACGCTGATCGGGTTCACCGATGTCGACAATAAGGGAATTTCAGGACTCGAGGTGGAGTATGACGAGTACCTGCGCGGAAAGAACGGATCAGTCGTGATGCAACGCGACGGTCTCGGCCGCGCTCGTGCTTCTGTTGATTACCCCCGCATCGAACCGCGCGATGGAAACAATCTTACGCTCACCACCGATCTTGCATACCAGTCGATTGTCGAAGAGGAACTGAAGCGCGGCGTTGCCGCAAACAAGGCGGATGCAGGTCTAGCAGTGATGTTGAATCCGAAGACGGGTGAGATTCTGGCGATGGCAAACGTCCCCGGAATTAATCCCAACGATCTGAGTTCGTATGATGTGAACGCGGCACGCAACCGGGTGGTGACCGATGTTTTCGAGCCGGGATCCGTGTTCAAGGTGGTGACAGCGTCCGCTGCGTACGAGAACAACCTGTTGACGCCTGAAAAGAAGTTTTATGCCGAGCACGGGACGTTCGTTGTCCAGGTCTCAAACCGCGGCAAGACCCGGAAAATCACCGACACACACCCGTACGATATGCTCACATTCCAGGAAGCTATCGAACTTTCGAGCAATATCGTGATGGCAAAAGTAGGCCCCATGATCGGGGCGGACAGGCTCTACGTGCAGGCCCGGAACTTCGGATTCGGCATTCCCACCGGTGTTGAGCTTCCCGGGGAAGTGCGTGGAAGATTGAAAAAACCGCAGGAATGGTCAGGAACAACGCTCCAGACCATGGCCTTCGGCTATGAGGTTGCGGTAACACCCTTGCAGATCGCCTCCGCCTATGCCGCCGTCGCCAACAAGGGCGTCATGATGAAGCCATACATCATTTCCAAGATCCAGGACATGACCGGCGAGACGATCTTGGAGCAGCACCCCCAGAATATCCGGCGGGTCATCTCCGAGCAGACGGCAGCGCTGATGACCGAGGCATTCGAGGGCGTTGTTGAACGCGGCACAGCGAAAGAAGCCCGCATCCAGGGCGTCCGCATCGCAGGAAAGACGGGAACATCGAAAAAAGTCGTTGAAGGAAAGTACGGACTGGGAAGTTACACGGGATCGTTCGTGGGGTACTTCCCTGCTGATGATCCGCAGGTTGTTTGTCTGGTGATGATCGACAATCCGCGCGGCGGAGCGTATTACGGCGGATCGACGAGCGCCCCCATTTTCCGCGCGATTGCCGAACGCATCATCAATACAAGCGGTCGATTCACGAAGAAGCCGCAGGAGAGCGAGGAGCCCCAGCCGAAGATCGGCATCAGCGTTCCCGATGTTCGGACTCTTCAGGTCGTTATCGCGAGTCGTTTGCTCGAGAGTCACGGTTTGAAATGTCAGCCGGTCGGAACAGGGGATATCGTGGTCCGGCAGGTTCCTGAGCCGGGCAAGCGCCTGGAGAAAGACGATGTCGTCCAACTGGTTCTCAATGAAACAGGGGCGGAGTCAGCCGGAGGACCCGCAACGGTCCCGGATGTCCGCGGCATGAGCCTCCGCCGGGCGATCAATCGTCTTGTCGTCGAAGACTTTGACATAAAAGTCCGCGGTTCGGGTGTGGTGGTCGAACAGGTCCCCGCAGCAGGGAAGAGAATCCAGCCGGGCGCAACCGTGTACCTGGTTTGCCAACCGCGCACCATTGTCTCGGCTGTCTTGTACTAAGAATGTCATACTGCAGTCCTCCGGGCTGCAAGACGTTGAGAAGGTATGAATCTTGGAAAGCTCCTTGAAGGAGTTCAGGTGACAAAGTTGTTCGAGCAGGCGTATGGGCAGTTTGCCGTCACGCATGATCTTGACGTGCCCAGGCTTCAGTACGATTCACGCAAGGTTGAGCGCGGTGACTGTTTTGTGGCGCTGCGCGGGACCGGGACGGACGGTCATCAGTTCATCAACACCGCCGTTGAACGCGGAGCCAAGGTTGTTATGATGGAAGACGACCATGCTCTTCCCGATGCATATTGCATGCATCGCAGCATCGTGAAGATCGTCGTGCGGGACACCCGCAAGGCGCTGGCGATCATGGCGGCGAATTATTTCTCTCATCCGTCTGCATCATTGACCATGGTTGGCGTCACCGGTACAAATGGAAAGACTACCACAACGCATCTCATCAAAGGAATTCTTGAAGAGGCAGGACAGCGTGTCGGACTCGTGGGGACCATCGAATACCGGATCGGTGATGAAGTGATCCCGGCAACACACACAACGCCGGAATCGCTTGAGCTCAACGACCTCCTCTCGCGGATGCGGTCGGCCGGCTGCCAGTCGGTTTCGATGGAGGTTTCATCGCACGCATTGCAGCAATCCCGCGTGTTCGGGCTCGGATACCGCGTGGCAGTCTTCACAAACCTGACGCAGGACCATCTGGATTATCACGGTTCGATGGAAGAGTATTTCCGGGCAAAGAAGATTCTCTTCGACGATCTGTCGGCCAATGCAGCGGCCGTCGTGAACGGCGACGATCCGTGGGGAATGAAGATCGTCTCCTCAACGCGGGCGCGGATGGTTTCCTATGGCACAGGGGACAGAGCCGATGTCAGGGCAACAGATATCCGGCTTTCCCTGGAAGGGACATCATTGACAGTATCCTCCGGCGGCACGCAACAGCCGGTATCGACCCCTCTGGTGGGTCGGTTCAATATGTACAATTGTCTTGCAGCCTACGCAGCCGGAACGGCGCTGGGCCTTTCCCCTGCGAGCGTCTCTGCCGGTATTCGCCGCGTGACCAGCGTGCGGGGCCGATTCGAGAGAATCTCTTCTCCAGCCGGATGGAGCGCAATCATCGACTACGCCCATACGCCTGATGCACTGGAAAAGTGCCTTCAGACTATTCACGAGGTTCTTCCCGTGAAGCGACGCGGAAAGATCATCACCATCTTCGGCGCCGGTGGTGACAGAGACCGGACCAAGAGGCCGCTCATGGGCAAGGTTGCCGCGCGTTTGAGTGATCGCGTGATTGTCACTTCGGACAATCCACGCACAGAAGATCCAAATTCCATTATGGATGACATTGCCGCCGGCATCGGTCGAGAGATCGCCATGGTCCGCGAGCCTGACCGCCGAACGGCCATTGTCTCGGCGCTCCGCGAAGCATCCGCCGGCGATGTGCTTCTCATCGCGGGAAAAGGGCACGAAGACTACCAGGTACTCGGGAAGCAGAAAATTCATTTCAGCGATCGCGAAATCGTAGAGGACTTTATTCGGGGATGACATTGACGGCTCACGATATCCTTGCTCTCCCCCATCTCCAGGCCATGGGCTTCGGGGGAAAGAAAGGGATGCTGTGCAAGGGAATCTCAACGGATTCACGAGGCGTCCAGCATGACGATTTGTTCATTGCGATCCGCGGAGAGAAGTTCGACGGTCACAATTTCATCACGAAAGCCGTGGAGTCGGGAGCAAGCGTCATTGCCGCGGACGCACGGTGGGCCGGAGCGAATCAGATTCTCCTGTCGAGCCTCAATCTGCCGTGCCTGATCGTGGAAGATACCATCCGGCTGCTCGGGCAGGCGGCACGGATGCACCGGAAGAAATTTAAGATTCCGGTTCTCGTCGTCGGAGGAAGCAACGGCAAGACGACAACAAAGGAGATGATATCGGCAGTCCTGAAGACAAAGTACCGGGTCCTCAGTACCGAAGGAAATCTCAATAATCATATCGGGGTTCCCCAGACGTTGCTTCGCCTCGAGCGGCAGCATCAAGTTGCCGTGATCGAAGTAGGGACCAATCACTTCGGCGAGATAGCATACCTCGCCTCCATTGTAGAACCAACACATGCTCTCATCACGAACATAGGCCGGGAGCATCTCGAGTTTTTCGGCTCTGTCGAAGGTGTGGCCCGCGCCGAAGCGGAAGTGTTCGACTGGATGCGGACACAGAAACGGGCGACGGGGATTGGATTTATCAACCGGGATGATCCACGACTTTCGAAGCTCGCGAAGAAAGTAAAGAAGTCGGTGAGCTACGGATTCGGCAGAGGTTCGCTTGCGGTCAAGGGAAAGGTTCTCGCGTTCAACGAGACCGCGTTTGCGCAGATCGAGATCAAACCCCGCGGGAAGAAAGCATTCAGGGTCGAGCTTTCCGTGCCGGGAGAACACAATGCCGCCAATGCCCTGGCAGCATCGGCGGTCGGACTGACGCTGGGCGTGCCGGCAAAAAAGATTCAAGCCGCCCTCTCCTCCTTCTCGAGCGCCAGCAAGAGAATGCAGTTATTCCAGGTCAAGGGGGTAACCGTTCTGAACGACACGTACAATTCGAATCCCGACTCTGCACTTGCTGCTCTCAGAGTGCTTGGTCGCGTAAAGGCTGCCGGCAAGAAGATCGCCGTGCTGGCAGATATGCTCGAGCTAGGAGCCAACGCTGTACAAGAACATCAACGAATCGGCACGGTTGCCGCGGCATCGGGTGTTACGCACCTGCTTGGATTCGGCCCGCTGACGCAGCACACCGTCGACGCTGCCACAACAGAATTCAAGAAACACTTCGAGCAGAAAAGCACTCTTTCAGAACAACTGGTTCAGCTTCTTTCGCCGGGTGATGTCGTGCTTGTGAAGGGTTCCCGCGGCATGAGAATGGAAGATGTTGTTGCATTTGTTACCGAACGATTTAAGCAGCCCCAGGATCGGCCGGGACAAGCGGCTTAGGAAAAACGACGATGCTGTATCACCTGCTGATGTATCTCGACAAGCAGTTTCACATTCCCGGATTCGGGCTTTTCCGTTATGTGACGTTCCGCGCCGGTGCCGCTGCTGTCACAGCGCTTATCATCGCCTTCTGGCTCGGACCTAAGATCATCCGTCTCTTGAGGGAACATCAAATCGGCGAAGCCGCGAAGCTCGAAGCACCCAAAACGCATTTGAGCAAGGCCGGCACTCCAACGATGGGTGGTCTCATTGTCCTTGCCTCCCTCGTGATTCCAGCCTTGCTCTGGACAGATCTCAAGAACGGCTACATTCTACTTATCCTGTTCACCACTGTCGTTCTCGGTGCGGTCGGGTTTCTCGATGATTACCTCAAAGTGGTCAAGAAAAAGCCGAAGGGATTGATCGGGAGATACAAGATTGTTGGCCAGGTTCTCGTGGGGCTTGTGGTGGGAGGAGTGATCTACTTCTACCCCCAATGGATTGACCCAAGTCTCGTCCCCCTGAATTCGAAGACGACTGTTCCCTTTTTCAAGAATCTCGAGTTCGATCTCGGATTGTTCTACATCCCGGTGGTTATTTTTATTATCACGGCAACGTCCAACGCGGTGAACCTGACGGACGGTCTTGACGGCCTCGCCATCGGCACGGTCGGTATTGTCGGCCTGACGCTCGCGATCATTGCGTATGTGTCCGGACACGCCGAATGGAGCAAGTATCTGACGATCCCCTTCCTGAGAGGCAATGGAGAGCTTGCCATCTATTGCGCGGCCCTGGTCGGGGCGGCGCTCGGCTTCCTGTGGTTCAATTCCTACCCCGCCCAGGTGTTCATGGGCGACACGGGATCACTGGCACTGGGCGGCGTGATCGGCGCGATGTGCGTGCTCATGAAAAAGGAATTGCTGCTCCCGACACTCGGGGGTGTGTTTCTGATGGAGACTCTCTCGGTGATCATTCAACGGACGTATTTCAAGTACACGAAGAAGAAATACGGAGAGGGTCGCAGAGTCTTCAAGATGGCTCCGATCCATCATCATTTTGAATTGCTCGGTTGGCCCGAGCCGAAGATTGTTACACGATTTTATATCATCGCGATTCTCATGATGATCCTGAGTCTCGCAACATTCAAGGTGCGCTGAGCGTGTCGACGCCCGGCAACCATGTTGGTGTGATGTATGGAAGGTTCACAGGTCCGAGGCAAGAATGTCTCCGTCATCGGCGCAGCTCGCAGCGGCGTGGCGGTCGCACGATTGCTGCAACACTATGGCGCCAGGCCGTTTGTCAGCGACAAGACTGCGGCCGACAAGTTGAAAGCGGAATCCCAGACACTGAACGGCCTCGGCATTGAGTTCGAGGTCGGCGGGCATTCCGAACGAGTGTATGATTGTTCTTTGATGGTGATCAGCCCGGGGGTTCCTAGCAACGCCCCCGTCGTGGTCGAAGCCCGAAGACGCAGCATTTCAGTTGTCAGCGAGGTAGAGGTCGGAAGCTGGTTTTGCCGTTCCCCCATTGTTGCCATTACCGGCTCGAATGGGAAGACAACGACAACCACGTTGATTGGGAGGATCCTCGGCGATGCAAAGAAAGAACATGCAGTTGCGGGCAATATTGGCACGGCATTCTCATCCATCGTTCTGGAGCTGGCTCCTGCACAGACTGCAGTTCTGGAGATAAGCAGTTTCCAGCTTGATCATTGCGAGACGTTCAGACCGCGCATCTCGGCGATCATGAACATCACGCAGAACCACATGGACCGGTACGAGCACTCCATGGAGAAGTACGCTGCATCAAAGGCGCGGATCTTCATGAACCAGAAAGGTGAGGACGCGGTGTTGTACGATGCTGACGACGAATGGACGGGGAAGATCATCGGCGAAGCCCGGTGCAGACGGATCCCATTTTCGCTCCACCGCGTGCTCAATGAAGGGGCGTATGTCGAGAACGGACAGCTGGTGACAAGGCTGCAGGGAATGCGAACCGAGATCATGAAGACTGACGAAATCAGCATCCGCGGTCCGCACAACCTGTATAATGCCATGGCCGCAACCCTGGCGGGTCAATTGATCGGTGTGGGTGTTGCCTCCATTCGTGCGACGCTCCGGAATTTCAAAGGTGTCGAACATCGTCAGGAATTCGTGAAGGAAGTCAACGGTGTCCGATACTATAACGATTCAAAGGCAACAAGCGTCGATGCAGTCTGGTATGCGCTTCAGGCATTCGACACGCCGATCGTCCTGATGCTTGGCGGCCGGGATAAGGGAAACGATTACTCACGTATCGCCGATCTGGTCCGAAAAAACGTCCGGGCAATCGTTGCGATGGGCGAGTCAGCAGACAAGGTGGAACAGGCCTTTCGGGGCATCAAACCTCTGCGACGGGCCGAATCCATCGACGAGGCGGTCCTTGCAGCTCAGGCGCTTGCGCAGAACGGCGATGTGGTGCTGCTCTCACCCGCCTGCGCATCGTTCGATTGGTTCGAGAACTATGAACAACGCGGCAGAGTTTTCAAAGAACTTGTCAGGAATCTTTGATTCAGGCCCATGAACCGTTCTCAGCGAAATCATATTGATATCTGGACGCTGATCGTCGTGCTCACGCTGATGGTCCTGAGCCTCGGTGTCGTCTATAGCGCTTCATCAACCTGGGCGATGGAGAAATTCGGTTCCAGTAACCGGCTTCTCAATCTTCATGCCCTGAAGGTATTGCTTGGTCTTGTCGCTCTCTTCGTCGGCATGTCCATCGACTATAAGAAGTACAAGAAACTCACGAAGCCGGCGGTTATCGGCTCTATCGTTTTCCTGATGGTAACGCTCGTTCTGGGCGGCGAAGTGAAAGGGGCTACTCGCTGGCTCCGGTTTGGCGGATTGAGTTTGCAGCCTTCGGAGTTTGCGAAATTCGCTCTCCTCTTTCACTTGTCTGCACTCATCTCGACAAAGGGAGAGGCGATCAAGGACCTGAAGAAGGGCTTCCTGCCGATGATGATCTGGATCGGGAGCGTCTCCGGACTCGTTCTGCTGCAGCCGAACTTCAGCACGGGATCGATGATCATTCTCATGAGCCTTGTGATGCTCTTCATCAGCAAGGCGCGATTCTTGCACATCTTCGGCACGATCGCCGCCGCAATCCCGCTGTTGCTCGCGGTGGCTCTTGCACGACCGCACGTCATAGAGCGAATCCGATCATTCATCGACGGAAGCGGCGGAGGCAAGTTGAACTATCAGCTGTACCAGGGAATCATGGGATTTGGCAACGGCGGCGTATTCGGCGTCGGTCTTGGCCTGAGCAAACAACGTGATTTTTTTCTGCCTGAATCGTACGGCGACTTTGTGTTCTCCATCGTCGGCGAAGAGTACGGACTGATCGGGACGATCTTTTTTATGGCGCTCTTTCTGGTGATTATGCTCCGCGGCTTCAAGATCGCGAAGTTCGCCCGTGACGAGTTCGGACGGCTTCTTGCCATCGGCATCACGAGCGTTGTCACGCTCTATGCACTCGTGAATGCGGGTGTGACACTTGGAATTCTCCCGACGACCGGATTGCCCATGCCGTTTGTCAGCTATGGCGGATCGTCGCTGCTCTTTACATCGTTCGCTGTCGGCGTTCTCCTCAACATCTCGGCGCAGACAGACATGCATCCGCGCGCGGCAAGAACGGCGCCGCCGGTGCCTGCCGGACTGCCGACAGACGACAAGACGGTGAAAGTGTATTAGAGGAACACGTAGTAACCGGATTTTTGTCACAAAGGCACCCCGCCCGACTGCCGTCAGGCGGGCGGGAAAGACACCAAGTAGAACAGCTAATTTTCTTTCTCTTTCAGATTCCTTTGTGCCTTCGTGTCTTAGTGGCAGGATTTTTCAACAGAGCTTTTGGGAAACAATGTGGGAACAAGTGCTCCGAACATTTTGCTCGCCGGCGGCGGAACAGGCGGCCACCTCTTCCCCGCTCTCGCAATTGCAGACGAGATCAAACGACTGGAGCCGAATGCCACATTCTTGTTCCTTGGAACAAAAGGAAAAATAGAGGCACGCGTCGTACCGCAACGCGGATATGCGTTCCGGACGATCTGGATCAGCGGGTTTCATCGAAGACTGACGATCGATAATCTTCTGTTCCCGCTGAAAGTGATAGTTTCCCTGATTCAGTCGCTCTTTGTCATACGCCAGTTCAAACCTGATGTCGTTGTGGGCACTGGAGGCTATGTCTGCGGGCCAATTCTGTTCATGGCATCGCTTCTCGGCATTCCGACCGTCATTCACGAATCCAACAGCTATCCGGGCGTGACGACCAGACTTCTGGCAGCGAGGGTATCGACGGTCTTCATCGCATTCGAAGAAGCCCGGCGCTGGCTCAAGCGCTCCGACAATGTGATTCTGATGGGGACGCCGACACGCGACGCCCTCGGCACAATCAGCAGGGATGCCGGCGCTGCAGCGTTTGAGCTGGAACAAGGAAAGAAGACGCTCCTGGTGTTTGGCGGAAGCCTCGGCGCCGTTTCGATCAACAACGCCGTTCTTGCTTCACTTGATGAATGGGGACAACGGGGAATTCAGCTTATCTGGCAAACAGGCCAGGGCGATTACGAGCGGATCCGTTCAGCAATCGGTTCAAAGACAGCGATTTGGCTTGGGGCGTTCATTGACAAGATGGAATATGCTTTTGGTGCCGCCGATCTCGTCGTGTGCCGTGCGGGGGCAACAACGCTCGCAGAACTGACGAGAGTGGGAAAGCCGGCGATTGTGGTTCCCTATCCGCACGCGGCGGGCGATCATCAGACACACAACGCCCGTTCGCTGGCCAACGCCGGAGCAGCAACGATGATCACGGATCAGAACCTTGCAAAGGAATTCGGTCCGAACGTCCTGGCGCTGCTCGAAAGTCCGGCACGGCTGGCGGCAATGAGCGCAGAGAGCAAAAAGCTTGGAAGACCTGCTGCCGGTCCTGAGATCGCAGCGTCGATACGCAGAATGATTCACTGAAAGTAAATGGAAGGATCGGGTCTTCTTGCCACTCCCGCAACTGTAATATTGTCAAAAAGAGCGGGATGCCGTAAAGCGGCAAAAG
>DOWV01000193.1:20605-21236 GCA_003519375.1 Bacteroidota bacterium
CTTCGGCACGCAGGCAGGGACACGAAGGTTTTGAATTTCGAAGAAGCTGCTTTGTGACTTGATATCTTCGTGGCGGGTCTTTTGCAGTTCAACAGTCAGCTAGAATGAATCGATGCAAAAAGTCTTCAAATACAAACTTGATTTCTATTACCAGCAGGCGCTGTTGTACCTGTTGGTCTTCTTCCTCTACGGAGGAATCAAGGGCACATTCTTCGAAGACGAATTCCGGCTCGTCTTCAAAGACCCGATTGTTTACATCATGATCTTGTTTGTGGTCGTTGCACTCATAACGCTCGTGCTTAACCTCTTGCGCGATCGGAAGCTGATACTTGAAGAAGACAAGATGATTTTTCACTCACGCCGGCGTGACCGCGAAATCAAAGTTTCGGACATCGAGTGGATTCATATCGGCCGCGAGATGCTTGTGCAGACAGCGGGACATTTTCAGCTGATCATTTTCAAGATGAAGGGCCGCAAGCGTCTTTTCCGGATTCGTGTCGGACGGTACGAACGCGACCGCGAGCTTATCGCAGAAGTTGAACGCATGGCGCAGCATATTCCCAAAGGCCGTCGCCGGCGCTTTGGAATGAAACGGAGAAAGACGTTCTGAGGTCAGAAGTCAGAGGTCAGA
>DOWV01000193.1:21283-37149 GCA_003519375.1 Bacteroidota bacterium
CAGAGGTCAGAGGTCAGAAGTCAACACCGGAACAACAACGGAAATTCATGTTCTCTTCGATCAAGAAAATTCACTTCGTCGGGATCGGCGGCATCGGCATGAGCGGCATTGCCGAGATTCTGATCGACCAGGGATTCCGCGTCAGCGGCTCGGATAAAGGCCTTTCGGAAGTTACAGAGCGCCTCCAGAAGCTCGGGGCTGCAGTCTATGAAGGGCACCAGGCATCCAACATCGCGGATGATGTTGATGCTCTCGTGTACTCTTCGGCCGTGGCGCTCGATAATCCGGAAGTTCTTGAAGCCCGGCGACGCAAGGTGCCCATTATCCGGCGCGCGGAGATGCTGGCGGAAGTGATGAGGCTGAAATACGGCATCGGCATTGCCGGAACCCATGGAAAGACCACGACGACGTCGATGGTCAGCCTCGTGCTGATGGAAGGAAATCTCGACCCCACGGTCATTGTCGGAGGCAAGCTCAGCGGACTCGGCGGAACAAATGCCCGGCTCGGGCGCGGCGATTTCATCGTGGTTGAAGCTGATGAATTCGACCGATCGTTCCTTTCCCTTACGCCAACGATCGCGGTGCTCACAACGCTCGAAACCGATCATCTCGATTGCTATCGTGACCTGGAGGATATCAAAGGAGCTTTCATCCAGTTTGCCTCAAAGGTGCCGTTCTACGGATTCGTCGTGCTGTGCCTCGATGAACCCGCGCTGCTCGACATCATGCCGCAGTTGAGCAGGAAAAAGATCATCACCTACGGATTGAACCCACAAGCAGACGTCCAGGCGGTCGATATCCGGCACAAGGATAACACTTCGACATTCATGGTTGTACGAGACGGGTCCGATCTTGGTCAAATCACGATTCAGGTCCCCGGGAACCACAACGTGCAGAATTCGCTCGCGGCCATTGCCGTCGGGCTGCAGATCGGCGTTCCGTTCGAAAAGGTTCGCTCAGGAATCGAGAAGTTCACCGGCGTGTACCGCCGCTGGGAGAAAAAAGGCGAAGTGGGCGGCGTGACTGTCTATGACGACTACGCGCATCATCCGACAGAGTGCCGTGCGACGCTCGCCGGAGCAAAGGCAGGATGGCGGAGGCGGGTCGTGTGCGTGTTCCAGCCTCACTTGTTCACACGGACACGCGACTTCTACGAGGAGTTTGGTAAGTCATTTCTTCTTTCGGACGTGCTCGTCGTGACGGATGTCTATCCGGCCCGGGAAGAACCGATTCAGGGCGTTTCGGGAGAACTCATCGTCAATGCGGCGAAGCGATTCGGACATAAGGAAGCTCATTATATCCCCGACAAGAAGCAAATTCCGGATCGGCTCAAATCGATCGTCAAGAGCGGTGATATCCTTATTACGATGGGTGCCGGAGATATCTGGAAGTTCGGGGAAGAATTCTTGAAAAGACTGAAAGGCGGTTAATTCGTTGAGTGGTTAATTGGTTAAATAGATCGCCACTTACCAATTAACCAGTCACCAATCAACCAATTAACTATTCACCACATGGTCACACTAAGCGACATAAAGCAGTTCTTCCGCGGGTTGATCACCATCAACGAGCCGATGTCGAAATATACATCGATGCGCGTTGGCGGACCGGCGGACTACTATGTCGAACCGGCCGACAAGCAGGACCTGGTGCAGATCATCAAGTACTTCCAGACAAACAATTATCCGTTCCTGATGCTGGGCCGCGGCAGCAATATGATCATCAGCGACGAGGGAATCCGGTGTGCGGCGATCAATCTTGAATCGTCACTGATGGAAGTTCGGCGGGAAGGAGATTTTGTCATCGCTGATGCAGGTGCTCACTGGTCCAAGTTCGTCGATTTCTGCATACAGAACGAATTCGCCGGTGTCGAAATGCTGGCCGGAATACCGGCAAGCGTCGGTGGTGCTATCGTCATGAATGCGGGAGCCAATGGAGGCGAAACTGCCGATCATATCGTGGAAGTCGAAGTCATTCGAGACGGAGCGATTCAGGTCATCAAGAAAGCACAGGCTGGATTCGGTTACCGAACATCCGGTTTTGCTCACGACATCGTCCTCAGCGCGACATTCAAGTTTCCGTTGGGGGAGAAAGAGGAGCTCTTGCAGCGGCGCCGCGAGTTTATCCTGAAACGGAACGCAACGCAACCGCTGACGCTTCCGAACTCCGGGAGCATGTTCAAGAATCCGACCGGAATGTATGCAGCAAAACTCATCGAGCAGGCAGGCCTGAAAGGAAAGCGTGTAGGAAACGCCCAGATTTCTGAGAAGCATGCGAATTTCATCGTCAATCTCGGTGAGGCAAAGGCCTTTGACGTGGTGACGCTCGTCGATATCGTGCGGCGCACGGTGCACCAGAACAGCGGCGTCCTCCTTGAACTGGAGGTAAAACTTGTCGGATTTCCGGACGAAGTGAGGCAGAAAGTCGCATGAGCACAAGTCGGAAGCTCAAATTCGGATTTCTCGGACTATTGATGCTCGCCATTGGATTGATCGTGCTGGCGAACATCTGGAAGTCCGATCTCAGAGTGAAGCGCGTCACGATCGAGGGAAACCGGATTGTTGAGACCGCGGAGATCATGCAGCTGATCAAAGTCCCGAAGAACTCCCAGATGCAGGAAGTTGACCTGATGGCAGTTCGGCGGGATATTCTCAGCCATCATTTTATCAAAGAGGCGGTCGTCGAGCGGGATCTGCCGGCGACGCTGAGGGTGACGATTCAGGAACGCGTTCCGCTCGCAATCATCAACGGCGCGCAGATTTTGTACCTGGACGACGACGGTGTGGTCCTGCCGCACTCAATCTCGAAGAACCTGTTCGATCTGCCGGTATTGACCGGTCTGCCGGACGATGCTTCGCTGACACCGGGTGCGACGCTGAAAAATCCAGACATCCAGGAAGCTCTGCAGATCCTTGCATCCTCCAAACTGGCGAGCAAGGAGCTCTATCACCTGATCTCCGAAGTCCGGCTGCGGAACGGCGGTGATATCGTCCTTTACGCGGCGGAACGGGGCGTTCCGATCATTTTCGGTCATGGCGATATCGCCAGCAAGTTGGTTCGGCTGGAGGCGTTTTGGGAACAGGTCGTGAGCGAACGCGGCCCGGAGTCTCTGCAATACGTCGATCTCCGGTTTGACGAACAGGTGGTTGTTCGCTGGAATCGGAAGAAGAGTTAGACAACACTATCTCGCATACGGGTCCGCAGGCGGCCCGCCGGCATTGAAAGGAAGAGCATGCGGTATGACACATGATATAGCAGTTGGACTTGATATTGGCACGACAAAAGTGTGCGCCATCGTAGCTTCGCCGGATGAGACACATCCGGGCAAGCTGAACATTTTGGGTATTGGGAAGAGTTCATCCGACGGATTGACGCGCGGCGTCGTCACGAACATTGAAAAGACCGTTCGCTCCATTCAAACGGCGGTCGCAGACGCGCAAGCACAATCCGGCGTGAAAATCTCGTCAGTCACCGTCGGCATTGCGGGGGATCATATCCAGAGCTTTCAGAGCCGCGGTGTCGTGGCAATCAGCCGTCCGGAGAATGAGATCTCGCAGGACGATGTCGACCGGTTGATTGAAGATACAAAGAAGGTCGCGCTTCCCTCTGACCGAAAGATCATTCACGTCATTCCGCAGCAGTTTATCGTCGACGGGCAGGATGGCATTTACGATCCCGTTGGAATGTCGGGCGTGCGCATGGAAGCAATCGTGCATATCATCACTGGGCTTGTGACCGCGGCGCAAAACATCTACAAATGCGTGCAGCGGGCAGGACTTCATGTGAACGACATGGTGCTGGAGCCGCTGGCATCCAGCTATGCCGTTCTTGACGATGAAGAGAAGGAAGTCGGCGTTGCCCTTCTCGACATCGGCGGCGGAACGACCGACCTCGCCGTGTTCGAAGAGCGGACGATCCGGCACACGGCGGTCATCGGTATCGCGGGAAAGAAGGTGACCGACGACATACGCAAGGGTTTGGGAATTCTTACCGAGCAGGCCGAAAAAATCAAGCAGGAGCATGGTTACGCTTTCATGCCCGCGATAGTAAACAATGAGCCGATTGTCCTTCCGGGCATCGGTGGCAGGCCGCCGATCGAGATCGACAAGAAACTTCTCTGTCAGGTCATTCAGCCCAGAATGGAAGAGATTCTGGAAATTGCGTCGATGGAGATCAAGCGCTCCGGGTACTCGAAACATCTTTCGGCAGGCGTTGTGCTGACGGGAGGCGGTTCGCTCATCAAAGGAACGGCAGATCTCGCCCGCGAAGTTCTCGGCATGCCGGTGAAGATTGGAATCCCGTCGGGTTTCGGAGCCGGCCTTATCCACGAGATTGAGAATCCGATCTATGCGACAGGCGTTGGGCTTGTGATTCACGAGTTCAAGCATCGCGATCGATCAGCAATCACCGCCTCGGTCACGCCGGAAAAGGGAAAGGGCTCCGTCAAGAACATTTTCAACAGGATGAAGACGTGGTTTGATGAGCTGTGAGGGTGCATGCGGTAAAAAGTATCCGAGTAATAAGTAAAGAGTAGATGCCTGGAGGATTCAAGGTGCATGATTTTCGGAAACTCGATGTATATAGGCGGGCTCTCGAGTTTTCGAGTACGGTCCGAAGGATAACAAGGAAGTTTCCAAGAGAGGAAATGTTCGGACTCGTTTCTCAATACCGCAGGGCTGCTGATTCCATCGTGCTTAATATTGCTGAGGGAGCTGGGAGTTCTTCAAAACGAGAATTTGCAAAGTTCTTAGGTTACTCCATTCGATCAGGGTATGAGTGTGGATGTTGCGCAGATATCTCAACAAAAGAGAACTTTGTAACAAAGGACGAATATGCCAGTCTGATCGACGAGACAAATCAAATCGTCTCAATGTTGATCGGCCTCCAGCGTACACTAAGATCGTAGGCATTGTAGGCTGACTGAATGTTCCCTTAGATACATTTTGCCCAGTACTCGGTGCTAGATAACTTGCTACTCACATACTTACTACTTGCATACTTACTACCATCGATCTTTTTCACATCCTGACTTTAGATCAGATTTTTCGATATCAACAACCTATCAAATTCACTAACTCAAGGAGATGTCACCGTGATTGAACTTGACACCTTAGCGGACCGCGGGGCAAAGATTCGTGTCGTTGGCGTTGGCGGCGGTGGTGGAAACGCCGTCAACAGCATGATCGACAGAGGGTTGACAGGCGTGGATTTCATCGCCATCAACACCGACTCCCAGGCGCTGGAACGCAATAACGCGTCGCAGAAGATCCAGGTCGGAAAAACCCTGACCAGGGGCCTCGGTGCGGGCGCCGATCCTACCATTGGCCATCGTGCCGTGGAGGAGGATCGCGAAGAAATTGCGCGAGCTATCGGAGGCAGCGACATGGTATTCGTTACTGCCGGCATGGGCGGTGGAACGGGAACAGGCGGTGGACCGATCGTCGCGAATATCGCGAAGAGTCTCGGTGCGCTCGTCGTTGGAATCGTTACGAAGCCCTTTAATAGTGAGGGAAAGCGGCGGATGGGTCAGGCGGAAGACGGGATTGAGGAATTGAAGAAGCAGGTGGACACGCTGATCGTCATACCGAATCAGAAGCTGCTCGATATCATCGACCGGCATACACCGCTGCTCGATGCGTTCGAGCTGGCAAACGAAGTACTCTACAATGCAACACGCGGAATCTCGGAGCTTATCACGGTGCCCGGACTGATCAACGTCGATTTTGCAGACGTCCGCACGGTGATGCGCGAAATGGGCGATGCGCTCATGGGTTCCGGCGTCGCGACAGGCGAAAATCGCGCAGTGGAAGCGGCTCACGCAGCTATTTCGAGTCCGCTTCTTGACGGCGTTTCGATCGCCGGCGCACAGGGCATCCTCATCAATGTCACGGGCGGCAAAAACATGTCACTCGTCGAAGTGGACGAGGCGACCAGCGTCATTCACGATGCCGCCGGTGATGATGCCAATGTCATTCTCGGTACCGTGGTCGATGATAACATGAAGGACGAGATCATGGTGACCGTCATCGCCACAGGATTCAACAAGAAGGCGGTCGCTGCCAAGCAGCCGCCAAAAGCGGCAACGAAGCTTATCGACCGGATTCCAACGGGTCCGGGCGATTTGCAGAAGTTCGACGAACCGACGTTCCTGCGCCGCGGCATCGACATCTCGATTCAGGCACAGCGCGAGCAGGAAAAGGGCGACGAAAAAATTGACAAGGCTGATCCGGAGAAACCGGCTTTCTTGCGGAAAATCATGGATTAGCTGGTACAAGCAGGAAGGTGACCTTCATCTCTGATCGGTCTCAGATGAAGGTCACCTTCTGCAAAGCTGTGGTCTGCCGGGGGCTTCCACCCTCACGGCATGTTCGATCACGGATACACCGTCATCTCCATCTCCGCGGGGGAGCTAAGACTCCGCGGGGATTTTTTATGTACCCCCGAGGAGAGGCTCTTGCGGAGGTTATCTGCTCAGGTGGAGGTTACCTTCATCCGGAATTTTCTGGACGAAGGTAACCTCCGCCAACCTATGCAACCCGCGCATCATGATGCAGATTCCATGAGCTGAAACCCTCCCGCCTCGAGGCGGCATCCGTCTCGACAAACTCTGCGTGCAATAATTTCAGAGATTTTTCCAGGTTCGCTGCGTCGATGACGAAGACCGTGCTGTGCACCGAGATTCCTTCATAACTCAGGTGCACGGATATTCCGGCATTCGTTAGAATCGAATGCACGCGTGACTGAATCGGCTGCTCCCCGCGCCCGTACGTCCCCACAACGCTTACGATCGCCTCTTGTTGATAGATTTCTGCTCCCTCGTGATGGCGAAGCTCCGCGAGAAGTGATTCGATATGCCGGTCATCGCTTGTTACCAGCAACACGCCCGTTTCAGAGCTCGACACGAACTCGATCCCCTTTTTGTAGCGTTCAAGTACATCAAAAATGTGATGGACGAAGTGCACCGTATTCATGCGCTTGTTCTTGCGCAAGGCAATGGAGCAGATCCCTTTCCTCCCGGTGATGGACTTCACGCCCAGGTGCGCCGGCCCGTGAGTTTCTCTGATAAGCGTTCCGGGATGTGTCGGATTCCGTGAATTCAGAATCCGGACCGGGATATTGCTCTCCAGGGCGGGTGTCAGCGTGCTGGGATGAATTACCTTCGCGCCAAAGTGCGCCAGCTCCGTCGCTTCTTCGGCGGAAAGCTCCTGGATTGACAAAGCATCGGGCACCACGCATGGATCAGCACTGAGAATACCGTCGGTATCAGTCCATATCTCGATCTCTTTGGCTCCCAACGCAGCACCGATGATGGAAGCCGAGTAATCTGATCCGCCGCGTCCAATCGTTGTTATGCATCCTTGAGGTGATTGTCCGACAAAACCCTGCGTCACCACTACACTGTATTCGTCAAGCAGCGGCAGCAGCACTTTCGGCGCCTTCGTATTGATCACATCAAAAAGCGGAGTGGCATTCGTGAATTCCCCGTTTGTGATGAGATACTCCGTCGAATCCACGAGCGCGGCGGAAATCCCCCGGTCAAGCAGTGCACGGAGCAGCAACTGAGAGGACCAGCGTTCTCCAAAAGAGACAATTGCATCGCATTGACGATCGGAAGCTCTCCGACCAACGGATATTCGCCGGAGACTCTTTTCCACCTCTTTGCAGTCCGATCTGACCAGATTGTTGAACTCATTCCGGCGACTTTCATCAATCAATTCCGACGCGATCGTTTCGTGCCGGATACGCACCAGATCAAGCTCCCCTTTCGCCTTGAGAAGGCCGCCCCCCGACGCAACGCGAACGATCCCCAGCAGGGCATTGGTGACTCCGCCACATGCCGATGTCACAACGACCAAAGGTTCGCCGCTTCTCAACCCGATGATACGAACCGCATTCGCGATCGCCTTTGCATCCTGCACCGATGTGCCGCCAAACTTGAGAACCTTCAATTGATATCCCTTTCTTTGCTGGCCTTGACGAAGGTTACCTTCACCGCTGTTTTCGCCGAGAGGAAGGTAACCTTCTGCTCTGCCGGCAGAGCCTGCCTACCCCAGGAAATCCTTGATCAAACGGTTTAGTTCTTCAAACTCGATCAAGAACGCATCGTGCCCGTACGGAGACTCGATCTCCCGATACTCCGCGCCGGAGATGAGAGCCGCGATTTCTTTTTGTTCCTCCGCCGGATACAGCACATCAGATGAGATTCCTACGCACATGGTTTTTGCGCGAACAAGCCCGAGCGCTTCTGCGAGTGATCCTCTCCCTTTCGCCACATCGTGCAGATCCATGGCACGTGTGATTGCTACGTAGGTCGCAGCATCAAACCGGTCGACGAGTTTCTCACCCTGATAGCGGAGGTAGCTTTCGATCTGAAACCCGGCAGTTGACAATTCATTGAAGACTCCGCGACCCACCTGCCCTTCCTGGCGCGCCTGACCAAATTTCCTCTCGAATGATTCTCTGCTTCGATACGTGATCATCGCGATCATTCTGGCAAGCGCCAATCCGCGCTCCGGTTGTTCGGTGTAGTTCCCGTCATTCCATGCCGGATCACTGAGAATCCCCAGGCGGGCCACCTCGTTGAGTCCGATGCACCAGGCTGAGTGCCGCGCGGCTGTCGCAATCGGAATGATCGCATCGACCATATCGGGGAAGGTCACGCCCCACTCGAGAACCTGCATCCCGCCGAGCGATCCGCCGATAACGGCCTTGAGCCGGCGGACACCAAGCCGCTTCAGCAACTCCCGCTGAACTCGAACCATGTCCCGAACGGTCATCTGCGGAAACGCAGCCCCGTACGGCTTCGAGGTGCGTGGATTGACGCTCGTCGGACCCGTCGTGCCGTAGCAGCTTCCCAGGAAGTTGGAGCAGACGATGAAATGCTCTGCCGGATCGAATGCCCTTCCTTCACCCACGATGCTATCCCACCACCCGAGCTGACCACCCGGCGATTTTCCCGCCGCATGGGCGTTGCCTGTCAGAGCATGACAGATAAGGACCGCATTCGTTCCATCGCGGTTGAGTGTGCCGTACGTCTCGTACGCCACGTCAACCGGAGCAAGGAGCACGCCCGAGTCGAATTGATATGGATGAGATTCGTCAAAAAGCCGGACGGCGTGTGTCTGCACGCGGCGTTCCGCCGTCGCCGCCAATTCCCGCCTCGAAACCGAAGAATCACGCATAGTGTTCACGTTTTTTTCCTTATTGGACCGGTACCGGATCCGCGACCGCTCTGAGAGCCTGATCGAAGTCCTCGATGATGTCCTGGAGATGTTCGATGCCGACCGAAACTCTGACGAGGTCCGGCGTCGTGCCCGACTCGAGCTGCTCCTTATCGCTGAGCTGCTGATGCGTGGTCGATGCGGGATGTATGACAAGCGTCTTCGCGTCTCCAACGTTCGCCAGGAGGCTCGCGAGCTTGAGGTTGTTGATGAACTTGCGTCCCGCCTCACGCCCACCCTTTATACCAAAGACAACGATTCCGCCGTAGGAACCAGGGCGAAGATATTTTTGCGCAAGGGCATACGACGGGTGCTCAGCAAGCCCGGGATAGGCAACCCACTCCACAAGCGGCTGTTCTTTCAGCCACCGAGCGAGTGCGAGTGCGTTCTCGCAGTGACGCTCCACGCGAAGCGAGAGAGTCTCGAGCCCCTGCAGGAAAAGGAACGCGTTGAAAGGACTGAGGCACGGACCGAAGTCACGCAGCTGTTCTACGCGCGCCCGGATGATGAAAGCAATGTTCCCAAAGGGACTTTTCGAGCCGAATGTTTCCCAGAAATTCAGGCCATGATAGCCGGGGCTTGGCTCCGTAAAAACAGGGAAATTTCCGTTGCCCCAATCGAATTTCCCAGAATCGACAATGAGGCCGCCTATCGAGGTGCCGTGACCGCCAATCCATTTAGTTGCCGAGTGAACGATAATATCGGCACCGTGGTCAAAAGGCCGGCAAAGATAGCCGGCTGCGCCGAAAGTGTTGTCCACGATCAGCGGTATGCCGTAGTCATGTGTGACTTTCGCAATCGCCGCTATATCCGGGACACTCAAGCGCGGGTTGCTGATCGTCTCTATGTAAAGAGCTTTCGTCTTGGAACTGATCTGCTTTCGGAAATCTTCTGGAGCGTCTCCTTCGACGAAGCGCGTCTCGATTCCCAACCGTGGAAGTGTCACTTTAAAAAGGTTGTAGGTTCCTCCGTAGAGGAGGCTCGTCGAGACAATATTGTCTCCTGCCTGGGCAATCGCCGAAATGGCGAGAAACTCAGCCGCCTGTCCGGATGCTACCGCCAAAGCCGCGGCGCCTCCTTCGAGTGCGGCGATCCGCTCCTCGAAGACTGCCGTCGTGGGATTCATGATACGCGTGTAAATGTTCCCGAACTGTTGCAGTCCGAACAACGCTGCAGCATGATCCGTGTTGTCGAATGTGTAAGATGTGGTTTGGTAAATCGGCACCGCACGTGCGTTCGTTGCAGCATCGGGCTTCTGCCCGGCGTGCAACTGTAGCGTCTCGAATCGATAGTGCGGCTGCTTTCCGTTGGTACTCATAAGGACTCCTTACATGATGTGTTTGAGAAGTAGTGGAATTATTTTCTTCTTCAGTCAGCGGCCGACACGACAGCGAAAAAACGAATGATGCGATCGTCGGACACTGAGGACACTTCAGAAGGAGCTTAGCAGGTTGGAATTGAGCGGGCGGCGGTGGAAGAGGCTCTAAAACAGAAAACCTCTTCCAGGTATATGCCAGAAGAGGTGATAGTCTTACTCTCCGAGCTCATCTTTCCCGGTTGGATTACACCGGGACGGATTTAGCACCTGACTCCCGATTGCTCGAGACGGTTGCTACGGCTTCAACGGGCCTGTTCCCTCAGCCGTTCTTGATAAGCTACTTCTGGAGTTAATATACAATCGCCGGGACGGTTTGTCAAGTACTAATGAAATAAAAATCGTTTCATCGCATTCGTCCATGATTCATTGCTTCTCAAATAGCCTTTCCCTACTTTTTTACTATGATAGAGCGCAAAAATCTGTCTGGAATTGATCTGATCCGTCAAATGGATATGAAGCAATTAGCCTTCACATGGTCAACCATGGCTGTAATCAAGCGCGTACAAGTTGTTGTTTTTCTGGGTACAGTGCTGTTGCCTCTTTGTGTTCAGGCACAGCAGCGCATCGAGAGCCAAATCAGAATCGCCCGTCTAAAGTACAGCGGCGGAGGCGACTGGTATAACGACCCGTCTGCGGAAGTGAATCTCCTGAAGTTCATTAAGGAAAATACGACGATTGATGCAGACCCGCAGTATGAATTTGTCGATATCTCAAGTGAGAAGTTGTTTTCATACCCAATTCTGTTTATGACCGGCCACGGCAACATCGTTTTTTCCGATTACGAAGTTCAGCGGCTGCGGTCATATCTCACGAATGGTGGTTTCCTCTATGCCGACGACGATTATGGAATGGATAAGGCGTTCAGGCGTGAGATGAAGAAAGTCTTTCCTGATCAGAATCTTGTCGAACTCCCGTTCAGATTCGGACTTTACAGTTGTCATTTCAACTTTCCGAACGGGGTGCCGAAAACACATGAGCACGACACGAAACCCGCGCAGGGTTTTGGATTGTTCAACAAAGGACGACTTTGCGTCTATTATACATTCGAGGCAAACCCGAGCGACGGATGGGTTGATCCGGAGGTCCATGGAGATCCAGAGCCTGTCCGGCTAGAAGCGTTGAGGTTTGGGACGAATATCGTGGTTTGGGCCCTGAGTCATTGACCTCAGATGATTCAGGCGAAGATCGGTCAATTGGTGAATAGTTAATTGGTTAACTGGCCAGACAACCTACCCACTAACCAATTAACCAATTAACCAGTTAACCAGTTAACCAATACGTCAATCGAAATAGACTGCCTGGCAGATCCGATTTGTGTTACTTAAGATATGCCTGGGTACAGTTTCGAAGATCTGGAAGTCTACCGTGCAGCCCGGGAGTATCGGAAGAAGATCTTTGCTCTCACAAGGAGACTTCCAGCAGAAGAGAAATATAATCTGACGTCGCAAATGCGTCGTGCGGCGACGTCGTTGACGAACAATATTGCAGAAGGACACGGTAGGTACCATTATCAAGAGAACATTCAATTTCTAAGGCACTCGCGCGGATCGCTGGAAGAACTCATCGATGACATCAACATCTGCATCGATGAACAGTATATTCCTGAAGATGAGATGAATGATTTGAAATCCGAAGGATACAGTCTCCTCCGGAGAATAAATGGATACATCGCCTACCTTCGCGGTCGCAAGGCATCGGCGTCATAGAACAATCACCAATTAACCACTTAACTCATTAACCGATCAGTTCCGGCTTGTCGTCAGCGTCTTCCATACTCACCGACATTCTTGCCCGTCTCGACGCCACTCGGCGCCGACAGAATGCTATTGCCCTGCAGGCCAACTCGCTCTTGTTTGGCACAGTGATGCTTCTTTCTGTGGCAGCGGCACTACTCCTTGAGCTTGCGTTCAGACTTAACACGACAGGTCGCACGCTGTTGTTCGTCATTGTTGTTCTGATCCTCGGCGGCGTTTTTGTCTGGCACGTTGCGCGACCTCTGTTACGATCGCTCGGCCTTCTCCGTTCAGCGGACGATTTTTCACTTGCAGCGCTTGTTGGATCGCATTTTCCTCAGATACACGACAGGCTCCTCAACATACTCCAACTCCACCGGGAGCTTCAGAGCGGCAAGTCTCTTTACTCGCCCGAGCTCATTGATGCCTCATTTCAGGACCTGGCTCAAAATATCAGCGGACTCGATTTCTCCACCTCGCTTGACGACTCGACCATCAAGCGATCAGCAAAAGTTTTCTCCGCAACCGTTTTTGGCGCTCTCATCCTTGTCGTTGCATCGCCTTCTCAGTTCTCACAGTCACTGAACCGAATCGTTCATTTCAGAACTCCGTTCGCCGTTCCTTCGGAATTCATTTTTGATGTCTCGCCGGGAAACGCCGATGTCGCCAAGGGCCAGACCGTACAGGTTGCGATTCGCGTCCAGCCGGCAGGACCCACGTCGTTCCTTGCACGGCAATCGCTGACATTTTCCTGGCGGACGGAAGGAGCGGAGTCTTTCGAGACAGTCGCTCTCCACCCCGATTCCACTGAAATTTTCCGGACAACGCTGCCGGGCCTGACCGGATCAACCGAGTATTACGCAACCGTCAGCAACACCGAGAGTGACCATTACCGGCTAACGGTCGTCGACAGACCGGTCATACGATCGTTCCAGGTCAGGCTTGAGTATCCAGCCTATACCAAGCTCCCGGCAAGAGCTCAGCAAGAGTTCATCGGCGACATCACGGCGCTCGCCGGAACAAGAATCGCTCTCTCGGGCAAGGCAAGTAAGGACCTCAAGCAGGGCAAAGCTGTTTTTGGTTCGGGAAACCCGGCTCCGCTGATGGTTGACAATCAGAAATTTTCGGCATCGTTTCGCCTCGAGAAAGAAACCGACTATCATCTTGAGCTTACGGACACGGAAAACCTCACCAACGCCGATCCGGTGCTCTATCAGATCAAGATTGTACCTGACGAATCCCCTTCTATTGCGGTGATTCAACCCGGTAAGAACGTTGATCTCGCTGGCGACAAATCGATCCGTCTCGCCATCCAGGCCAGAGACGATTTTGGTTTTTCAAGTCTCAGGGTCGGCTATCGGTTGATCCATTCGAGATATGAGAAACCGTGGGAGGCCTACAAGTTTCTCCCCGTCCCTGTAGCTTCATCTTCTGCGACAGAATTCGAGCTGCCTTACACGTGGGATCTTTCTCCCCTCCGGCTTGCGCCAGAGGATGTCGTCGAATACTTCGCCGAAGTGTTTGATAATGACGTCGTGCGCGGTCCGAAAAGCGGCCGAAGTCAGCTCTATCTGATCCGACTTCCGTCACTCGAAGAGGTGTTTGCCGAGCTGGACAAAGGACACGAGACATCTTTCGACGATCTCAAACAGACGCTCCAGGACGCCAGGCAGCTGAAGGACAAGATCGAGTCCATCAACCAGGACATCAAGAAGAATAAGGAGATGGACTGGCAGCAAAAGAAGAAGATGGAGGAAATGGCCAGGAAGTACCAGGATGTCCAGAAGAAGCTCGATGATGTGAAGAAACGGCTGGATGAGATGGTCCAGAAAATGGACCAACAGCAGGTACTGTCTGATGAGACGATGCAGAAGTATATGGAGCTCCAGCAGATGTTTGAGCAGCTCAATTCCGCCGAGCTTCAGCAAGCGCTGAAGCAAATGCAGCAGGCTATGCAGAATGTCAATAAGGAGCAATTACAACAGGCGCTTCAAAAGTTGAGTTTTTCAGAAGAGCGGTTCCGTGAGAGCATCGAGCGGACCATTGAACTCCTGAAGCGGATTCAGATTGAACAAAAGCTCGACGAAGCCCGCAGGCGAGCGGAAGAGTTGGAGAAATCTCAGCAGGAAGTGAGCGAAGCAACCAAACAGGCGACAGAGAATTCTCAGGCGCAAAAAGACCTCGCGAAGAAGCAAATGGACCTTGCGCAGAAGCAAAAGGAGCTCGAGGAAACGACAAGCGACGTCGAGAAGCGCATGGAGGATTTCTTCACCGAGATGCCGGCCGACCAGATGCAGCAACTGAATTCCAAGATGAAACAGGATGCAGTCGCGCAGCAAATGGAGAAAGCCGGCAGTCAGCTTCAAAAAGGTGACATGCAGCAGGCGCAGATGGCGCAACAACAACTCGGACAGCAGCTGCAGGCCCAGTCGAAGCAATTGCAGTCGATCCAGCAAACGATGCTGCAGAAACAAATGCAGCACACACTGAACGAGCTCCGCCGGGCGGCGAACAACATGCTCGAGCTTTCGAAGCGTGAAGAGGCGTTGAAGCAGGAGGCTCAGAACTCACCGCTCAATTCTCCGAAACTGCGCGACAATGCGCAGGAGCAGATGCGGGTAAGGCAGGATATGGAAAACGTGCTCCGGGGTCTCAGCGAGCTTTCCAAGCGCTCATTCGCAGTCACGCCCGAGATGGGTCGCTCCATCGGAGAGGCTCTCTCGCACATGGACAATGCGATGAACGCCCTCGAGACGCGGAACGGTTTTATGGCGGCTCAGGAAGAGGGACAGGCTATGGCTTCGCTGAATAAGTCCGCTACGCAGATTCAGGGCGCCATGGAGAACCTGATGCAGCAGAGTGGCTCCGGGGGCATGGGCGGACTGATGCAGCAGCTACAGATGATGGCGGGTCAACAGCAATCGATCAACATGCAGACACAGAGCATGCAGGCCGCGGCTGAGGCTGCACGGCTCGCCGTCGAGCAGGAGGCTGTGCGCAAATCGGTTGAGCAGCTCAATAAAGAGGCCCAGGCAAGCGGCGAGCAGAAGAAACTTTTGGGCGATCTCGACAAGATTGCCCAGGACATGCGGGAGGTTGTTCAGAACCTCGAGCAGAACAATGTGAACTCGGAGACGATTCAAAAGCAGGAACGGATTCTTTCGCGGCTTCTCGATGCATCGAAGTCGATGCGTGAGAGGGATTTTGAGAAGAGAAGGAAAGCCCAAACCGGAACCGAAGTCGCCCGCCGCAGTCCCGGTGACATCGATCCCTCGGCCCTCGAGGGAAAGAACAAGCTGCTCGAAGACCTCCTCAAGTCGCTCGAGCATGGTTACTCGAAGGATTATAAGGAGTTGATCCGGAAGTACTTCGAGGAGCTGCAGAAGATCGAGATGCAAAAGAGGTGACCGCTCTTCTACCTATGCCTGAGGCTGTCCAAAATGTAGGTCGAAATGTGATTTCGACCAGGTCGAGTTTCAAGAATCGTTGATTTTCGACAACTCTTGAACTTGCTCTAGTGGTTTATAGTACTTTTTG
>DOWV01000230.1:0-7025 GCA_003519375.1 Bacteroidota bacterium
ACCCGAGTGGTTGAAAGAATGAAAATTCTCAGAACGAAAGGATGGCTCCTGCCGATCAATCGCCAGATCGCGAAAACGAAAAGACCTTATCTGACAAGTATTTCCGCATTTCCAATTTCATAAAATTCATACAGGATGCTTCAAATATACTCCTCGTTGGTTCCGGTTGTCCCTTCGACGAAAAATGCTTAAGTTGACCAAGATACGAGACCTCGTGGGATATTCCGGTCCACGACCCAGCCGACAAATCGTTTCTGACCAATTAAGTTCCTGCAAACAGAATGTAGTCTGACCACGGAGGCGCTTATGAAAGTACTTATCACAGATGGAATATCGCCCGAGGGAGCAAAGATCCTCACTGATGCCGGCCACGACGTCGATCAGGTCAAATTCACTCCCGAGGAACTTCTCGCGAACATCGCCAAGTACGATTGCATCATCGTGCGATCTGCAACGAAAGTTACAAAAGACGTCATCGAGGCGGGGAAAAACCTGAAAGTCATCGGACGAGGAGGTGTAGGCCTCGACAACATCGATGTGGAGTGTGCGAAGTCAAAGAACCTCAAGGTATTGAATACCCCCGGCGCATCTGCAATTTCCGTGGCGGAACTCGCGATCGCTCATATGTTCGCCCTTGGCCGATTCCTCAATGTCAGCAAGATGGAGATGGTGGCCGGCAAATGGCCGAAGAAAGAGTACTCGAAAGGGATCGAGCTTTCGGGAAAGACGCTGGGAGTCATGGGATTCGGAAGCATCGGCAAAGAGGTGGCCCGGCGCGGGCTTGGACTGGGCATGAAGGTGATCGCCTACGATCCCGTCTTCACGCCTGCGGATTTCGTCGTGCAGACCACGACCCGCGAGAAACTTCTCGCTGAGTCGGATTTCATCACACTTCATATCCCGCTCGATAAGAAGAGCGGACCGGCCATTGGCAAACAGGAATTCGAGATGATGAAGAAAGGCGCCATCGTCGTCAACTGTGCGCGCGGAGGCGTTGTGGACGAATCGGCTCTGCTTGAGGCGCTGGAGAGCGGAAAACTCGCCGGAGCGGGCCTCGATGTGTTTGCGAACGAGCCCCCGGCCGAGGCACAACAGGCATTGATGAAGCACCCGAAAGTGAGCGTTTCTCCGCACGTCGGCGGCTCTACCGTTGAGGGCCAGGAACGGGTCGGCATCGAGATCGCTCAACGCGTTGTAAAAGCACTCAGTCCCGGCGCATAATGTTCATAAAGGAATAAGGACTACAATGGCAACAGTACGACCGTTTAAGGCATTTCGCCCGAAACCGGAATACGCCGGCGAGGTGGCAGCCAGACCTTACGATGTCCTGAGCTCCGATGAGGCCCGGCATGAGGTTGTCGGACACCCACTTTCCTTTCTCCATGTGGGGAAACCGGAGGTCGATCTCGATCCGGCATTGGACCATTATGACCCCAAAGTCTACGCGAAGGCGAAAGAGAATCTTCTGAAATTGATCGACCAGGGGGTGCTCGTCGAGGACCCGGCTCCGTTCTTATACGTTTACGCTCAGACGATGGAAGGGCGCATCCAGTACGGAATCGTCGGTTGCGCCTCGGTGGAAGAGTATCTGAACGACACCATCAAGAAGCATGAACTCACACGTAAAGACAAGGAAGAAGACCGGTGCAAACACGTGCGGACCACGAACTCGCATTCAGGACCGATCTTCCTGACCTACCCGGATAACCGGCAGATCGATGCGATTGTCTCGAAAGTTACGAGCGCTCAGCCGGAAAACGATTTCGACGCAAGCGACGGCATCCGGCACCAAACTTGGGTCATACGGGATCCAGCCACAATGAAGACTCTGCAGCAGTTATTTGCCGGAGTCCGGAATCTGTATGTTGCCGATGGTCACCACCGGACAGCAGCTGCTTCCATTGTGGGCCTTGAACGCAAACAGGCGAATCCTCGACATCGCGGCGATGAAGAATACAACTTCTTCCTCGCCGTATGTTTCCCGGCGGGCCAGCTCAGAATCCTCGATTACAACAGAGTTGTGAAGGACACGAATGGACTCAGCGTGGACCAGTTCTTCGACGGAGTAAAGAAGACATTTTCGTTGTCGAAGATTCAGGGTCGGCCGCGGCTCTCGAACAAGGGGGAATTTGGCCTTTACCTCGGCGGCGACTGGTACATGTTTTCCGCACCGGAATCGCTTTTGAAGAAGAGCGATCCCGTCGAGCGGCTGGACGTTACAATCCTCCAGAAGCACCTCCTTGATCCGATCCTCGGCATCAAAGATCCGCGCACCGATAAGCGCGTTGATTTTGTCGGAGGCATACGCGGGATGGGAGAGCTTGAAAAGCGCGTGGATTCAGGTGAAATGAAACTGGCGATCAGCATGTTTCCGACATCGATTCACGAGCTTATGGCCATAGCTGATGCGGGGAAAATCATGCCCCCCAAATCGACGTGGTTTGAGCCGAAGCTGCGGGACGGGCTTTTCGTGCACTTCTTAGACTAGGGAATTTGTGAAGCGGTTCATTGGTTCAATAGTTAAATGGTTAATTAACCGGTCACCAATGAACCACTCACCAATCCTTCGACTCGTCACGACAAGAATCGTCGTGCCTCGCTCAGGATGCATCAACCAAATAGGGGAGCAGCATATGAGGAGTAGTATATTGGCAATCTTGATCTGCGTGGTCGCGGGAGTTGCCGCTGCCCAGCACGACATGCACAAGATGGAGAAAGGCCCGATAAAAGCCGTCGCGGTAGTCTTCCCTGCCAAGGATAAGACCGTCAAAGGCTTGATCACATTCACCCAGACGGAAGAAGGCGTCAAGGTTGTTGCCCACCTCGAAGGGCTCGCTCCGGGGACGCATGGTTTTCACGTCCACGAATTCGGGGACTGCAGCGCTCCCGATTTCATGAGCGCGGGTGGGCATTTCAACCCGACACAGATGGCCCACGGCGCACCGACGGATGGAACTCGACACTCCGGCGACCTGGGTAATATTGTAGCCAACGAAAGAGGGATGGCAACCCTTGAGTGGGTTGATCCCATGATGCAACTCTCTGGTCCGAATTCCATCATCGGTCGAGCCGTGATTGTACATACCATGGCAGATGATCTGAAGACCCAGCCCACGGGCAATGCCGGCGCTCGTGAGGGGTGCGGGGTGATCGGGGTAGCCAAATAGCATTCACATTTGCAGGACAAAACAACAAAGGCCCGATCACCGGGCCTTTGTTGTTTGCCGACCCGCCTCGGCCGGCTTCACCCTGAGTCACCAAACTCTCCCCTTCTTATCTGAAGGAGGAGAAGGGGAGGTCAAAATCGTGAACACCCCCTCTCCTTTTCCGCCAATCGCATTTTCTTGCTCCTCGGCTCGATGGTGGCTAGCTTGCGTTGAGGTGCATCATACCATCAAGTGCTGTTGCATCGTGACTCAACACTTCAATATCACTCCTCTCAGTAAGAGGCGCCGCTATCTGAGAAGTCACCTTCCGAAGGCCGAGATCATTCTCTGGATGCGGCTCTCCAACAGACAGATGCTCGGATACAAATTCCGTCGGCAATACAGCGTCGACAAGTTTGTCATAGACTTCTATTGTCCGGAATTGAAGCTCGCGATCGAGGTCGACGGGGACAGTCATTTCACTCCCCTCGCCCGGGTCTACGACCGTGGCCGCCAGCACCACATTGAATCGTTCGGGATTAGGTTTCATCGCGTCATGAACGAAGATGTCTACAATAATCTCGACGCAGTGCTCGATGAGATCGCCAAGACTATCCGACAACTCGAGACCGGTGCATACCGTCACCCTGAACCGCCAGACCCTCCGAGGCTGTCCAAAATGTAGGTCGAAATGTGATTTCGACCAGGTCGAGTTTCAAGAATCGTTGATTTTCGACAACTCTTGAACTTGCTCTAATGGTTTATAGTACTTTTTGGACAGCCTCGGCCGGGGGAGGTCAACGTCATGAATAATCCCTTTCTGTTTCAACACCCCCCACAAGCTTACTTCTCCAGCTCGTACCCCCGGGTTTTTCCCTTCACAATCGCCGGTATGCCTTTCGTCATCCAGACCGGAGCCGGCTGTCCCATCAAGTAATGGTCGAAGAACTGAAGCATGCGGACCGAAAGATCCTTGCGATTCTTCCGCTGGGCAAGATTATGCGCTTCGCCATTATACGTAAGCATCCAGACCGGCTTGCCGAGTCTGCGCAATGCAGTGAACAACTCGATCCCCTGATACCACGGCACGGCGCCGTCGGCATCGTTATGCATCATCAGGAGCGGAGTGGTGATGTCCGGAGCCCTGAAGAGCGCCGAGTTTTCGATGTAGAGCAACGGCTTCTCCCACAACGTCCCTCCGATGCGGCTTTGCGTATGCTCGTACTGGAACATCCGACTCATACCTGATTCCCAGCGAATACCGCCGTACGCACTCGTCATATTGCTCACCGGTGCCCCCGACCCGGCTGCTGCAAACATGGTGGAGTGCGCGACAAGATACGCCACCTGGTAACCGCCCCAGCTCTGGCCCTGAATGGCAATCTTCGAGCTGTCGATGAAACCCTGGCCGACCAGTTTCATTATCCCGGGAATAACGCAATCATAGGCACTCTTCCCGGGATAGCCGATCTGGTAGCGGATGTCGGGAACAAAAACAACATATCCCCTGCTGACAAAGAGAGAAATGTTGACCGTTGATGCCGATGGCGCGGGCGGTATGTAGCGGTGCAGGCCGTCCGAATTCCGCTCGTAGAAATACGAGATCAACGGGTACTTTTTCTTCGCATCAAAATTCTCCGGCTTGTAGAGCAGTCCCTCAATCGGCTTTCCGTCGGCCGCGATCCATGTCATCAGCTCGACCGTCCCCCACAAATACTCTTTCTGTTGAGGATTGACATCACTGATCTTTTCGAATGGCACCATCGACATGTCCGTCACATAAAGATCAGGGCACTCGCGGAAGTTGCTTTTTGTCAGGATCAGCTTGTCAGCCTGATCCGCTTTTTGAGGATTGGAATAGTCATACGGCTGCATCACAAGTGTCTTCGGGGGCTTGTCTTCCCCCAGCTTCAGCGCTGCAAAACCGGACGACTTGTCCGGCATCGAGAATTCATCAAGGAGCACCGGCGCATCTGGATTGATGAATTTTTCATCGGGATCGAGGCGGACGTACCGGAACCTCAGCTGTTCTTTGCGCCCCTTCCCCTTTGTGACGTTCTCCGGTTGCTTTTTGCCGTCAGGATCGAGCTTCCAGATATCATGCTTGTCATAAACGAGCACATCCTTATCGTCCTTCGTCCAACCCATCATACCGTACGGTGGCGGCTCATCCGGCACGTCATTGAGCTCGTTGAAAATCGGGTATGGCACGTTGGCTGTGATATCGGCGATCGTTTCCTTCCTTATCGAATACGTCCGCCAGCATGAATCCTCCTCAGCATACCACGCGACATACTGGACCGCCGGAGAGAGTGTTGGATTTCCTCGTGTCTTTGTAACTACTTTCTTCGCCGAACCGGTGGACGGATCAACGATATACACGTCACGGTAGCTGGCATCCCAGGACACGAGTTGCCGATACGGCATGTCTGAAACTCCGAGCGCCACGTCCGCGTCGCCATCCCGACCGACTGTCACCGTGGGCATGTCCAGCGTGGCAAGCTGAACAAATTCGCGCTTCTTTATCTGGATGGCCGCTGTATAGGACCGTTTCTTTTCGTTATCGAGGTTCTTGAGCTGCTGCGGCTGAAGGTACGGGTCACGCCAGTTCCAGACATCGAGCTTGGCAGTCTCCTCATCATTCATCGTCGTATCTTCGGGCATCGGCACGGGTGCCGTTCCGAAAAACAATCGCTGTCCGTTCCTGGAGAAATAGATGCGGCCATTCTCGCTGATGAGCCACTTCGTCGGCAAACCGGGCGTCAACGTGTCCGCAACAAGCTCTGCCCCCTTTTTCCCTTCCGACCAATAGTAGAGTGAATAGTACCGCTGCTTTGACTTCGACGTATCCCGGTCGGCTACAAACGCCGCCTGCGTCCCTTCCTCATCACAGACAACGCCTTTGTACTTTCCTTTGCCGGACAGGAGCGTATCTGCAACCAATGTCATTGTGTCACTCAGTCCCTTGCCCGTATTAAGCGTCATCACTCCGGCTTTGATCGTGCTGTCGTTTCCAGTGGTCGAAACAATGAATCGCCTCCCGTTCTTCGAAAAGGCGTACTCGCTGCCGAATGGAAATGTGTATTCTCTGTTCGTCAGAAGATTGCGAAGAACAATGGTCGTTCCTTTCTCATCTTTTTTAGGAGTGTCTTCATCTGCGGGATCCATGTCATCGGCCTTCTTCTCGATGTTTCGCTTTCCCTTTTTCGTTGTATCCGGCAGCTCCTTCTCGAGCTGATAGGCCACCCATCCCGATCCTTTTTCAGGTAGTTTGAACGATTTTACGCGCGGGATTTTTGTCAGGCTCCTGGTTCCGAGGGAGAAAATCCCGAGAGAGTCCTTCGGAAGGTCATCCTCTTTCTTCTTTGCGATCTTGAGCTTTTTCACATCGGCGTAGAACGGCTTGATGGAAAAGACAACAAAGTCGGAGTTCTGCGTGATTTTCCCGTTGACGCCGCGCGGTATCAATTCTGTCGATTTGAAATCCACGTTGTAAATAGAGAGTTGTGCATCTCCCTCCTGGGGTTCAGTCGTAAACACGACCCATTTGCCGTTATTTGAGATTGACTCGCCGCTGACTCTTTTCCAGCCGTCATACACGTCGTGGTTGAGAGGTTTCTTGGACGATGATTGACTCTGGAGGATCTGAAGCACGGCCGCGAGAAGCAGTAGGATAATGAAGAAACGAGATTTCATGCAGACTCCGGGGAATATTGTCATGGAGAGAGAAACGGTCGTTCTTAGGCGCAGATGTGGGAGAGATTATAAGGATATTCTCTGATTCATCCAAGTTGAATCAAGGGTCGCCCCCTTTCTTGTGGAGCCAGAAGTCAATTTTTTGTACTCAGCAGAAGGTCACCTTCTTCCGAGTATGAGCCC
>DOWV01000230.1:7174-7470 GCA_003519375.1 Bacteroidota bacterium
CGAAGCTCCTCGACCTCTTTCGGACTCAGTCCCTTCATCCAGACATGTTCGTCCCTTGTCAGGATCTCGCCGACAATCTTCTGATATTTCTTGCCAAGCACCCGACTTTTCGAAGCAGCCGCTTTGGTGACCTCGGGGAGAAATTTTGTGTAATAGTGCTTCGACACTTCGTACATCCCATGCCAGTGCGTGTAGTCGGGCCCCATCATCGCTGCACCGTGACGTGCGCGCCGCCCTTCGTGATGCCAGAGCTCCCAGTACACCCATTGCACCTCGTGCTCAAACGGCGCACTCGC
>DOWV01000013.1:0-3871 GCA_003519375.1 Bacteroidota bacterium
ATAAATATACGAAATCACTCCCGTTTTGGCAAGCGCAATTCTTTGCCGTCTCGTTGCTCGATCTCAAATCCGCAACGACTTTTTTTCAACGCAGGCACACGAAACGACGAGGGGCTTGTCCCGAGAACCAATGAATACTTCATTGATCGCTCGGATAATCTATCAGTGATTACGTTACAGAATTGCTGAAACCATTCGTGCAAGGTCGCAGCAGATCGTTTTGCCCGGCGAAGCAAAATCCCCGCAGGTCAAGAAAGCTACCTGGAAGAGCTCGGCGAGACCATCGGCTCGATGTACAAAAATGATCTTTCCAGTCTGACAAACTTACGAGCAGCTCGGAGTGAACACTCAGGCAAATTCCATCTTTGGGACAGCTCTAACGAATGACCGAAAGCAGATCCTGCCGAAGCAGCACGCGAAAGTGAAACTCCGTCCGAGCAAGTAAAGGGTAGGAAGGATTGTTTGAAAAACGAAATCCCGCCCACGTATTCTTGCAGCGGGATTTCGTTAGTGTACTGCAGATCATTCTATGGGTGGCTTACTCTTCTTGGGAGTTGCTAACTGCTTTGGGGGTGCGTTTGATGCTATCTCCGACTGCACCTGTCTGATCTTCTCTTCAAAGTAGGAGAAAGAGGATGACAAGGAAGTGGAAACCCTTCCCTCCAAATCCTTCCGTTTCCCCTCTGCCCGGATGAACGTGCCGTATGTCAATAAACCCAAAATGGCTATGATCCCCATCATCACGTAGATCCATATCATTTTCGAATCAAGATCTTGTCGGAACAGCTGAGCGTTATTCACGACGATGATTTGCAGGCTATCGACCCGCTTCGCGATCCCAACCGCGGATTGGATCTGATCCTGGACATCTTTCGGGAGTCCGTTTTTCATCAATTCCTGAAATCTCTCCGAAGCAGCTTTGTACTGACGGATGACTTCATCATATCTGTCGGGGGCTCTCCTCACCTCTGGCCTGGGGCTTCTGTCCGGCTGGTTCATTGCCACTTTCAAAGCGTCAGCTTTGTGGCTTTCGAGGGTTGTTTCGGCAAGGTGCAGTCGTCCTGTGAGATCTCCGATGCTTCGCTCCAATTCCCTCTGGCGATTGATCAATGAGTCGGCAAATTGGTGCCACTGAACAAGGTTCTGAGCATCGGCGACCTTTGATGACTTCGGCTCGGCGGTCCGAGTGATGGAATCCACAGGCTCGGATAAACCCTCACTGTAGGTCGTCTGCTTCGAGCTTCGGCACCCGCCGACGATCGAGACGAGCAAGAGAACCGAACCAAGAACAAGATGTTTTTTTTGAAACAGAAATGGATTACTCATTCTAGCACCGGAACCTTCTCTATTGTCAAGATGTATCGCAGGTAGGCCAGGGAACCACCGACAATGATGATGGCTCTGGTAAGACTCTTCTGCGAAGTTGGCCGCAAGCCCTTCATGGGCGAATAAGGAGGTATCGAGCCCGCAGAACTGTGGCAATTCCACGAGATGTGATGAACAGAATCGACAGAGAAAGAGAACGCGTACGACCGGACACCGGAACCACATTCAACCGGAATCCGACCTCGATCGTGCCGCCCACGAATCCTCTTATGGTGTTCCTGACGGAGTCGGTATGTGAATCTCCTTTCGGTAGCCGGTCGTCGACGCTCAGGTGCGCGCCGTCAAAACGGATGCTTCCACGGGGGAAGATGACGTCTTGCATGACTCCGGGCGATGGAAGAACCTGGCTGACCGGAAGAGCGGATGAGGATTGGGTCCGTCGATATTGCGCATCGTGTCATGCGCCTGCTGGCATACGTGAGAGAGTTCGCAGCAGTCAAGATTCACTATCGGGATTCACCCACCATTCTTCGGGCGTAGGCTGGGCTGCAGTTGATTTTCTGCGTCAGATTATGAAATCCTTTTCACAATGTCAAGCGGGCGGCGTTTCCCTAAACCTGAGATAGCAGCGATGTCTTTCCACTGGAGGTTGATGATCTCTCCCCTGTGCTTCCCGGTCAAACCAGCAAAGATGAAGACATCTTCCAGCCAGGATTCTCGAATGATCGCCAGCAAGGGTTGATAATAGCTCCGGGAAAAGAACACCAAATCACCATCAGGAACCTCGAGGAACCTGAGCATGCTGATCAGATTCTCATGGATGTAGCGCAGCACCTCGCGGTGTCGAAAGCGGATCGCATTTAACAATGCTCGATGTAGAGAGTAGTGGGCGGGAGATGTCACTCTGCCTCTTGACATTGTAAAGCTCGACGTCTCCACCAACTTTTCTGCCCGGCGTTCACTTCATCCCTGTTTTCTTGACTTTCGGGCCTTTTCTTGGTATACTTTTCTAGTAATCATCTCAAAAACCTCACGCGAAGTCGCCCCGACTAAGAACATCGGGGTAAACAAAGACCTGCCTGCCGACAGGCAGGCGCAAAGCCAATCCAAAATGTCGTAAGATCTTAGCGACTTAGCGGCTTGGCGTGATTCTTATCTTCTATTTTGAGATAGTTTCAAAATCAACGAGCCAAAATGGGGGAAAATAGCGGCTTGTCCCTCTATCCTTACTGGCGGCGCTTCGTGTCAGAACTCAAGGCCGGATCACCAGCAGGGAGAATCCGTAAAAACAGGTTAGCTCGGAGCCTTGATTCCTACGGCATTGATACTTTCGGCCTCACCTTTCATCCTATCGAGCTCCTTCCCGTTCGATGACATCCCAAACCCAGCGCCCCGGCGGGATCCCGCTTTTCCCCTGAGCTCTGCATATGACCTGTTCCCCAAGTTCTCCTGTGTTTCATTCAACTCCTTGAACCTGATTTCAGAATTCGACCTGTCGGCGGGCTTCATGTCGAAGGGAATGGCGTGACTGAATGATCACAAGATATGGCTACGACGTTTTCTTCGCGGTTACGATTCTCTGCATCGCCGCAATTATACTCTCGCTTTGGCTGATCGAGCCGAAATTCATCCGCTACGGTATTGTCATTCTTTCAGCGCTTTTGCTTGCCCTCAACGTCAACTTCTTCCGTGATCCCGAGAGAACAGCCCCATCGGGAGACAGCCTCGTTCTTGCTCCGGCAGACGGCAAGATTATTGCCATCCGGACGGTGGTCCAGAAGGAGTATCTGGATTCGGAAGCGGCGCTCATCAGCATTTTCATGTCGCCCCTCAACGTGCATGTCAATCGGAATCCAATCGGCGGAACGGTCGGCTACCTCCGTTACGTCGAAGGCGAGTTTTTTGCAGCATACGAAGACAAGGCATCGGAGAAGAATGAGCAGATGGTGATTGGGATTGAAGGATTGCGGGGGCGCGTCCTGTTCAAACAAATTGCCGGATTCGTCGCTCGTCGCATCGTTTGCACCCTCAAGGTGGGCGATAGTGTACGGGCCGGCGAACGGTTCGGCATGATCAAATTTGGCTCGCGGGTCGATATCTTTATCCCGCAGCGTGCTACTATCCGCGCCAAGGTTGGTGACGTGACGACAGCCGGTGAAACGGTGCTCGCCGACCTCCACTGACCTTAACGGAGACGATTTGAAATGAAAATTACCAGAGCAGTGGTTCCGAGTCTCTCTACCGTACTGAATGCGTTCTGCGGTTTTCTCTCAATTATCAGCGCGCATCAGAATCGGATTGAAATGGCGGCCTGGTTCATCATCCTGGCAGGTGTTTTTGATACGCTCGACGGGCTCATGGCCCGGATCACGCGTTCGTCCAGCCAGTTTGGGGTCGAGCTCGATTCGCTTTCCGATGTGGTCTCTTTTGGCGCTGCGCCGTCGTTCCTCGTCTATCAGGCTCACCTTTCAACGATGAACAGCCTCGGCGTGATTATCAGCTCGATGCCCCTCGTCTTCGGAGCGATTCGTCTCGCCCGATTCAA
>DOWV01000013.1:4104-6799 GCA_003519375.1 Bacteroidota bacterium
AGCAAGGTCCGTTACGATTCAATGCCGAAGTATTCGAGACGCGGGATCAGGGCGCACCCGTGGCGCGCTCTTTCGTTTGCCGTCGGCGGAGTGATCGTGATCGTCTCGGCCGGGAACTATCTCTTCTATGTGATGAGCGCGTTCATCGGCTTCGGTATTCTGCGCTACCTCTACGAGTGGCTTCGCTCGACAGGCACGCAGAACGAGAAGGAACCTGAAGAGGAGAGCGAAATCTCAAGTATCGACATCTAAACTACACGGAGAAACGGCTTGTATCATTCGAAAATCTTGGTGACATTGAGACAGTCGATCCTCGACCCTCAGGGGAAGGCAGTAGAACACGGCGTTCATTCCCTGGGATATGGCCTGGTTCGGAACGTCCGCATCGGAAAATTCGTTGAATTGGATGTGGACGCCCGCTCGCGTGAAGAAGCTGAGACCGTTACTAAAGAAGTAAGTCAAAAGCTCCTCGCGAATCCGGTGATGGAGGATTTTAGTTTTACGATCGAAGAAAGAAGTTAATTGGTTTGGGCCGAAGGCCCATCCGCCTCTGGCGGAAATTGGTTAATTAGTTAATTAGCGTTAGGGCCATCCCCCAATTAACTATTTAACCACTCACCAGTTAACCCACGCGAACCTTCATGGCACTCAGATTTGGCATAGTCGTCTTCCCCGGCTCCAACTGCGACCACGATTCACAGTACGTGGCAGAGACGATCCTTGGCCAGGAGGCAAAACTCATCTGGCACAAGGAATCTTCGATCGGCGATGTCGATCTCGTCATTCTTCCGGGCGGTTTCTCGTACGGTGACTATCTCCGGTGCGGAGCCCTCGCCCGGTTCTCGCCGATCATGAAAGACGTGGTTCGTTTTGCGAACAACGGCGGGACGGTGTTCGGGATATGCAATGGATTTCAGATTCTCGTCGAAGCGGGACTCCTTCCCGGTGTCCTCCTCCGAAATCAATCGCTGAAATTCGTTTGTAAATATGTCCATCTGAAGGTGGAGAACTCCGACACGCTGTTTACATCCCGATGCGTGAAAGGGGAGGTCCTCGAAATCCCGATTGCCCATGGCGACGGCAACTACTTCGCCGACGACGACACACTGCATCGTCTCGAAGACGGGAACCAGATTGTGTTTCGCTATTGCGACCCAAAGGGACGCATCACCGCAGAGGCGAATCCGAATGGATCGCTCGGAAATATCGCGGGTATCATCAACGAATCAGGAAATGTCCTGGGGATGATGCCGCATCCTGAGCGCGCTTCCGATCCGGAGCTCCATCACACGGACGGGCGGAAGATCCTCGATTCGATCGTAGAAAGTCTTGTTCACCATTCACAGCTTGCCTGAAAGGAAGGCGTGAGAATATGAGCCTCGGCGCACCCGAAATAATTCTTATCCTCTTTGTCATCTTGATCTTCTTCGGTGCCAAGAAAATCCCCGAGCTCGCGCAGGGACTGGGAAAAGGTCTGCGTGAATTCCGGAAGGCGGCACGCGAGATCCAGGACGACATCGAAAAAGATGTGAAAGACGTAAAGCAAATCGACCACAAGGAAGAGCCGAAAAAGTAAGGCTGATTTCCCGAGGTCACCAATTATCTCTCAAAAATCCTCACGCCCGCCTGACCTTTAGTATTCTCTGAGGCGGGCAGGCAAAGACGCCAAGGGCCGAAACTTTCTATGTTTGGCGACTTTGTTTACCCCGAAATCCTGAGCAAGTCCCGTCGTTTCTGAACGGGACGAGTCGAATCCTTCGGCAGTGCTCAGGATTCGACCCTGAGTGTACCGAAGGGTCGAAGGATTGGTCGGGGCGACTTGGCGTGAGACCGTCTTTGCTCATCCAGCGTTCGACTCCAGAGCAAAAATCAAACGGCGAAGGCCGGGGTATGCCAATCGGGTGAAAACGTTCGACTCCATTCAGGCCGATCTGCAGTCGGGCAAACTCACGTGTGAAGCTCTCACGCTTGAGTATCTTGCTGCAATCGAATCGCAGCGCGGTCTGAACGCGTTCATCTCTGTTTTCAATGAGCGCTCGCTCGAACAGGCGCGTGCGACGGACCGCAAGCTTTCCCGGGGCGCAGCCGGCCCTCTGGCCGGAATGGTTGTCTCCATCAAAGACCTCATCGCCGTTGAGGGCGAGCGCGTCACGTGCGCATCAAAAATCCTCGAACAGTTTGTCTCCGTCTACAGTGCCACGGTCGTCTCCCGCCTTCTCGCCGCTGACGCGATTCTCATCGGCAAGACCAACATGGATGAATTCGCGATGGGCTCCTCGACCGAGAATTCTGCATTCGGCCGCGTGAAACTTCCTCAGGATACCGATCGCATCCCCGGCGGATCGAGCGGCGGCTCAGCCGTTGCCGTTAAAGCCGGAATGTCGACAGCTTCACTCGGCTCCGACACAGGCGGTTCCATCAGGCAGCCAGCTTCTTTTACTGGTGTGGTGGGACTCAAGCCGACGTACGGGAGGGTCTCGCGATATGGTCTGGTGGCATTCGCGTCATCGTTCGACTGTATCGGCCCGTTTGCGCTGACAACGAAGGATGCCGCAAGACTCCTTCAGGTCATTGCCGGAAATGATGAGCGGGATTCAACCTCGGCCCGGGTGCCTGTTCCCGACTATCTTCTGCAGTTGACTCGCGACGTCCGCGGATTGAAGGTGGGTGTTCCAAAAGAGTATTTCGGAGAAGG
>DOWV01000122.1:0-4404 GCA_003519375.1 Bacteroidota bacterium
AGCGCGTACGCAAAAACTCCGAATGCCCGGGCAGCCTGGGACTGCGCGTGCAGGCTCCCGACCTGATCGACCCCATAGCCGTCTTCCCCGCCGCGGGGATTCCAGCCGTTCCGAATTCCGTCGTCGCTCAACCGATGGAGAACAACCGAAGCGGCGCCACGGTTATTGCTCCACACGTGCTCAAGCATCTTCTGAATCTTTTCCGGGATATCGCTCAGCTCATCCGGAGCAATTAAGTATGCATCGATGAGATAATGGACGAACGCTCCGTTGCCGTCCATCGTGATCTGGTAGAAATCCACCGGATCGACCCAGCCGTTGGCAGGATTCATGATCCGTTGAGCGGTCGCAACCACGATCTTCTTGTATTTCTGGTTGCCGGTCATCCGGTACATCGCCGCCCCCCAGGAGCAATACTCCGCCCCCTCCCACGGAAGCTGCTTCCCGAACGCAGCCGGCCCGGCTTTTCCTTCCCAGCGGCCGTTGCCCCGGTAATAGGTCTTTTCTATTCCCGGCGTGCGGGCATCTCCTTCCCACACAAGAAGAGCGTCTTTGTAGAATTGCTTGTCCCTGGTCGCCTCATACAGCCAGCAGGCAACGTGAGCCATCTGGTTCATATTGCTGTTGGTGAATATTTTCTCATTCATCCTCCACTTCGGAGGCCAGTTGTACCAGGACCAGAATCCTTCATGAGAGGAGAGCCTCCCCTCCTCCTTCGCGTCGAGGTACCGCTTCTTCGCATCTTCCACCCACGCTTTGTTTGTTCGGCCGGTCAGATTCCACCAGGTCATTTCAGCCAGGCAGACCCAGGCGCGATCATCGACCCACCCGCCATTGTACATCTTCAGGAGATCGAAGCGAGTCGTATAAAGACGGTAAAGGCCCGAATCGCCGGTCACTGCAAAGAGATGCGCGTCCCCGATGGCGCCATTCGCCCCTTCCCAGCTCGGTCTGTACACCTCGTGATAAAGCAGGCCGACGGCGTTCGCTCTCTTGACAACCTCTTCGAGCAGGCGGAGAGAACCAGGCATGTCCTGGGCTGCAAGACGGACGCCTACCGGCGATTCGACCGGCGATCCATCGAACAACGGGGGCAGGATCAGGAGAACAGAAAGGAGAAGAATGGAGTATCCCGTGAGAAGAGAATTCCGCATGGTGTTTTCCGGGAGGGCTGAGGAAGAGAGAGCCTTGTCGCGCAGCGATTCAGCTCATTGGCGGACAAACTAACGGAGTTTCCATTGAAAGACAAGCAACGATTCCGCAGCCGACCCGTGACCGATGCCAGAAGCTAATTTTGAAGCCAGACTCACCTCGCGCCAAGACAGCAATTTCATCAAATTCCCTATCTTCTTAGCGGCTTGTCGACTTTGCCTGCCTGCCGGCAGGCAGGCGTGATAATACTCTAGATGAATTTTACTTGAGAAGCGGCTTGTCGATCGGTTCCCAAAGCTCTATCTTGTTTCCTTCCGGGTCCATGGTCCACCCAAATTTCCCGTATTCAAATTCCTCCACCTCACCCACCACGGTGACGCCCTCTTTTCGCAGTTCCTCCAGAAGAGCCGCCAGGTTTTCGACGCGGTAATTGAACATGAATGCCTTTTCGCTCGGGTGAAAGTACTTCGTGTCCGCAGGAAACGGACTCCACGCGGTGATGCACGTTTCCCCGGGAGCATCCGGTTTCTCCACGTAAACATTCCCCCGTATTGATCGGACTCGATGCCCAGACGAGCACGGTACCATTCCTTCATCTTCTCCGGTTCCTGACATTTGAAGAACACGCCGCCCGGACCAGTGACTCGTCTCATTTGTTCCATCCTCTCATCGTCGGCTTCTTGGAATTAGCTGACCGAATAATTTGCGACAAACTACTGCAGATTGGACTGAAAGGCAAGGAAGGGAGGCGAGGGGACGCAACGTGGACCGCGAACATCCGCCTTGCAAGGTTCCACATATTCGGGTACATTCTTGCGCTCCTGCGGCGACTTCTTTCTTCGAGAGGCCGCCGGTCGGGGCCCCGGAACGCAGTCAGATTTCAAATTTTCCTCTATGCATATTCCTGACGGATTTCTCGACGCAAAGACTGCAGGTGCTACCGCCGCATTATCGTTCATCGGGCTGGGCTCCTCGCTCCGGCATGCTTCGCGATATCTTCCGGCACGCAAGATTCCGTTGATCGGACTCGCCGCGGCTTTCGTGTTCGTGGCCCAGATGCTCAATTTCCCGGTCGCAAGCGGGACATCAGGACATCTGCTCGGTGCAACGCTCGCTGCTGTCATGCTCGGCCCTGCCGCCGCCGTCATCGTGATGTCAACCGTCCTTATCGTTCAAGCCCTTCTCTTTGCCGACGGCGGAATCGTGTCACTCGGGGCCAATGTCTTCAACATGGCTGTTGTGGGACCGCTGTCCGGGTATGGCTTGTATCGCCTGATGCGTGTTGTTTTCCGCGGCGAGTATGGCAGACTCGTTGCCGTGGGCGTCGCCTCCTGGTTCTCCACCGTGGCTGCCGCAATCTTTTGTGCCGGGGAGCTAGCCTGGTCGGGCACCGTCGCCTGGGATGCCGCGTTCCCTGCGATGGCCGCCGTGCATATGGCAACAGGATTGGGCGAAGCGAGCATTACCATGCTGGTGATCGCTTCGATCGCCCGGACCCGGCCGGAGTTGCTCAACGACTCCATTCCGCCGGCCACCGTACGTGAGCGCTCAACGGGATTTGTGCTCGTTGCCCTCCTCGTCATCGGTGTTCTCCTCCTTGTTGCTCCGCACGCGTCCGATTTACCGGACGGGCTCGAGAAAGTCGCTTCGACGCTTGGATTCGAACAGCGCGCACCAGCAAATCCGAACATCCCGGCCCCTCTCGAGGACTACAAGCTGCCGGGGGCCGGATCCGCATCAACTGCAACAATTGTTGCAGGCCTGATCGGCGCAATAGCCGTGCTGGCTCTCTCGTTACTTCTCGCCCGTGTGCTCGTTCCGCGATCCCGGACCATCCCGCCATTTTCACCGGCGCAAAGGGAGGGAGAGGTTTAATGCGGCACGACTTTCTTGACCGCTACAGCAGACTCGGCAGCCCGATCCATCGTCTCCCAACCGCGCTGAAACTTCTGGCGACCTTTTCCCTCATCCTCGCCACGGTGGCCGTTCCGTTCTCCTCTTTATGGTTCTTTGTCGTCGCGGCGGGACTTCTTCTCATCGTCGCAGCCGTGTCGGCTATCCCATGGCTTTTCATTTTCAAAAGACTCCTTCTGCTGGAGCCGCTGGCGCTCGGGATCGCCGTGATGGCGCTCTTTCAGCCGAACGGGACAACGATTTTTCTCTCCATCGTTACAAGAAGCACCTTGTGTCTCTTCACGGTGATCCTGCTTTCGAACACAACACCTTTCGAAAACCTTCTCCGTGCGCTGGGCCGGGTCGGAGCTCCGAGAATTCTGGTGACGATTCTCGCGCTGATGTACCGCTATCTCTTTGTCCTCATCGATGAAGGAGAGAGGATTACCCGGGCGCGCATGAGCAGAACATTCTCGACGAACCGTGTCCGGAGATGGCAGGCGCTGGCATCACTGATCGGACAGCTCTTTGTCCGATCGACAGAACGTGCCGAACGCATTTACGCAGCGATGACAGCGAGAGGATGGAAATGACAGTTGCGATCTCCGTACAGAATCTGAAGTTTCGCTACCCGGATGGAAAAGAGGCACTGAGAGGAATCAGTTTTGAAATCGCCGACAAGGAGTGTGTGGGTCTTGTCGGGCCGAATGGATCGGGGAAATCGACACTCCTGCTCCATCTCAATGGTCTGCTGCCCGAGTCATTGCCAAAGTCACCGGATGTAATGATCTACGGGCGGGCGCTTGGCCGGGAGACAGCGACAGAGATTCGAAGGGATGTCGGATTATTGTTCCAGGACCCGGATGATCAGCTCTTTTGCCCGACCGTGTATGAGGATGTCGCCTTCGGTCCGCAACAGTTCGGTCTGAGTGAACAGAAGCTGAAGGTCGCTGTGATGAAGGCACTGGAGGTGACAGCGCTGGCGGGACACGAACACCGCTCCCCCCATCATCTCAGCAGCGGAGAGAAACGCCGGGTTTGCCTTGCGGGAGTGCTGGCCTGTGAGCCGCGCGTGCTGGCGCTTGACGAGCCGACGAGCAACCTCGATCCGAGGGGGAAACGGAACCTGATTCAAACGCTCAAATCAATACCTTCCACGAAAATCATTGCCACGCACGACCTGGAGATGGTCGTGGAGCTCTGCAGCAGGACCATCATACTGGACCAGGGAACAATTGTGGCTGACGGCCCGACACACTCGTTGCTTGGCGACGAACAACTCATGCTCTCCCACGGGCTGGAAAAACCTCATATCCTTCGCCACCTTCATCCTCATTAGAACTCATCTCAAAAACCCCC
>DOWV01000122.1:4590-9056 GCA_003519375.1 Bacteroidota bacterium
CGCCTCTTTGCGGACTTGGCGGTTAAAATATAACCGCAAAGATCGCCAAGAACCGCAAAGGAAAGATGCGTAGAACCACAAAAATCTGTTTTTGAGATAGCTTCTAGTCAGTTTTCCTCACTCGTCACAACCCCGGCAGGCGAAGCGACCGACATCAACGATTTCATGCGTAGTCTCCTTTCGAGCTGCCAACTGGCGCCTTTTAGTTACAGTCGAATTTTGAAACCGGCGCGTATGGGGATGAAAGCCGTCCGGTTCGCTGAGAAATCGACAACGTACCGGCCCTCGACGAACACGTCGGCGATCTTAGCGATCGGCATCTCAACACCGGCGCCACCGGCCACGCAAAACGAAGATCGTTCTCCTCCCGCAAGCGTGCCAAAAAGCCCGTCACCCGACACCTCAAATTCCTTTGTGGAAAAGTTCAGGTAGCCAAGCAACCCGACGACGTACGCTGAGACCCGCTTCGGGACGTGCGCCACTCTCACTTTCGCACCGCCGAGCACTGACATGATCGTGGCGCTTCCGCCGGAAACGCGGACACCGGTTCCGGCAACTCCCTGTGCTTCCAGGAACTTCTCCTCGTTCAGAGAAAAGCTGGTAAGATCAAATCCCACCGTGAGGCCAAACCAATCTGACACAGGGACTTCGACTCCGGCACCGACGCTCAGCCCCGTTTTCCAATACGAGGAGAAATCGTTCGGCTTCTGCGGTATCCCGAGACCTCCCGAGATGACGGTGCTTCCCTGTGCCGCGGCAAGTGAGGTTGAAAACAGCAGGAGGATAACAACGGATAATCGCTTCAATGTTCTTCCTTTCGTTTTTTGAATTCTCCGCCCCGGCTACTTACCCATATGCTTGCCAAGCAGGGCGGCAAGATCGTCGAGCCGGTATGGTTTCTTGATGCTGCCGGTGAATCCGTATTCCGCAGGTTTGGACATGACAGGGTCATCAGAGTATCCGCTGGAAGCAAACACGGCGAGATCGGGATGTCGCTTTCGGATCTCGGAGATTGTTTCTCTCCCTCCTCTACCGCCCGGTATTGTCAAATCGAGGATCACTCCAATCACCGGATCGCCGCCGCCCTGTCTCTTCGACAGAAGCTCAAGCGCCTCTTCGCCGTCGTGCGCCCGGATCACGGTGAATCCCATCGTCGTCAGCCAATCTCTGAGGATTTCCAGGATAAACTCCTCATCATCCATGACCAGCATGGTTCCCCTGCCGGTGTGCCCCGCGGCCTGCTGCGCTTCAACCGGTACCAGATCCCGCAGCGAGGCCGGGAGGATGACATAAAAGGTGCTGCCCTTCCCGACGTCCGACTCCACTTCGATCAATCCATCATGTTTCTTGACGATGGAGTAACTTGTGGCGAGGCCCAGGCCGTTCCCCTTCGGCTTCGTCGTAAAGAACGGATCGAATATCTGTGAAAGGTTCTCCTTCGGGATTCCCACACCTTCATCGCTCACGGAGATCTGCACATATCGTCCCGCCGGAAGTCCCCGACGGTTGCCCTCCTCCAGTTCCAGGTTTTGAGCTCCCACCCTGATCAATCCGCCGGACGGCATCGCCTGTTTCGCGTTAATGACGATATTGTCGATGACCTGGCCAAGCTGGTTTTCATCGACATCGCACAGCCAGAGATCCGCGGCCACTGAAAACTCACAGTTGATATTCGAGCCGGACAGCGCGAAGCCGGTGTTCTCCCGCACGAGGCGATCGATTCTGGCGGTCTTGCGCACAGGCCTGCCGCCCTTGGAAAAGGTGAGAAGCCGCTCGGTAAGGTCCCTCGCCCGTCCAAAAACTCCCAGCGCTTTCTCCAGGTACCGCTCGACATCTTTGTCGGCGTTCTTTCGCCTCGCCATATCGATGTATCCGAAAATGCCGCCGAGCATGTTGTTGAAGTCATGGGCGATGCCTCCCGCGAGCACTCCCAGGGACTCAAGCTTCTGGGACTTCTGCGCGGTCTCGAGGAGTTTTTGCTTTTCGGTCATGTCCCGGAAGACAAGAACGACACCGATAATCTTGCCCACGTCGTCCAGGATGGGCGCGCCGCTGTCCGCGATAATCAATTCCCGTCCGTCGCGGGCGATGAGGACGGTGTGGCTCGTCAGCTCAATAACAGTCTTCGTCTTGATGACCTGGTCAAAGGGATTCTCGCATACTTCGCGCGTCTTCTCGTGAAGGATGTGGAAGACTTCCGTGAGCGGTTTTCCCCGGGCGTCAGCAGCCGACCAGCCGGTCATTGCCTCCGCCACCTTGTTCATGATGACAATGGTCCCTTCTGTATCGGTTGTAATGACTCCATCACCGATACTTCGAAGTGTGACTGCCAGCCGCTGCTTCTCGGCCCAGAGGGCATCGTCTGCCTGTTTCTGGTCGGTGATGTCATCGAACGTCGAAAAGACCTGGAATGGCTTTGCGTCACCCGGACGGAACTGAGGAACCGCATGAATGCGTATCCAGCGGCGTTCCTTTCTGACCGCATGATAGACTCCCATGGTGACGCCGCTCTGTTCCCGCGCTGTGGCGAGCGCCACCATTGCCGGATGGAGCTCCCCGGGAAACTCCGACCCGTCCTCCCGTATCGCGCCCCATTGTTGATTGTAGGAGTCCCGTTCTTTCAACTGCGCAACGGTGAGGCCGAGGATGCGTTCTGCCGCCGGGTTCGCATCAATGATCCCCCCGTCCGCCCCTTGATAGACAACACCCTGCGCCATCGTTTCGAAGAGCGACCGGAGCTTCTGCTCGCTGAGACGAAGGGCTTCCGCTGACTTCTTGCGCCCTGTGATATCCATGCTCATCCCAACCACGCCGGAGATTCTGCCCGAAGGATCGCGCAGCGGGACTTTCGTCGTCAGATGCCACCGCATCTCACCCGAGACCATATCGAGTGCGGCTTCCTCGCGGTCGATGAGCGGCTGGCCCAACCGGATGACCTCCTGCTCCGCTGCGAAGTATTCTTCCGCAAGCTCGGGGGGAAAGAAATCAAACGAGGTCTTGCCGAGCACATCCTCCTGACATGTGACTCCCAGCGAGCGCAGATGTGCAGGATTGTTGATCACGTACCTGCTTTCGGCATCCTTGATATAGACATACGTATTCTGAGGGAGGTTATCGATCAATGTCCGGAGCAGGTTGCGTTCACGTTTCAGCGAGTCTTCGAATTGTTTGCGGTCGGTGATGTCCGTGAACATTGCCACCATCCTCCCCTCCGTGATCTGGAACGCGACGACCTCAAAGGCCCCCCGGATTCTGTCATGATCATAGTCAACCTGCATGGTCCGCCATGATATCCCGGTTTTCGCAACCTCGCGATAACGCTGAGGCACCTCGGTCCCGGCAAGACCGGGAAATGCCTCCTCGATCGTCTTTCCGATGAACTGCGAGTTTTCTATTCGAAGAATGGAATCTGCGGCGGGATTCGCTCCGATAAAGATCAGGTTTCCGTCAGGTCTCAGTTCGTAGATGTGCATTCCCAACGGAGCCGACTCGACAATATTGCGGAAGCCCGTCTCGCTTTCGTGAAGAGCGGCTTCTGCGCGCTTTCTTTCGGAGATGTCGCGTACCGCCGTCACACGGATCTGTTTTCCCCGCCGTGAGAGAACGCGGCCCTGGACCTCGACCGGGAAGATCGTGCCGTCTTTCCTGATGGCCAGATGTTCATAAGGTGTTTCTGAACCGGACCGAATTTGCTCCGACACCGTCGCGCGCGACTCCGGTGCTACGAAATCCATCACCGGCAATCCGACAATCTCTTTCAGAGAATACCCGAGCATGGAGGCGAGCTGCTCATTCGAGTCCGTCAACCGGCCGCCTTCAGCGAACCCCAGGCCTTCGAACGATGCTGAGGCAAGCCTCTGCGCGCGTTCCTGGCTCTCTTTGAGCCTCTCTTCAGCTCTTACTCGTTCCGTAATATCATCATAAACACCGAGGACGCCGTACACCGCGTCGGCCTCGTCCACGAGAGGAACCTTTGTCGTATCCACCCACACATCTCTTCCATCCGGACGCCTCACCATTTCAAGAATGTGGCGCTTCGGCAGCTTCTTCTCAATCACCTCCCGGTCATCCGAGCGATAGGCATCGGCGCGATTCGGGGTGAGGTCATAGTCCGTTTTTCCCATAACGCTCGACGGATGCTCATGTCCCACCGCCCTCGCGAACGAATGATTACATCCCAGGTACACACCGTCACAGTCTTTCCAGAAAACTGACTGCGGTACCGAATCAATGACATGTTCCAGCATATCCCGCGTTTTCCTCAGCTCCTCTTCGGACTCCTTCCGGGCAGACACATCCGTGTGCAAACCAATCATGCGCAACGGCTTTCCAACGGCCGACCGTTCGGTCACTTTACCCCGATCGAGCACCCACTTGTACGATCCATCCTTACAGAGAACGCGATGCTCGTTTCGATAGAGCGGCGTCTCGCCATGAAGGTACCGGTCGAGGTCCTCGTTGCACTT
>DOWV01000205.1:0-7842 GCA_003519375.1 Bacteroidota bacterium
TGTTCTTCATCGATCAGGTGGGAGGCGCGTACACCGAGCAAACGAACCGGAGTGCGGCGTGTGAGGGCGAGTCCAAGCAATTTCAGCATTGTTTCGTAGATCAGGACATCGTCGTCCGTTGGCTCGAGTGTGGCGGCCCGCGTCAGAGTCTGGAAATCGGCATAGCGCAGTTTCAGCGTAAGCGTCCGGGCTTTGAGATGGCGATAGCGAAGGGACGAACCGACTTCTTCTGTGAGCTTGAACAGATGTGCTTCGAGCTCCGCCTTGTCCGCAACATCAGCCGCAAAAGTTTCCTCATTGCCGATGCTCTTCCGCTCGTGGTCCGTCACCAGGTGGTCCGGACCCAATCCGTTCGCGACTTCATGAATCCAGATGCCGTGTTTTCCGAGAATCTTCTGAACTCGTTCCCGCGTCACGGCCTGGAGATCAGCGATGTGGAGGAAGCCCTTTTTCCGGAGAACTTCGTCGGTTTTCTCTCCGACGCCGGGGATTGCAGCGACAGGCAGCGGCGCCAAAAAATCTTTTTCCGTTCCGTGAGGGACGTAGACGACGCCGGCAGGTTTTACCGTCTGAGCCGCGATCTTGGATACAACTTTGTTCGACGCGAGCGCTATCGTGCAGGGGAGATGGAATTCCGTAAGGACGACCTGTTGAAGCCTCTTGATGAATCCGGGGAGGTCGTGGTGGTAAAGAATCTCACACCCCGTAAGGTCGAGATACATTTCATCAATCGAAGCGCGTTCCACGACGGGTGCCAATTCCATGACACGACGGTACAGTCTGTTGGAATACTCCGTGTAGTCGCCAAAGCGTCCGCGCACGATGATGAGGTCGGGACAGAGCCGCAGCGCACGTCCGGTCGGCATGGCCGATCGGACGCCAAAAGCGCGTGCTTCGTACGATGCCGATGCAACAACGCCGCGACCTGTCGGTGTTCCTCCGACCACGACGGGCTTCCCTATGAGCGAGCGATCCTTGATGCGCTCGACGGAGACATAGAAGCAATCGAGATCGAGATGGGCAATATAGCGTTTCTGATCAGGCACGGTGGTGTCAGAATTTGTCGGCTTGAGCTGCTGCACCAAGCCGCCCAATCTGATCGCCCGTCAGACGGTAGACGGTCCATTCATTCATGGGGCGGGCCCCGAGTGATTTGTAGAATCCTATCGACGGCTCGTTCCAGTTCAGAACCGCCCATTCCAACCTTCCGCACATTCGGTCCGATGCCAGCTTGGCCAGTCGTCCGAGGAGTTTCGTGCCGATGCCGCATCCCCGGTGCTGAGGTTTGACATAGAGATCTTCCAGATAAATTCCGGGGCGTCCCAGGAACGTCGAGAAGGAGTGAAAGAAGAGGGCATAGCCGGCGGGCGCGTCTCCGAGATAGGCGAGCAGTACTTCTGCGTAGCGTCGATCGCCGAAGAGCGTTTCTTCGAGGATCTCTTCGGTTGCCACGACTTCGTGTGCAAGACGTTCGTACTCTGCAAGTTCCCTGATCAGGGACAAAATGACAGGGACGTCAGCTTTTGTCGCCGTGACGATTCGCAGAGGTTCGTTGTTCGTTCTGATCATAGTGACGGGCCTGTGATTGGAGTGTTGCCGATCATTTCGTTGCGGGTGGAGGCGGCGGATTCAGCCAGCTGACGATATCGTATCCTTTTCGTGCGAGCTGGCTTTGATGCTTGTAGAGAAATGTGACGATGGTCTCAACGGGGATCGCCACCGCAATTCCCTGTTGAATTTCCGAATTGCGCCGGACGAACACCTCCCCGTGGTAAGGTTCCAGGGCATCATATTCCACGAAACCTTCCTTTGCAGGTGTCAGTACGTACGAAGCTTGTGCCGGAATCATCTTGATGATCCCGACAAGTTCGAAGTTCGGTACTCCATCACGGATGGCGAGAGCAATCGAGCCGCTCGAGCCTGGTGACACCACGGCATCGACGACGAACGAGCCCGTCGCCGGTCTGCCCGAGAGACTGACAATTCCCTTGGTGACCATGCGATAACCGGAGGGGTAACCAAAGAGATACACAAAGGAACCCCACTCGAGCTGCTTTGCTCTCCCCAGAGGATAGCGGAAAGTCTTCACGAGGAGATTCTTGTTCTCCGTGAGCGTTTGTCCGAGGACTGCGAGATCGGCAGAACGGTCAAGTGCGAGGATGTCAAGGGCCGTGCCGCCGGCGACATCGTTGAGAAACATGAATTGATTGGTTTTGACCGCGTACGTGCGAATATACGGTGTCACGCGAAAGCTGGGATCAAGGTATGGTGTCACAACAGTATCGGCGTAGTCGACGAGGTGAGCACATGTCAGCACGCCGATCCGGCTGCTCTCGTTGTAGATGATGGTACCGGTGCCTGCCGCGTTGAGCTGCTGGTGCACTGCGACCGGCTCCATCTGGTCGAGAAATTCATTGGTAATGGCGGTGATGGTGACCGAATCGCTTCGGCGGAAGGAGTACGCTTTGTAGTTCGCCATCACGGTAATACGCTTGACTGTCTCCGATACTTCTTCGAGCTGTTTGGAACATCCTCGGTACGGGAATTCGGAATCGTAACGGCCGTCGAGCAGGGTGGGGTACATATCTTTGTAGATCGACGACCTACATGAGGCAAACAGGAAGAGAGGAATGAAGAGAATAGGCCGAGAAAGGAAGTGTTTCATCGTTTGTCCCTGTGCTCACAACCGCTTGAAGGGCACCGTCCGGGCCGGGGCGGCCGAGTCAATCAGCGTACGAGAACGTCACATCGAGCAAAACATCAGGGTGCAGGCTTTTGGCAACCGGGCAAGTTCTGGCTGTGAGCTCGAGTTTCTGACGATAGCCGGGGGCGATGCCCGGTGGAAAATCGATCTTGATGACGATGCGGGCGATCCGTCGCGGCTGATCGGCGCTCATATGTTTCTCGGCGTAGACTTTCGTGCCGTCGAGGCTTACGTGGTCCCGCTGGGCGACGATCCCCATGGTCGTGACTTTGCAGGTCGCAAGAGCCGTTACGACGAGATCGGTGGGGGAGAAACTCTCACCTCGGCCCTGATTGTCCGTCGGTGCGTCGGTGACCAGCTCGACGGCGCTCGGTCCATGGACAGCCTTGCAGCGAAGTTGGCCGAGATAGAGCGTCGATTGGGCAACCATGGTGATGCCTCACGTGAGTATGCAAAAGGCCGGAGGCGGCGGGCCGCCGACGACGCTCTTACTGAAGATGAGCGAGATTGGCTTTCAGCTTCTCCACCGTCGCCTGGAATGACGTTAGCTTCTCTCGTTCCTTGTCGACCACATCCTTCGGAGCGCGTTCGACGAACGACGGATTCGACAGCTTCCGGCCGGTGGCTTCGATGACCTGCTGCAAGCGGGCAATTTCCTTCTCGAGCCGTCCCCGTTCCACGTCAAGATCGATCAATCCTTCCAGCGGCACGAAAATCTCCGATCCGCCGACCACCGCGCTCGATGACAGCCGCGGATTGTCAGGTGTCGGGAGTGATTCGATGGACGAGACGCGTCCAAGCTTCTTCAGGTACTTTTCATACAGATTCAAAGTCGCTGCACTGCTCCGGCTGGCGTGGCGGACCTGGACTTTGATCTCTTTGGACGGAGCGATATTGTTCTCGCCTCTGATATTCCGGATTGCGTTGATGACGTCTTGAACGAACGCCATCTCATCTTCGGTCTTCTGGTCGATCCAGCGGCTTTCGATGGCGGGGAATTGCGCCACCATGAGGGACGCGCCGTCTCGTTCCGCTAGGTGCTGCCAGAGTTCTTCTGTGACAAACGGCATGATGGGGTGGAGGAGGCGCAGCGCGCGGTCAAAGATCCAAAGTGCCCGGCCGAGAACGATTTTCTTCGTTTCTTCGGGCTCGTCACCGTAGAAGCGTGTCTTGGCGAGTTCGACATACCAATCGCAGAAGTCGTGCCAGATGAAATCGTAGATGGCCTTGCTCGCTTCATTCAAATGAAACTCGGTGAGAGACGTATTGAAGCTGCCGATCGTATGGTGCAGGCGAGAAAGAATCCATCGGTCGGCGAGGTCGAGATGCTCTTCGGGGAGGGTGGCATTCTGAATGATCCCTGAAGGACCTCCGAGCTCCGCTTTGTTCATCAGCAGGAACCGTCCGGCATTCCAGATCTTGTTGGCGAAGTTGCGGCCGAGTTCGCACTTTTCGCTCGAGAAGAGGACATCCTGACCGAGCGGGGACAAGTACGCGATAGTGAACCTCAGGGCATCGGCTCCGTACTGATCGATCACATCGAGCGGATCGGGTGAGTTGCCGAGCGACTTGCTCATTTTTCGTCCCTGGGCATCGCGGATGATGCTTGTGAAATACACATCGCGGAACGGCACGAGTTGGTCATCTGCGGTGCGGGGCGCTCCGTTGCTTCCGGGTTCGCCGCGCATGAATTCCATGTTTGCCATGATCATGCGTGCGACCCAGAAGAAAATAATGTCGGGGCCGGTGACGAGTGTGCTTGTCGGATTGAAATACCGAAGGTCTTCGTTGTCATGCGGCCAGCCAAGCGTCGAGAACGGCCAGAGCCATGAAGAAAACCAGGTGTCGAGAACGTCTTCATCCTGCGTCACCGGCGTGCCGGCTTTGAGTCCGAGTCTCTTCCGCGCTTCATCTTCGGAGCGCGCTGCAGTGAAGGCGCCGTCCGGACCGTAGTACACGGGAATCCGATGTCCCCACCAGATTTGCCGCGAAATGCACCAGTCACGGATATTGGTCATCCAGTGATCGTACACCTTTTCCCAGCGCTGGGGATGGAAGCGAATCTTGCCTTCGCGCACGACGCGCAGTGCCGGCTCCGCGAGCGGTTTCATTTTCACGAACCACTGGTCGGAAAGGTACGGCTCGATGACCGTGTGACAGCGATAGCATTTGCCGATATTGTGCGTGTAAGGATCTGTCTTGACCAGGAACCCCTGGACCTCGAGATCCTTCACGACCTTTTTCCGCCCCTCGGTTCGTTCGAGTCCCCGGTATTGGTCCGGAACCGACGAGTTCAACGTTCCTTTTTCGTCGAGAATGTTGATTTGCTCGAGGTTGTGGCGCTGGCCGATGAGAAAGTCGTTGGGGTCATGCGCCGGCGTCACTTTGACCATGCCACTGCCAAACGTCTCGTCGACGTAATCATCTGCGATAATCGGAATTCTCCGGTTGACGAGAGGAAGGATTGCAAACTTCCCAACCATTTTCTTATACCGTTCATCGCGCGGATTCACGGCAATGGCCGTATCGCCCAGCATCGTTTCCGGTCGGGTCGTGGCGACAACCGCGAACTCCCTGGTTCCTTCGATGGGGTACCTGATATGCCAGAGGTTGCCGTTCGATTCGACGTAATCCACTTCGTCATCGCTCAGGGCTGTCTGATGGTACGTGCACCAATTGACGATGTACTTGCCGCGGTAGATCAATCCTTTATCGAACATCCGCACGAACACTTCCCTCACGGCGTCCGACAATCCCTGGTCCATGGTGAAACGCTCACGCTCCCAATCGCAGGATGTGCCGAGCTTTTTCAGCTGCCTGATAATCGTACCGCCGTACTGTTCCTTCCATTGCCAGACGCGTTCCACGAACTTCTCGCGTCCAAGATCATGGCGGCGGATACCGTCTTTCGCGAGAGCTTTCTCAACAGCATTCTGTGTTGCAATCCCTGCGTGGTCTGTGCCGGGCACCCAGCAGGCCTCGAATCCCTGCATGCGCTTCCACCGGACCAGAATATCCTGTATGGTGTTGTTCAGGACATGCCCCATCGTGAGAATGCCGGTCACGTTCGGAGGCGGAATGACGATCGTGTAGGGCTGGCGGTCTTTTTTGACCGTTCCGTGGAAAAGGTTCTCGGATTCCCAGCGGCTATACCACTTGTCTTCGACGTTTTTGGGTTCGTAGGCTTTCTGAAGTTCCTGCATACACGTATCAATGAGATGAGTGGTGAAAACAAAAGGGTAGCTGAACAGCTACCCGGCTATGTGCAGCGCTCGTGTGGACCGCATCTACTTTTTCTTGACGGCTTCGAATGTGCCGTGCGTCCTCGGCCCCGCGAAGGTGACCCACGTCCAGGTCCCGACAATCTTCTCGCCTTCGATCGATCCGATAAGGATCACGTTGTTATCCGCCCAGCCCGGATTCAAGTTGAGCGAGAGCCTTGCGCCCGTGAGCTCTCCCGCGAGAGTCCCTGCCCCAAGCTGTGGACCGACGCTGTCGGTCGAGGAGACCCCCTCCGACGCCCATGTGCCCGCTATTGTCGTACTATCGCTTCTTGCCATCGTGAGTGTCCCGACAACAGCAAGAACGCCGGCCGAGGTGTACGCCCTGTAAGCGTATGCCGATGGCTCGCTACCCGGCACGAGACTGTCGACGGTTGCCTCGCCCTGATCTGCGCAACCCGGGAAACCAAGGTACAGAACGATCAAAACGGTGGCTATGGAACGAACAAGGCACATCGAGGTAATCCTGAGGGACGATGTCATTCTCGAAGGGTCCGAAGAATCGGATCCGCGCGCATCCACCTCAAGAATAAACAAAAAATCCCATTGGAAATCAACGAGGAGGGATTTGTCGCGGAAGCTGGAAAAGATCGGAAATCGTCTCAGCGCTTGGCTGAGGGGCTCACGCTCAGCATTGCCGTGAGTGAAGATTCGTTGTTCGAGAGATCCCAGGTGAGAATTCTCAGCTGGTGTTCGCCCGGCTCGAGTTCCGATGTATCGATCGGTCCGGTTCCTTCAGGCAATCGATTGTAGAAGGGAAGCCGATTACCGTATTCCACATAGAGTTTTTCGAATCGGCCTTTCCGCGCCCGCAGAAGGTTTCTGTCATAATACGCCATGACCTGGTGAGCTTCGCCGTCGAGGATAAACTTCTTCGCAGAAGTGAAAACAAGTTTCCCGTCGATGTACATTTCAAAACGGAACGGTCCCGTCCTGTACTTCAAAATGTCTGCCTGGTCCGAAGCCTTCACGCTGACCCCTATGAGGCCGGAGACCTTCACGGGATCCGAAAGGACATACTCGCCCGCGTTCTCCCTCTTCGCATCGACGACCCAGGTGCGCGTTCTGCCCTGTGCCTTTGACCCGCTTGCGAGGGGGGTAAAAGCCACCATGTCAAAATGGGGAGGGATCTGGTCGCTGATTGCAGCCGAAATCTGGGGAAGGAGGAACGGATTGATGGGGTTGAGAGCTGAGTCACGGACTTCGAAGTGAAGATGGGATGACCCGATACCGGTCTCACCAGTGTAAGCGATCAAATGTCCTTTTTCGACCGGAAACATCGCCGGATCAATATCCACTTCAAGAGAATACCGCTTGTTCTGTTTCTGTAGTTTCTTTGCGTAGGCGTCTACCTTGTCGTCGAACCGCTGGAGATGAGCGTACAGAGTCACGAAGCCGTCGGGGTGACGCATGTACAGCATCTTTCCGTATCCCCGACGCGAAATGAATATCCGGCTTATGTACCCGCTCCGGGAGGCGTACACGGGGTATCCATTCTGACTGTTGGTCGAGATATCGACCCCTTCGTGCAGGTGTGTACGACGGTAGTCCGCGAAGGAAGAAGTAATGACAGTACTTGCGTTTGTGGGCCAGATGTAGTCGCTCAGGTCCGTCCGGAGAGTGTCAAAGGGGGCGTAGATTTCTTCAACCCGGCTGAGGGGGGCTGTACTTGCCCGGTTCTTGTTGCTAGGACTCTCCGAGAGGAATGTCCCCGAAAACCCGAACAAAGCAGCGGTCAGGAGTATGCCGTAGAGAAAAGAAGGTCTTTGACGGTTCAAATGCGTTTCCCCGCAGTTCGTAGCTTAAACGAGTTTGCCCATCACGCAGCCGAAGGCCTGTCCCGGCACGCCGACGCCG
>DOWV01000205.1:7993-8311 GCA_003519375.1 Bacteroidota bacterium
CGATGACGAGCCAGGCGAAAATGGCAACACGGTAGTTCGTCAGGAATTGTCTGGTGCTGCTCATTCGCCCGGATGAGATTATTGAACTTCTACGTTCAGCGACGCAAGAACCGTGTCTGCGGGGGAAAGAAGCAAAGCTTCGAGTCGGTCACCGGGGCCGGTTTGGGCAACTCCGTCCGGCGTTCCTGTGTAGATGACGTCCCCGCGTTCAAATGTGAAAAACTGTGAAATGTAAGATATGAGGTCTTCGATCTTGAAGATGAAATGCTTTGTATTCGATGATTGTTTCGTCACGCCATTGACGTTGAGACGGATACC
>DOWV01000345.1:0-2918 GCA_003519375.1 Bacteroidota bacterium
GCGAGGTATGCTTCGCCCGTCGGCAGGTTGCCCCACAACCCTTTTTCGCGGAACAATCCCGAGCTCGCGTGGGCTTTTCTTCCCTTGACGGGCATCGTGATCTTGGTTCCGCCCGGGGCTTCGACGCGCACGATACTGGTTTTCTCGAGCTCATCGCAGAGACGAAATGTCCGCTCGGCAATCTGATTGTAGTCGGCATTCATGCAACGCACCATGATCTCTTCCGTGACACCCGGCAGTGTCGAGACCCGGACTCCTTTGTCGCTCGCCGCGCGACGGGAGTCTGTGTGCGTCAGTGATTTTGTCGTCGGACAAAGCACGACATCGACCATTTTCATCAACTCCGCTATTTCGCGCGGCGGCTCTTCGCCGTTCGTCTTGCGAGGGAGCATCTCCACGAGCATCACTTCGGCACCAAGCTCCTTCGCTGCTTTCCACAGTGCGTAGCCAATAGTTCGCATCGGTTCGTCCGTGACAATCAGGACTCGTTCACCTGCCTGTGTACCCATACAGTCGCGCACGGCGATCAGGGCGGCGGAGGAAAGAGCGGAGGAGATGTTCATGGCGGCTCCTTGTTAGTAAGACGGAAGATGGTAGACGTAAAATGAATTTGTTCGTCCTGGATGGTTAGACGTTAGAAGTAAGATGTGAGACGAGACACGCTTGTCGTTACCAGGGCGTAAGACGAAAGAAAATACACGTTAGGTAGTTTCTTTGTTGGATCTTTTAAACCTTATGAGACCACTCAGGAGCGCGTCGACCTTTTCGATTTGTGACTCCAATGAATGGAGATTCTCTGCTTGCAACAAATTGAGGAGTCGGCACAATTCCGTCTGTGTATCGAGCTCACTCAGCGATCCTCTCGCAATGATGTAGAACTGGATAGTATCCTTGGAAGTTCTCCGCGCGGCTCCCTCGGCGATGTTTGACGGGATCGACACCGCGGCCCTTCTCATTTGTGTCTGAAGGCCGTATTTTTCTTCCGAAGGGAGCAGTGACGTTACTTCATAGACCATCCTGGCAAGATCCATTGTCTCTTGCCAAGCCCTGAGTTTCTTATGAGCTTTTTCCATCTTCTTCTCACGTTTAACGTCTTACTCTTTACCTTCAAAGCATAATCTGCGCGCTTACTTCTCACCAACAGAGAACATTCCGCGCTCTCACGTCGAGCTACTCCCCCTTCTCCTTCTTCCCCATCAGGTATTTATCCAGGAACGTCAGGACCTGTCCGTACCCCTTGATCTGGTTTTCCTTTTTGCGGAAGCCGTGGCCCTCGTCCGGAAAGATCACGTATTCGACCGGGACATTGTTGGCCCTGATGGCGGCCACCATTTCGTCCGATTCCACCTGCAGCACGCGGATGTCGTTTGCCCCCTGGAGAACCATCACTGGGTTCTTTACCTTGCCACCATGAAACACAGGGGAGATGTTGTAGAGCCGTGCGGAATCTGCCGAAAACGGATCTCCGAGTTCGGCGTACAACGCCTTCCTGTTCGCCTCCCAGTGCGGCGGTATGCTCTTGAGCGTCCGGATCCAGTTGGTGACGCCGAACAGGTTCACGCCCACCCTGAACTCGTCCGGCTGAAAGGCCATGGCGGCCATGGTCATGAACCCGCCGTACGACCCGCCGAAGATGCCGATCTTTTCTCCATCGATGCCCTCCAGGCCCTGCAGGTACTTCTTCCCGTGGACGCAATCCATCAGGTCCTTCTCACCGTGGTTGCGATCATCCATCTTGTAAAATGTCTTGCCGTACCCGCTGCTCCCCCTGTTGTTGACAGCCAGCACGGCGTACCCGTGGTTGGCGAGGTACTGGATCAGCTCATTGAAGCCGACACGCGACTGGCCGCCAGGTCCGCCGTGCACCCACACCAACGCCGGGACTCTCGCCGAGGAAGACGCCATGAGGGGTTTGTAGAAGACGGCCGGTATGTCGAGCCCATCGAACGACTTGTAACGAACCACCTCGGCCGCGACAAGATTGTTCGGGTCGATCTCGGGGTTGAGCGTCCTCGTCAGCCTCGACAGCTTTTTCGATCCGAACTCGTAGACGTACACGTCGCTCGGCGACCTTGAGGTACCGATGGTGAGGCGCATCAATTTCTCGCTCGGGGAGATCTCCACGGCCAGAACATCTCCGTCGGGGATCGCGGGCATGGCCACATCTGCCCCCGTGGCATTGTCGATCACCTTCAGGACGTTCTTGGCGTCCTCGTTGATGCCGATGACGCGGTACTTTTCGTTTTCCGACGTGTAGCTATACATCACGTCCCACTTGGTCTCGAAGACGGTTGAACGGCTCCCCGTCGCCAGGTCGAACTTCGCCAGGTACTGGAATTCCTTCCCGGCGTCGGTCGTGTAGAAGAACGTGCTGCCGTCGTTGCTGAATCCTGCTGTGCTGTACGAGCCCGGCATCGCGGGATCGGATATTTCGAGCGTCTTGCCAGTAGCGAGGTCGTGGACATACAGCCGGTTCTCGCTCGACGTGATGGACTCGTTCAGTGCGACCTTCTTCCCGTCCCGTGATACATCGTCGACGTTCAATCCTTTCTCGTTGCGATAGACGACCGCCGGGGTCCAAGTATCCAATTCCATACGGTACACATCAAAAAAGCGCGGTGTGCGCTTGTTGGAAATGTAGAAGAACGACTTCTTGTCTGCAGACCAGCGGAGGAAGGAGACCTTCTCGTCTTTCCCCGGCGTGAGATCACGGGACGAGCCATCGGCGGTGAGCAGGTAGAGGTGGTTGTTCTCGTTCCCCCCTTTGTCAGCGGCATACAAGATATCGCCCGTCCCGGGGACATAATCTACCGCGAAATACGACTCGACGGTGGACGCGGTCACCTGGTGTTTTGCCGAATCCGCGATGGAGATCTCGAACACGTTGAAAATACCTGTGCTATTGCTGCTGACGAGCA
>DOWV01000345.1:3121-8104 GCA_003519375.1 Bacteroidota bacterium
GTGTACTTCGGCACGTCGGTTCTTGCCTTCGGTCCGCAAGAGGAAAAGACCGCTCCGATAACAACGATGAGGGAAACAAGAACCAGAAGATGTTTCATGGCGGGGTTCCTTTCGATTGTTCTGAAAAGGTGGAGAGGAGCTTCTCACATCCTCTCCCTCTCTTCTTACCTGATTCAAGTCTTACTCTTTACCGTCGAAGCACAATCCGCGCACTTCCGTCTTACGTCTAACCACCTCGAGACGATTTGCGGTCTTACCTCTTACCATCGGAATAATTTGCGCCCTCACTTCTTCTCGCTTCCAGCCCTGATCGTCTCCAGCCCGTGAGCGTAGGGGCCCGTTTCTCTTCGGCGCAGAAGATACGCAAAGAGAAATCCGAAGAACCCCAGAGAAGAGAATATCCACATCCCCAGGACGTACCCGTCAGGGTTTGAAGTGCTGGCCCCCATGAAATCGTTCGCCCAGCCGATCAGGAAATTGAATCCCGCGAGTCCGATGTTCTGAATCAACGTCATGAGTCCATATGCGGTGCCGAGTTTCGATTCCTCAACCAGATAGCTGACGGAGGGCCACATAATGGCGGGGATCAAGGAGAACGCTATCCCCATCATCGCCATGGGAACGAAGAGCGAGATATGCGTATAACCCATCATGAGATAGACCGGCGAAAGAAGCAGCGAGCCAAACATCATGAACAGTGAGCGTTTTCCAATTCGATCGACCATGAGACCAAAAAGTGGAGTGGCGATCATGGCAAACACCGTCAGCATACTCGAGAGAAATCCTCCCATCTCGCGTGACGTCCCATGTGCTTCGATGAAGAATTTTACGGCAAAGGTCTGGAATGGAAAGATGCCCGAATAGAACGTGACACAGAGGGCGACGATATACCAGTACGACGTCCCGAATTTGAAGATGTCATTCCACACCACTTTTTCGGTCGCTCCGGCCTGTCCCACCTGGTATTTCTGTTCAGCGCTTCTCTCCAGGATCCAATAGACAACCGCTCCGACAACGCACACGACGCCAAAGACGATGCTGATAAGGAGGGGCCCCCGCCAGTGCTCATACGCGGAAGAAGCCCACGTCGGCGAGTTGAGAGCAGCGAACGACCCGAGTCTCGCGATGGTAAGGTTCATCCCGAACGCGAAACTGAGCTCCTTGCCCTTGAACCACTTTGCGACCGCGGTCGTCACCGCGACTATCAGGGATTCGGCGCCGAGTCCGAAAACGAGCCTGCCTGCGGCCATGGGAATCAACGTGTCGCTCAGTGCGGTGATGACCGATCCGAGAAGGCAAAGGAGAGCGAAAATGAACGTTGACTTCTTTGTCCCGAGACGATCAATGATGAATCCGCCGATCAGAACCATGAATATGTTCGGAACGCTATAGATCCCCTGCAGAAGTCCGATATCGGAATCGGTGAAGTGGAGCTGCCGGACCAGCACGTCGGCAAGGGGACTGATGGCATCATAGATGTAGTAGTTGCCGAACATCGCGACGCTTATGGCGACGAGGACGATCCATCGTACAATGCGCGGCGGCTGGGCGAGAACAGGCGCTTCGGTTGGAGTAGACATAGAGTAGTGGTTGCTGGACGAACGAAACGACGGTGGGCGAAGGGATCAGTGCGCCCACCGTCGACAGGTTTGAGGCTAGTTGACGTTCTTCAGAATACCGAGCAGGAACTTCCAGAACTTGTCCACCGTGTCGATGTAGATTTTCTCATCGGGTGAATGGACCGCTTGAAGGGTGGGACCGAAGGACACCATGTCCATGCCGGGGTATTTCTCTCCGATGATTCCACATTCCAGACCCGCGTGGATCGCCTTCACGGCCGGTTCTTTGCCATACAACTGCTGATAGGTCGCCTTCGCCTGCTTCAGGATTGGCGATGCAAGGTTCGGCTTCCAGCCCGGGTAACCCTCAGTAGTCTGGACTTTCGCCCCGCCGAGTTCAAACACCGACACAACCGACTGGCAGATCTCGAGGATCTCGGATGCCACGGAGCTGCGCTGACTCGTCGTGAGGGTGATCTTCCCCTTCTCCGTCCGGATGACGGCGACGTTCGTCGAGGTCTCGACAAGTCCGGCGATGTCCGCACTCATCTTGATGACGCCGTGCGGAAGTCCGGCGATAGTCTTGAGAAGGAGCGCTTGCTGCTGCTTCTTGATCACCTTTCCCTTCTTGAGGTCCTTTTTCACTTCAAGCTCCACGACCAGATCGGGTTCAACCGAGGCGAGTTCCGCTTTGGCGACTGTGTTGAACGCCGCGACGACCTTCTTTGCCTGATTCAGCTTCGCCGCGGGCAGGAAGACCAGAGCCTCCGCCTCACGCGGAATGGCATTGCTCTTATTGCCGCCTTCGATACTTGCGAGCCGAGCACCGATATCGGTGAGCGCAAGAAGCGCCCTGTTGATGATCTTCAGCGAATTGCCGCGGCCCTTGTCGATTTCAAGCCCGGAGTGCCCTCCCTTGAGTCCTTTGACGTGAAGCGCTGCTGCGACCGATTTCCCCGGCGAGTTTTCAAATGCAGCTTTCCACACGCCGATGGTATTCTTGCCGCCGGAGCAACCGACATAGAGTTCACCTTCTTCTTCCGAATCGAGGTTCATCAGGATCTTGCTCTGGATGAAACCCGGTTTCAAATTCGACGCGCCGGTCAGACCCGTCTCTTCGTCGATCGTAAAAAGGAATTCCAGGGGTCCATGAACAAGCGACTTATCCTCCATGATCGCCAGATTGGTGGCAACGGCAACCCCATTGTCCGCCCCAAGCGTCGTTCCGTTCGCCTTCATGATATTTCCGTCGCGAACGAGCTCAATCGGGTCTTTCTCGAAATCGTGCACTTTGTCCTTGTTCTTCTCACACACCATATCCAGGTGACCCTGGAGGCAGATCATCGGGCGGTTTTCGTAACCGGGCGTTGCGGGCTTACGAACGACGACGGTCATGAACTTGTCCTGCTTTGCCTCGAGTCCGAATTCCTTCGCCTTCTGCATCACATAGGCGGCAATCTGTTTTTCATTCTTGGAGCCGCGGGGAATCTTGCTGATCTCAGCAAAGTACTTCCACACGCCTTCCGGTTTCAGTCCTTCAATTGGATTTGCCATTGCTGTTTCTCCTTAAGATGCTAGAACCTTTGTCAAAAGGCCCCTCAGAAACGACGGGGGTCTCACGCCAAGCCGCAAAGTCGCCAAGAGAATATATTTCTTTTTACGCTTTGTGTCTTCGTTTACCCCGACGTTCCTGGTCGGGGCGACTTTGCGTGATTATTTTTTAGATGATTTCTCATGATGCAGAGTGTCAGTCCCACGTTCATGAAGATCGACAACCTCGGTTTTCTCAAGCATGAGCAGGAACGAACGGATCCGGTTATGTACCTGCTGAAGCGAATCCCCGAATTCCGCCTGCATCCTTTCGGCGATGACCGTTACCGTGGTCCTTCCGTCGCACTGTTTCCAGACGAAGCTCCCCAGCGGGTCGAGCTTAAGACGGACGAAAGGATAACGCAGCCGCGGGACAAGCCATCGCACCAGAAACTCGTTGTGGAATTTCGGTATGAGCACAACGACGGTGCCGTTCTCCGCCGTTTCCCAGGAGACGCGCTGGGCCGGCATGAGCTCGAGAAGGTTTATCTCTTTCTTGTCTTTTCTTTTGAACATGCGACGAGTCAGCGCCTCTATGGACAAAATGAGCGGAGCAATCCGGAAAGATTACTCCGCTCGGCATCCGATACGAGTCCCGTTGTTACATCATTGCCGTGGGAGGAGCCGGCTCATCCGGCGATCCAGCCTTCTTCACCGGCACGAATATCAGATAGCTCGCCAGCACCGCAAAGAACGCAATCGCGAGCCACGGGGCGATGCCATCGAAGATCTCGAGCGCCCAGAATTCCGGCGGACTTCCCATTTGATCCTTCATGAACACAACTCCGGCGATAAACAGTCCCACCAGGGCCTCTCCTGCGATGAGACCGGAAGCGGCGAGGATGCCTGCATTCTCCACGCGCGCCTTTTGTGCGCCATTGAAGCCACGCTTTTTCGCCCGTTTATCGACGATACCACGAATGAGTCCGCCGACAAAGATCGCGAACGTCGTTCCGAGCGGGAGGTACATACCCACCGAGAACAACATCGGGCTCCGGACCTTGATAAGGATGAGCGAGAAACCCATCGCAATTCCAACCACGACCAGCGGCCACGCCATCTCGCCGCCGACAATGCCTTGAGAAATGGCTGCCATCAAACCTGCCTGCGGCGCAGAAAGATTCTTACTGCCGAATCCGCCGGTCAACGGATTCTGCGCCAGATCGGAGTTGTGCAGAACGTACAACGGGAAGAACATGACCAGTCCGGCCAGTACGACGCCCACAATGTCACCGATCTGCATCTTCCATGGCGTGCCTCCAAGAATGTGTCCTACCTTGAGGTCCTGGAGCATTTCGCCCGCGACAGCCGAGGAAACGCAGACGACTGCTGCAACACCGAGGACTGCGGCAACGCCCTGGGATCCGGAGACTCCGACGACGACCATCGTGAGAGCGGCGACCACCGTTGTTGCCAGTGTCAACCCGGAGATGGGATTATTAGATGAACCGATCATACCAACGAGATTACCGGACACAGCAGCGAAGAAGAATCCGGTCACGAGCATAACAACCGCAGCCAGGATTGCGCCCCCGATCGCCTGCGTGAAATAGAAGTAGAGGGCAATCATGAGGATGAACACGACCATGATGCCGAGCAGTACAACGCGGAATGAGAGATCGCGCTCGGTCCGGATCGTGGTTGCATCAGACGAAGCGGCCTTGCGAACATCTGCGACGCCACGCTTGATTCCAATGATAAGATTCTTGCGCATGCGCCAGAGCGTGTAACAGGCACCCACGAGCATACCGCCGACCGCGATCGGACGGACGATGAAACGATAGAGATGGCCGGTCAGAGCCGCCCAGTCTTGTGTCCCGTCGGCTGCAGTGTA
>DOWV01000345.1:8368-10076 GCA_003519375.1 Bacteroidota bacterium
CCGGCCGGAACAATATTCGATTCCTTGGTCAACCCGAGACGGACGAGGCTCTCCTTGATTTTTCCCAACGGGATCTGGAAACTGTTTTGATAGAAGAATGCTCCCAATCCATCTTTCGTGCCAATGTCGGCTCTCGACAGCAATTTTACCAACGCGCCGACGCCCATGGCCTTGAAGAGCTGCATCGCGGCTTCGGTCCCACGCTGACCGGCTTTATGGATCTCACTTGCCGCAACCGACTCAGGGAACGGAAGAGAGTGATCCTCCACCATCACCTTGCGTAGAATCGTTACGAACATGATCCCAAGGATACCGCCAAGAATCATCAGCGCACTCGCCGTCAGATATTCGCTCAACATGTTCCCGGTGTCAAACTTCCACAATTGAAGCACGACAAACGCGGGGATGGTGAAGATGGCGCCCGCGGCCACGGACTCACCGATCGAGCCGACGGTACGAGCAAAGTTTTCTTCAAGAATCGAACCCTTGTAAATCCTCAAAATAGCCATGCCGATAACGGCTGCCGGATACGTGGCCGCAATCGTCATGCCCGCCTTGAGTCCGAGGTACGCGTTCGCCGCTCCAAGAATCACGCACATCACCAATCCAATGATGAGCGCACGAAGGGTAAACTCCTTCATGTCGGTCTCGACAGGCACAAACGGTCTGAACACCGGCTCGCCTCCGCCACCGCTCTTGATATCTGCCATAACAGTCTCCTTACGTTTTGGTTAAGAGAGCTGATTCAACGAATATAGAGTGCTTTTGTAATATACCAGGCCATCGACGGATTTTCCTTCAGTCGACGCGTCGAATAAGCGTACCATTGTTCGCCGTACGGAACGTACACGCGCAGTTGATGGCCGTCCCGAACAATCTGACCGCGCCTTGTCTCGCGGACACCGAGCAGCATCTGGAATTCATACTGCGCCGGCTTTCGTCCCAGCTTTCGAACAAGCCCCAGAGCGCCGTCGATGAGCACGTCATCATGCGTTGCGATCCCGACATAGGTCCCTCCTTCCAGGATTATGGACAACAGCTTCATGTAATTATCCCGGATCTCCTGGCGGCCCTTGAACGCGATGGAGGGCGACTCATTATAGATACCCTTGCACAAACGGATGTTGGCGCCTTCCCTGACGAGGGCGCGGACATCCGATTCGCTCCGATGAAGGTAGGCTTGAATGACCACGCCGGTATTGGTGTATCCGACTGCCCGAAGCCTTCGATAGATGTCAAGCGTCGCATCCGTCGTTCCGGCATCCTCCATATCGATGCGGACGAAATTCCCAAGGGCCTTCGCCTCATCGAGGATCGCACGGATATTCCTGTAACAAAGCTCGGGGTCGATACGCAGGCCGAGTTGCGTCGGCTTGATCGAGACATTTGAATTGAGCCGGTGCTGATCGATGGCGCGGAGGATCGGGAGAATACTGTCGCGGACCTGATGTGCCTCGGCAGCTGCTGTAATATCTTCGCCCAGAAGATCCATCGTTGCCATCATGCCTGCCTTGTTCAGAGTGGCAACAGCACCAACGCCGTCGCTCAGCGTCGTCCCGGCGATATAGCGGCTCGCGACGCGGCCCACAACGGCCTTTGGAATCAAGGGCATTGCAGTAACAACAACCTTATTCAGAAAGGACATAAGAAGAAATTTCAAATGAGTGAAAAACGCGGAAGAATGCAGTGAGAGATGTGCAAATCACGG
>DOWV01000345.1:10250-10603 GCA_003519375.1 Bacteroidota bacterium
AAAGAGCGGGATGCCGTACAGCGGCAGAAGACACGAAGTCACAAAGGAATTTTGAGTGGACGAAATTCATCTACTTTCTTCGTGTCTTGCTCGCCCGCCTGACGGCAGTCAGGTGGGGTGCCTTTGTGGCAAGGTCGATGGTTTCGACCGCGCAGCTAGAATCGCGCTATGAAACCGACTCTGGGCTCAATTCTCTTCTGAGGTCTAAACCCGACCACTTGTCCTGATTTCTCATCTCGGATTTCTGCGAAGGTCCACTGATACAGCATCGAGACGACGAGATATGGAGCAGGCTTGTATCCCACCTGCGCATAGACGAGAGAATTGTTGTCAAGTTTGAAAATCGAGCCGAC
>DOWV01000149.1:0-293 GCA_003519375.1 Bacteroidota bacterium
TGGGAGTGTCCACTACCAAAACCGTTCATCTTTCCAGGGATCGGCCGTGTTGCTGTATCCGTTGGCTTCCCAGAATCCCGGCTTGTCTTTCGGAAGGAATTCAAGTCCCCGTATCCACTTCGCGCCTTTCCAGGCATAGCGGCGCGGCGTGATGACCCGCATGGGGCCCCCGTGGTCGGTCTCGAGGGGCCTGCCGTTGATCGTGTGAGCGAACATCACGTCTTCATCGATCATCCATTGGAGAGGGAGATTTGTCGTATAACCGCCAAAGGCGTGCTGCAGAACGAATTTCG
>DOWV01000149.1:468-719 GCA_003519375.1 Bacteroidota bacterium
CCCATGTGTCGTCGAAACGACTCCAGTGTGTGACACAGTGGAAGTCCGCTTTCAGATCCGATTGCGGGAGCGCCATGAATTCGTTCCACGTCCATTGACGGTCGGCCTCCACACTTCCCCAAACATCGAACCGCCACTGTTCGTGTGAGATGGTCGGTGTCTCACCGTATGTCAGCACGGGGAATTTCTCCGTGCCCGACTGGCCGGGTGGAAGTTTCGGTCTCCCATGCGAATTCAATCCTCCAGGAGAC
>DOWV01000149.1:947-13929 GCA_003519375.1 Bacteroidota bacterium
TCATAATCAGTCGAACGATGGACGTGAATGATCTTCCAGCCGGCTCCCGTACGCTCGAGCACAAATGTCGTCGGCAGATACTCGTCCAGCTGCCCGCCGTCGACGGTGTACTCCTGCCGGAGAATGAAGAATGCATACGCAACGGTGCCGAAGGCTTTCACTCTCACGCTCTCGATGCGATGGCTGTAATTCCTGACATGGCCGAAGGCGTTCCGGAGACGCGCCTTCGTTGAATCGAGCGGTTCGGTCGAACCCCAGGGGGTTACATAGAAAACATCGCTCCGGTAATTTGCGTCGATCAGGCTGTCCGTATCGACTCCACCATCGTTGTATGCCCGCTCCATCCCTGCGTACAACTGCGAAACCAACTCTTCGATCTTCGGTTCATCGTTCGCAGGTGCCGGCTTTTGCTCCGGGGTTTCCTGTTTTCCGCACGAGACCGCAAGCAGCGCGCATATCAAGATTCCGATTTTCATTTCAACCCCCGATTTGAGACATCGTTCTCTCCGGACGAATGAACCCGGGCTGATTGATCAGATGGCCTTCCTGCTTGCCCCAAACGGTTTTCTGGATTGCCTCGGCAATCGCATCCTCGCCGGCACCGTTCCTCAGAAGCGCCTTCAAATCCGTCTCTTCTAGCGAAAAAAGACACGCTCTCAGTTTGCCATCAGATGTGATCCTGACCCGATTGCAATGATCGCAAAATGGCTCGCTGACGGAGCTGATGAAACCGAACTCGCCGAGGCCGTCCTCAGCCGCGTAACGATCCGCGGGCTGGGCCCCGTGCATCTCCACCGGCACCAGGCGCATTCCGATTTCATGTTCGATGGCCGCTATCACTTCTTTCGTGGGCACAACCTGGTCAGCCGACCATCCGTCATCCGATCCGATGGGCATGAATTCGATAAACCGGATGATGTACGGTTTCGTGCGAGCCAGCCTGGCGAAAGCGGCAATCTCCCGGTCGTTCACGCCGCGAAGAAGTACGACATTGAGCTTAATCGGGCGAACGCCCGCACTCTCTGCCGCTTCAATGCCTTTCCAAACCCGATCATAATAGTCGCGTCGCGTGACCTCATTAAAGACCGCGGCGTCGAGTGAGTCCAGGCTGACATTGATCCTGCGCAATCCGGCACGGGAGAGATGGACCGCCTGCTCGGCAAGGAAATAGCCATTCGTGGTCAACGCGATGTCTTCGATTCCGCCTATGGAGGCGAGTTCGCCGACGAGCGTATGAAGATCCTTCCTCATCAACGGCTCACCGCCTGTCAGCCGGAGCTTCTTCACACCGAGCGAGGAGAAGATACGCGTGAGTCTCGTGATCTCTTCATAGGTCAGGAGTTCCTTCTTCGCAAGCCACGTCATCCCCTGCTCGGGCATGCAATACCGGCATCTGAAATTGCAGCGATCGGTCACGGAGATCCGCAGGTTGTTGATGACCCTGCCGAAAGAATCTTTGAGGATTCGCTGCATCGAGGCACTGATTGGTGTCGAAGAAGTCATTTCAACGCCCCCGTCGATTCCTGATTGGTTGCCTTTGAGACCGACCATTTTTCACTTCCATCGACAAAGCGTTCTTTTTTCCAAATGGGAACATCCCGTTTCAGCCGATCGATGAGAAAGCGGCACGCATCAAAGGCTTCTTTTCTGTGAGCCGATGATACTGCAACGACGACACTTGCCTCGGCGGCCTCGACGACTCCGAGACGATGCACGACGACAACCCTGTGCAGGTTCCACCTGCTTCTGGCCTCATCTTCCAGCTCCGCCATGATCTTCAAAGCCATAGGTTCATAGGCCTCATACATCAGCGACAGGACACCCCGTCCATCCGAGTTGTTCCTGGTCGTGCCGATAAAAACGTCGATCGCACCGGACTCGGAGTTCGTCACGGTCCCGACGATGCTCTGAACGTCGATCGTTGAATGGGTTATCTCAACCATGGGCAAGCCACCTAGCCGCCGCTCACCGGAGGAATGACGGCGACGTCATCTCCGTCGTGCAACGGGTGATCATTGGAGACATACTCCTGGTTCACAGCGATCCGGACTGCGTGCTGCCATTCGGCGAATTTTGGATTCCGGTCCTGGAGAATCTCCAGGATGTTCGCAGCGCGAGAACCAGCCGGGATTTCCATTGTCTGTTCGCGGAATCCTGCAAGGTCTCTGGCAACGGAGAATAGTCTCAGGGTAATCTTCATACCAAACCTCAATTTGCGCTACATCGCAACTTCACGCGTCAGCCGCACTTCGACCTCCGAGCCAGCCTTCATGAGATGTTCTGTTTCCGGGATGACGACAAGGCAATTCGCAAGCGACAACGACGTCAGGACCCCGGAGCTCTGGGACCCTGTAATTCGAACAACCAACTTTCCGTTCTCGTTCCTCACAATCCCCCGCGCAAAATGCAGCTTCCCATCCAGCTTGGAATAATCATGCTCGAGTTTCGCTTTGAGGTTCGTTCCAACCAGTCCCTCCCTGGAGCCCATCAAGATGCGCAAGGCCGGTCGGGCGAGTTGAAGAAACGTGACCATCGCGGAGACAGGATTGCCGGGGAGAGCGAAAACCGGCACCGGCCGAAGCGCCCCGGGAGGTCGATACAGCCCAAAGGCGAAGGGCATTCCCGGCTTTATGTTCACCTTCCAGAAAAGGAGATCAACATCCGTCTCACGAAATGCCTGCAGCACCATATCCCTCGTGCCCATGGAAACGCCTCCGGCCGTGATCAAGGCATCAGCCGAGAGGCCCGTCCGGATTCTTTTCTTGAGGTCTTCCAGAGAGTCGCTTGCGGGTCCGACGAGAACCGGCTCGCATCCGGCTTCGCGGACAAGCCCCTGCAAGGTGAAAGAATTACTGTCGTGAATCTGACCACCCTTGAGAGGCTGATTCACCTCCACCAGTTCGTTTCCTGTCGTGAGTATCGCGACGCGCGGAATCCTGTGGACCTGCAATGCGCCGATTCCCACCGACGCGATGATCCCGACTCGTGCCGCATCGAGCACGTCGCCCTGGAGCAACACGCTCGCTCCCTTGGTGGCATCTTCGCCTCTTGATCGGACATTCCGCCCGAACGGCACCGGTTCCTTCAGAAGGATTTGACCATCTGCAAATTCAACCCGCTCCTGCTCTATCACAGCATCTGCACCGGGCGGGATCGGAGCGCCGGTAAGAATCCGAAACGTACTTCCCTTCAACAGTGGTGCAGTCGCCGCATCTCCCGCCGCGATTTCGGCCAAGAGTCTCAGGGAGACGGGCCGGTCAGGCCGGGCACCGGCGGCGTCCTCGGAGCAAATGGCAAATCCATCCATGGCTGAATTGTCGAACGGCGGGACGTCGATCGGGGCGGCGACCTCTTGTGCGAGCACGCGCCCATGCAGGGAGCCCAGCGGACAGTTCTCCGCATCGACGGGAATTATCGCCTCAAGGATGATCTTGATCGCTTGATGGAACGATATCATTGAATGTCTTTCCTCTCCGGATGTCAATATATCCAGCGCGGCCAGGAAAATCAAGACTCGAACATCTCCATCTGCACGAAACTTCCTGAGCTCTAACCTCGACTCACACGTCGCATGATCGCGTTTTCAACGACACGGTAGATCATCGGTATGAGAAAGAGCGTCAGAAACGTGGAAGTCAGTAAGCCGCCCACAACAACTGTCGCCAGAGGTTTTTGGATTTCCGAGCCCGGGCCGGTAGCAAACAGCATGGGGACAAGGCTGAAGATGGCGATCAATGCTGTCATGAGTACGGGACGAAGGCGATCTTCGGCACCCTGTCGCACGGCCTCATCGACATTCAATCCGCCCTCGCGAAGATGCTGGAAATGTGAGACAAGAACGATGCCGTTGAGAACTGCGACTCCAAACAGCACGACGAAGCCGACTGATGCAGGGACTGAGAGATAGAGCCCGGAAATGTAGAGGGCAAACACTCCACCGATCAGAGCGAACGGGAGATTGATGATCACAAGAAGCGCGAGCCGGAGTGAATGAAACGTAAAGAACAGAAGAACGAGAATCAGAGCGATCACGGCCGGACCGATCATCATCAGACGGCTCATCGCCCGCTGCTGGTTCTCAAATTGCCCCCCCCATTCGCCGAAATATCCTGCGGGCAACTTCACCGTGCGCTGGATGCGCTGCCGCGCCTCCTGCACGTAGCCGACAATGTCACGATCCTCAATGTTTATCTCGATGCCGATCCTGCGCATGCCGTTTTCCCGCGTGATCTGGACGGGACCTTCTTCCGTGCTCACCGCTGCGATTTCTTTCAGTGGAACGTTGTAGCCCTGACGGGTCGTCACGAGCGTCGCGGCTATAGCTTCGGCGGAGTTGCGATGTTCCTCAGGGAAACGGATCGCAATATCGAACGATTTGTTTTGTTCGTAGATTTGTGCAGCCGGTTTCCCTCCGATGGCGATTTCGACCACGCGCAGCACATCGCTCACGTTGAGACCGTGCCGGGCAATCTTCGCCCTGTCGACACGGACACTGATGTATGGCTGGCCCGCGGTCCGTTCGATCACGAGATCTGCCGTTCCCCGGACATCGTTCAACACCTGAGCGATTTCTTCGGCCTTCGCCGTGAGGACATCAATATTGTCGCCGAAGAGTTTGAAGATGAGCTGTGCCCTCGTGCCGGCAACGAGTTCGTCGATCCGGCATTGAATGGGCTGGCTGAAGCTGAACACGATTCCCGGGATCGACTCAAGCGAATCACGCATCATTCGGGTCATTTCCTCGCGGCTCGAGGCCGTTTTCCATTCCGACCTCGGTTTGAAGACACCGGTAAATCCTGTTTTGTCCACACCGCGAGCTTCCAGGGCTATCCCCGTCTGCCCCGTTCTGGAGATGATCATCTCCAACTCCGGGAATTTCTTCAGGCGCCGGGCAGCCTGCTGGTTGAGTTCTACAGATTTTGCGAGAGAGACCCCGGGAAGGAGCTGAACATCCATGTCAAATGCCCCTTCGTCCATGATCGGGATGAACTCCGAGCCTAGAAACGGCAGCACTGCCAACGCCATGACCAGTGCAATCACCGCACTCGCCAGAAAGACTTTCCGGCGATCAAACACCCAGCCGAGTGCCCTGGTGTACCTCGTTTTCAGGCCGGCAAGCAATGGATTATGTTCCCCCTCGCCGGGCTTCAATACGAGATAGCAGAGTGACGGAATGACAACGATTGACATCAACAGCGAGGCAAAAAGTGCAATCGCGACAGTCGCCGCCAGCGGCCTGAACATCTTTCCTTCCATTCCCTCAAGAGTCAATATCGGGAGGAACGTCATCGCAGTGATGAGCTCGCCGAAAATGCTCGGCTTGCGAACCTCCATCACCGCCTTCAGGACTGTGGTGAACGAGCGTTCCGGTGCCGCATTCTGCGAAAAATGCCGCTGAACGTTTTCCACCTGGATGATCGTCGCGTCGATGATCATTCCGATCGAGATCGCCAGTCCGCCAAACGACATGAGGTTGGCATCGATGCCCGTGAGACGCATGATCGTGAACGTGGCAAGCATCGAGAGAGGAAGCGCCAGCAGTACAACGATGGAGCCGCGCACACTCCGCAGCAAAACATACAGGACAATCATGACCAGTACCACCCCCTGAAGGAGCGCCTCAACGACCGTTCTGATGCTGCTGTTGATGATCGTCGTCCGATCATAGTAGGGCACGATCTGCAAACCGTTCGGGAGTACATTGCTCGAGTTGATCCGGGCGACTTTCGACTTGATACGCTCCACTACCTCCTTGCTGTTTTCACCGCGGAGCATCATCACAATACCGCCAACTGCTTCGTGAGTTCCGTCCACCATCGACGCGCCCTGCCGCACCGCCTGCCCCACCGAGACACGCCCCACGTTTCGGATGCACACGGGAGTGCCGTGGATGGATTTGAGAACGATGTTCCGGATGTCTTCCACGTCGCGGATCAACCCGATCCCCCGAACGATCGCCTGCTCGGAGTGGATCACCACGATATTTCCGCCGACATTTTCATTGTTCTGTTCGATCGCGCTGAAAACATCATCGACGGTCAATCCGTAGTTGAGCAGCTTCTCCGGTTCGACTTCAACCTGATATTGCTTGAAATAGCCTCCGAAGGAATTCACCTCGCTGACCCCGGGAATCCCCTTGAGGAGCGGTGTTACCACCCACTCCTGCAGCGTCCGTAGTTCTGTGAGATAGGTGACCTGGGCCTGAGGATCCGCCGGCAGCGCTCCGTCAAGAGTGTATTGATAGATCTCGCCCATGGCGGTTGCCACGGGACCCAACGATATCCTGACGCCCCTGGGCATCGCCGACTCGAGTTCGGCAAGGCGTTCGAACACGAGCTGACGCGCGACGTAGATATCGACATTGTCCTCAAACACTATGGTGACAACAGAGAGGCCGTACTTCGTCACCGATCGCATCTGCGTCACCTTCGGCAATCCCCGCATCGCCAGTTCGACCGGGTTGGTCACAAACCGCTCGATTTCCAGGGGTGCAAGGCCTGGGGCGGAAGAAAGAATCTCGACCTGCGTGTTGGTGACATCGGGGAAAGCATCGACCGGCAGCGAGAGGTATGAGAAGAACCCGACGCAGACGATGAGGAAGACGAGAAACAGCACGAATCCTTTCTGCCCAAGACACCAGGTGACAACTCGCTCAAGCATGTTCAATGCTCCTCTCCGAAGGTGCTCTTCTTCATTTCGGATTTCAGGATAAACGTGCCGTTCTGGACGAGTTCATCTCCGGCCCGGATTCCGTCGAGAACGATGACCGACGCGCTGCGTATCTCGCCGAGCTGGATTCTTTGTCGCAGGAAGGCACCGCCACCGATCGACCTGAACACGAATGAATCCTCTCCGTCTTTCACGACACACTCGGAAGGAATCACGAAGCCTCCGGCCTCGCGGCGTTCCGGTATGAGCATTTCGGCGAACATTTCAGGTCGGAGTTTTCTCCCGACATTTCCCACCGTCGCCCTGACCTTGATCGATCGGCTCTGAGCATCGACGGTCGTTCCGACGTAGACGATCGTTCCCCGGAAGACCTCCCTCGGATACGCTGCAACCCGAAGCGCGACGGGTGTGTGCATGGAGACTCTCGACAGGTCGATTTCCGAGAGATTGCCGTCGACCCAGAGCTCCCTCGTGTCGACAATCTTGAATGCGTTGGAATTCGGTTCCACAAATTGGCCGATGGAGACGTTTCGTTCTGAGACCACTCCATCAATCGGCGAGCGCAGCGCCATGAATCCGCTCGAATGAAGCCCTGTTTTGCCTTCGGCTATCGCGATCAACTCGTCGTCGGCCATTCCGACGGAGTGGATCTTCTGGTCTTCCGCAGAGAACTCGGCGCGCGCTTTTTCGAAATCCGCCTGCGCTTCAAGCATTGCTTTCTGGGAGGCGGCATTCTGCTCAAAGAGGCTCTTCGCACGATTGAATTTTGCCTCTGTGTACCTCAAGTTCGCGGACGCCTGCACGTATCTCGCTTTCAGCTCGCCGATTTCCAGCCCTTCGAGCGTCATGAGAGGCTGGTTCTTTCGCACCCGGTCACCAAGCTTCACAAAAACCTCACGCACGCGTCCCTGGATAAGCGAGCCGACACTCGCCTCCAAATCCTGGCTTGGGATTATGCGCGAGGGTATCGTCAGCGTATCCATCAGGACCTTACTCTCAACCCGGCACAGCGACAGTCCGCCCGAGGCAAGGGATTCGACCCGCACCCTCACGGTATCGGCTCCCGAAGAGGACTCTGATGAAGCGTGCTGATCGGACTCAGATCTCCCGCAGCCCGTGACCGGAAGCAGGAGGGCGCCGGAGATGGAAGCGCACAGGATTCCTTTGATGCAGTTCATAATGACTTCCCTTTTCTTCATTCGTTTGGCATAGCTCCAATTGCTTCTTCAAGCCTCGCTTTCGAAGCGTTCACCTGCACCAATGCATCGATGTACTCCGAACGCGATTGGATGAGCAGCTGACGCGCCTGAAGGTATTCAAGATACGTGATTTCGCCCGATGCATAACTGACCCGGGCTGTCCGATCGACTTCCTCCGATTGTTCGAGAAGGTCGCTCAGGTAGAGCTCGATGAGCCGTTCACTTTCTTTCAGCTCGAGCCAGGCTTGCTGAATTTCGACTTCGATCCGGTTTTCGGTGTCCTTCAGTTCGAACTCGGATGCGCGCAGTGCCGCGGACGCCGCTTCAATTTTTCCCCGGTGGTCAAACAATGCCCAAAGCGGCAGCGAAACACCCACCCCGAAGCCATAGTAGCCCGAGTTTCCATCGCGCGACTGCCGGAGATAACTGATGGACAATCCCGGCAGGACGTTCCACCAGGCAAGTGATGCCGAGGTGGATGCTGCTTCCTTTTTCAATCTCATAAAAGAGAGCTGAGGATTGACCTGATCGGCCATGGTAAGATTCCGCTCAAGCGAGCCTGACGCGGGAGAATATTCCAGGCTGTCCAACGACACCGGCACCTCGACTCTACCCTCCTCTTTCTTCCCCAACAAAAACATAAGCTGGCTCCTCGACACACGCTCTTCTTTTTTAGAACGTTCTAACGCCTGCAGAACCTGACCCAGCTGGACTCTTGAAGTCTGGTATTCCAGGTGCGTGGCTTCACCGGCCTTGAACCGGATTTCAGCCCGCTGGGAGAAATCGCGGGCAATCGTGACATTCTCCCCGGCGAGTTCGAGTTTGTCCAGACACCCCCGGGCCGTGTAATACGCGATTTTCACCCGCGCTATCAGCGAGATTGTTGAAGTCCGCACCTGGGCCTCAGCCTGCCGACGCGACTGGGCCGAGTGCTCACCCTTGAGGTACCACGACACAGGAAAATCGAGGTTCTGGTTCAATGCGATCGACTGTTCCTGGAACTGGGCCGGACTCCTGCCCGCGGGTATGTATTCCCTCGTGAGAGTAAGCGTTGGCGGCGGAGGCGACACGTCAGACCAGAACCTTCCCGAAGCCATCCCCAGCTCCTGCCGCGCCGCGGCCAATCCGGGGTTTTGGCGAAGAGCAATCTCGATCGCCTGGGCGATTGAGAGCCTCTCCTGGCCCTGAGCCTGGAAAACGATGAGGAGAAAGAATGTGCAGAACGCACGCGCCCGTCTGTCTGAACGCATAGTTTGTCCCTTGCATGGTATTGAAACAACGCTAGAAAACAGTGGATACCGCGAGAACTGAAAAGCCTAGGCCGACAACGGAGGATGAAAAACCGAGGAAGATTCGAGTGAAGGATAATCGGACGACCCGACAGGGATACAGCGGCCTACGTCGATCAAGGTTACAGTCGGGCAAACGGGAACAGGCGTGGTCGGCACATGGCATACACAACGGCAATCGTCATGCGAAGAACCGACTGAAACGTTGACAGCGCACGAGCTACCGTGAGCCCAGAGGCAAATCAGCGCTTCGCAATCACCGTCGCAATTGCCCGAGAGGCACTGCTCGTCTGAACAGAGAAAAAACGAAAGAAGATAGAGCGCCAGCATCGCCCCTGCGACCACCGACAATATGGAAAACCTCCCTGAAGGTTTCACGGAAAAAGAATAGAGAAAAAAAACCGGTATTCCAATCTGATTCTGACAGCTCGATACGAATATCAGCCCACCGTTCATCGAAGGGCATGACCGGGAATCGCCGGCACAAAGCTCTTGATTCTCAAGCCTTTTTGATGTACCTTTTCCCCGACATTGAAACTGCTTCGTTCCTTTATTGACCATTCAGCGGTCAATTTTTTGTTTCTGGCGGAATGCATCCCTCTGGACACGTCCCAACCAGAGTTCCAGCCCGCACTCCCCAGCCGCCGCATGTTCCTCAAAGGTCGGAGAGTAGCGATTCACACACTCCGGCGGGGTAGCTCAGTTGGTTAGAGCGTCGGAATCATAATCCGTAGGTCGTGGGTTCGAATCCCTCCCCCGCTACTAGGCCCGGCATGATCGTACATCCAGAATTCTTGATCCTGAACGATGGGGGGTCAAGAATTCTTTGTATAGGGACATTCGGTGAAGCACAATCAGCATCCTCTTGAGATCGCGTTCGCGGACTTTCTGTCTTCGATGGGATTGGTGCAACACGGCGAGACTGTCGTGCTTGCGCTCAGCGGCGGTGTCGATTCCATGGTCATGACAGAGCTCTTCGCGCGAATTCGCTCGACATGGAATCTTTCGCTCGTCATCGCCCACGTCAATCACCAATTGAGGGGAGAGGAATCGCTCGGGGATGAGGCGTTTGTTCGTGATCAAGCAGAGCGGTGGAAAATCCCGTTTTATGCCGAACGCGTGGATACCTATGGCCACGCGGCCTCCAGCCGTCTCTCCAAACAGGAAGCTGCACGGCAGCTCCGCTATGAGGTCTTCGAGCGTGTGCGCACAAAAGTGAACGCCAGCGCCGTTGCGACCGCCCATCAGGCGGACGACAATGCGGAGACCGTCCTGTTGAATGCGCTGCGCGGAACCGGCGTTCGGGGTCTCGCCGGAATTCCTGTGCGCCGGGATCCCGGCGCTATCATCCGCCCCCTGCTCTTTGCCCGCAGGTCGGAGATCGCTCTCTTTGCCCGGGAAAACGGTATTCAGTTCAGGGACGACTCTTCCAATGAATCCAATGAGTACCGCCGGAACTACCTCCGGCACAACGTCATTCCTGCGATCGAAGCGTCGAAGGAATTCGATTTCGTTACATCACTCAACCGGCTGTCACGACTCATGCGCCAGCTCGACGGCCTCCTTTCAGCAGAAGTGCGGCAGCTTATGCCTGGAATGCTCACTCGCGATGAGCGGGGGAGTTCATCCCTGCATATTTCACGGCTCCGTTCCAAACCGGAATACCTGCAGGAGGGCCTTGTGCTGGAGATCTTGAAACGACTGGGCGCAGACGCTGAAGCGCACAAGGTGCATCAGGTGCTCGAACTCTGCAACCGAACAACCGGAAGCCAGGTGCAACTATCCAAGGACCTTCACGTGTACCGCAACAGAGATCGGCTGGAATTCGTCAGGCCCCGCATCGAGCCCTCGCTCCATCAGGAAGTTGTACTCGGCGAGAGCTATGCTCTCAAGGATTTCCGGCTTACGTTAAGCGAGCCCATTCCTCGTCCAGCATCGCTTGATTCCACGCACAGCGTCGAATTTGTCGATGCCCGCCGGCTCGGGAGCAGGCTCGTGCTTCGCTCGTGGCAGGACGGAGATTGGTTCATGCCGCTCGGCATGCCTTTCAAGAAAAAACTGAGCGACTATTTTGTGGATGAGAAAGTGTCGTTGCTGCAAAAACGCCATATTCCCATTCTGGAATCAAACGGCGAGATCGTCTGGGTCTGTGGAAAGCGGCTTGATGACCGATTCAAAGTGACCGACGAGACACGGAGCGTTGTGAGGCTCGAATTCGGTCCGACAATTTTCTATCACTAATGACACGATCGAACGGCATGAACGACGAGATCACCATCAACGGCGACCGGTTTACGTTGTATCTCTCTGAAGAGCGTATCAAAATCAGGGTGAAAGAGCTTGCGGCAAGAATCAATGCAGAGTATCGCGGGAAAGTGCCGATTTTTATCGGAATCCTCAACGGATCCTTCATCTTCTTTGCCGACCTGATCAGGGAGATCACCATTGACTGCGAAGTTGACTTCCTGAAGCTCTCGAGTTATGGGGACGCAAAGATCACATCCGGCCAGGTGCGCCTCCTGAAAGATCTCAATTGCCAGGTCACCGGCCGGGACATCATTGTCGTGGAGGATGTCGTTGACTCGGGTCTCTCGATTGAGTTCATGAAGGAGATTGTGATGAAGGAGAATCCGGCTTCGCTCCGTGTCGTGACACTTTTATTGAAGAAGTCGGTTGCGAAGGTCGAATTCCCCATCGATTATGTCGGATTCGAAATTCCGCCGGAGTTCGTGATCGGCTACGGATTGGACTATGCACAAAAAGTTCGTAACTTAAAGGCAATCTATCGTATTGCCCCGAAGTCGTAGAATGGATTGGTTTGACCGGTTGGACTTGCAGGATCGTGATTGAAGGAGCAATGAATATGAATTCGAATTGGCACGCAGAAGAACCCTCGGACGACAAACAGCGGGACGGCCGCCGGCGCAGCACTCCCCAGCCGCGCTCTCCGAAAAAGAGCCCCAAGCCGTTTCGGGAGGATGATTTCAACTGGAACAAGGTAGGCCGTATGATCGCCGGCTGGCTGGGGATTCTCCTCGCCGTGTACCTGATCATGCTGGCATTCAAACAGACCGAGGAAACCGAATACGAAATCAGCTTTACCACCTATCAGAAACTGCTGACGGAAGGAAAGATCGCTGAAGCCCAGATCAAGAAGTCGGATTTCAACAACTACGATTTTCATGGGACGTTGAAGAATCCGACCGAAATCGTCACAACCCGGGAGAAAGTACAGGCCGGCGCAACCAAAGTGTGGCTCACCCTTCCCTACTCCGCCATCAATGAAGAAGTCATCAAGACCTGGTCCGACCAGGGCGTCAAGTTCAACGTTGTGAAGGAAGACAGCACCTGGACAAGCCTCTTGATCTCAACGCTTCCATGGATCCTCCTCATCGGCATCTGGCTGATTATCTTCCGCCGGATGCAGGCTGGGGCCGGCGGGACGAAGGGATTGTTCAGCTTCGGCAAGAGCCGCGCGAAACTTCTGACGGAAGGGATGTCGAAAGTGACCTTCGTCGATGTCGCCGGCGCTGATGAAGCAAAGATGGAGCTGCAGGAAATTATTGAGTTTCTCAAGGAGCCGTCGAAGTTTCAGAGGTTGGGAGGCAAGATTCCACGCGGCGTTCTTCTGCTCGGTCCTCCGGGAACAGGCAAGACACTCCTCGCCCGAGCAGTTGCAGGCGAAGCCGGTGTGCCGTTCTTTTCCATCAGCGGTGCGGATTTCGTGGAGATGTTCGTCGGCGTGGGCGCTTCACGCGTCAGGGATCTCTTCGAGCAGGGGAAAAAGAGCGCGCCTTGCATCATTTTCATCGACGAGATCGACGC
>DOWV01000149.1:14126-26318 GCA_003519375.1 Bacteroidota bacterium
GTGGAGATGGATGGATTCGAACAGAACAGCGGCGTCATCATCATTGCAGCGACAAACAGACCGGACGTGCTCGATCCTGCATTGCTCCGCCCGGGCCGATTCGACCGCCAGGTGGTCGTCGACAGGCCCGACGTGAAGGGACGCGAGGGGATTTTTGCCGTCCACACCAAGAACATTCCTCTCGACCAGGATGTGAAACTTGAAGTGCTCGCGAAAGGTACTCCGGGTCTTTCGGGCGCGGATATCGCAAACCTCGTGAATGAAGCTGCTCTCCTCGCTGCCCGCCAGAACTGCAAGGTCGTTTCCATGCAGCATTTTGAAGAGGCGAAGGACAAAGTCATGATGGGGATGGAACGGAAAAGCCTCATCATCACAGACCGGGAGAAGCGTGTGACAGCCTATCACGAAGCCGGGCACGTGCTCGTGTCGAAGCACTTACCGGATGCGGACCCCGTTCACAAGGTCACCATTATCCCGAGGGGACGCGCACTGGGCGTAACGACCTACCTCCCCATCGACGAGAAGCATACGTACTCCAAGGAGTACCTCGAGGCGATGATCACCTATGCGCTCGGCGGCCGCGCTGCGGAGCGCCTGATCTTCAACCAGCTGACGACCGGGGCCGGAAACGACATCGAACGCGCAACGGAGCTGGCGAGAAAGATGGTCTGCGAATGGGGGATGAGCGAGAAGCTCGGTCCCCTGGCATACGGAGCGAAGGAAGAGGAGCTCTTCCTGGGGCGTGAGATAACCCGGTCGCGCAACTTCAGCGAGAGTACGGCGGTTGCCATCGACCTGGAAGTCAGAAAGATCATCACTGTTGCGATGAAGCGCTCGGAGAAAATCCTGCGCGACGATATCGAAACACTCCACAGGCTTTCGAATGCTCTTCTCGATCGCGAGATTCTTGATTCCGAGGAAATCGACAAGCTCATCCGCGGCGAGGATCTTCCGCCGCCCGTCGACAAACGGAAAAACGGAGATCCGGAAAAACCACCGACGCAGCTCATAAAATCCGCTCAACCTCCGACTGAACAGCCCGTCGATGGCGGGAAGACAAAGAAAGCGGTATGAGCGGCGAACCACCTTTTGACGCAGAACAGGTCCCGGCTCACGCCGCAAGTGAGTCGGGGCATCTTGACTCGAAGGCGACCATCGACTACAAGTCGGAGATTATCCGCAAGTCGATTCATCTCTGTTCGTTTTCGATACCGGTTGTCTACTTCTTCATCTCGAAGTCGTTCGCCCTTACCCTTCTGATCCCCCCATTCCTGGGCTTCTTTCTCGTCGATCTGGCCCGGTTCTACCATGAACCGACGCGCCAATGGTTCTTCCGGTGGTTCGGCTGGCTCCTGCGAAAACACGAGACAGATCAGGCTGTGAAGAGATTCACCGGGGCTACGAATATTCTCTTTTCCGCCATTGTCTGTGTCGTGCTCTTCCCCAAGATTATCACTGTCAATGCTTTCGCGATCCTGATTGTTTCGGATATCACGTCGGCACTTGTGGGCAGGCGCTACGGTCGGAGACGGTTTCTTCAGAAGTCGCTGGTGGGAGCTACGGCGTTCTTCGTGTCGGCGGTGATTGTCGTTCTTCTTGCGCCAAAGGTCGAAGGTTTGGCGCTCGAATACGGGATCGGCATCGTGGCTGCTGCGGCCGGGGCTGTCATCGAGTCGCTATCAACGAAGATGGACGATAACATCACCGTTCCACTCGGAATCGGCCTCGTGATGTGGGCCCTCTACGCCCTTCTTCTCCCGACGGTCGATCTCTACAGGTTGCTGTAATCCTTGAAAATCACACGTGAGCTTCCAGCCGCCATAAGGTCGGCTATCGGATCTGCATCTGATCCGTCCCCCGGGGGCTTCCCCTTGTCGCCTACTTCCTCTCGCCAGCGGCCTCCTTACCGACTCGGTGAGCCCCGAGGAGGGTTACGGCTGCTTCTGAGGGGACATCGCACGACCAACTCGTAACGAGAACCTCCCTCCGGGCTAAATCACGTCCCGTGCCCAACGGAGCCGTCCACCACAGAGAGAAGCTGTGCAGGGCGTTTCAACCGCCTGTATACTTCCACCGCCACCACCAAACCCAGCACGATGAGCGCTGCGGCAATGCCGCTGAGGACGTAGTTCCCTGCAGGGAGGTAGAGCCAAGCGAGCTGGTATAATAAGGCTCCCTCGGTCGTGACCAGCATGAAGATCCCAGGAATGAGTGTGTAGAGCGTAGGTTTCTTGTATCCAAACAAGTAAGCCGAGACAACCATGAGTGAAAGCGCGGCGATGAGTTGATTTGCGGCGCCAAATGCCGGCCAGAGGACTCTCCAATTATTCCCCAATGTCAGCAGGTAGGCGGCAACGAGAGCGATGGATGTGGCAACATAGATATTTCTCAACAGCGGCACTTTTCGTCCGACGGTTTCGGTGACAATGTAACGGGTGAGCCTCGCACACGTATCGAGCGTCGTGAGGATGAAGGAGTTCAGCATCAGTATGCCGAACGCGATCCCGTAGGCAAGTGGTACGCCTATCGATTCCATGACCCGTCCCATTGCTGTTCCGAATGTGATGTTAGCTCCCTTCTCCGCAAGGAGTGTTTGGAAGACGAAACGACCAAGGTCCTTCGACGGAGCCTCATTCCAGAACAGAACGCTTGACATGAGGAGGATGACGATCATCGCGAGTGCACCCTCCGTCAACATTCCGCCGAACGCCACCTTGCGTCCGTCGGATTCAACACGAAGTTGTTTTGCCGTCGTCCCGCTTGAGACCACCGAATGGAAACCCGAAACCGCACCGCAAGCAACCGTGATGAAAAGAATAGGCCAGATCGGTCCCTGGCTGCTGACCAGGCCGAGGTACGCCGGGCCGTTGATTTCGGGCCTCATGATCATCAGAGACACGAAGCTCAGAAAGAGACCAATGATGAGTATATACATGGAAAGATAGTCACGCGGCTGAAGCAATACCCAGACGGGCGCGCTCGCGGCGACGAGCGAGTAACAAAGTGCTGCCAGAAGCCAGAAATCGTAACTCGCCTGGATCGGATAACTGTCGCCCAGAAGTATCAGGACAAAGATCACGATCAGCGCAACCAGTGTCCCGAGCCATATATTCATTCCTTTGCGGTAAACCAGGAAACCGAATAGCGTGGCAAGAATGATGAGTCCAACCGTCGGAATGACGATTTCAGGTTTCTCTGACAGTGTCTGTGCAGTCAACACTGCAAACACCGCGATGACGAGCACGAGCGCCAGCCACAGGAAGACCGAGAAAATCCACCGGGCCAGATTCGATACATGTCGTTGGGAGAGATCCGCCACCGAGACTCCTCCGCTTCGCACCGAAGTCATCAGGGAAGTATAGTCATGGACTGCACCGATCAGGACCGAACCAAGCACTATCCAGATGAGCGCCGGGAGCCATCCGAAAAGGGAATAAGCCAGGATCGGACCGACAATCGGGCCTGCGCCAGCGATGGACGAGAAATGGTGCCCGAAAAGGATGGCAGGCTGCGAGGGAACGAAGTCAACGTCATCTCGCAGGGAATGAGCCGGAGTGGGGTGATCGTCATTCGGCTCGATGATCTTCTTGTCGAGAAATCCTCCATAGACTTTGTACATCACAAAAAACCAGATCGCTCCGAGTGCTCCTACGAGGGCTGCGTTCAGCATGGCTACTCCTTTGTTGGGGTGATTTGAATATTTCCGGATCGGCCGGGCGACGAATTCCCGGGGCGACTCAACAGTTGCTGTGTCTCCTCAGCGATTAAACATCAACAGACGTCACGATTGTCACACCAGCCTTTACCATTTCAGTAAGTGCCCTATCTCCGTCAGCGGGATCGACGTTCACAGCCGCGACGGCGTCCCGAACAACAAATACCTTGAAGCCTCGCGCCGCTGCATCAAGGGCTGAGGCTTTGACGCAATAATCCGTCGCAAGACCGGTGACGAAGATCTCTGTCACTCCCTTTTCCTTGAGATAGAGCTCGAGATCAAGGTTCGTGGCCTCAAATGCGGAGTAACCGTCGTCTTTATCGCGTGTCCCCTTCAGGAACTCCTGCTCGATCTTTTCGGAACGAAGCTCCGGATGGAATCCCGCGCCGCGGGTCTCCTGCACACAGTGCGGGGGCCACTTCTGGAAATGGACGGAATTGGCAGGATGCCAGTCTTTCGACGCGACAATGACATTGAATCGAGACATCAGACTGTTAATGACTGGCACAACCATGTCGCCCCGCGGGACGGCAAGTGCCCCCCCCGGGCAAAAGTCGTTTTGCACATCGACTATCAACAAGCCCTTCATATCAATATCCTTTTATGAGACCGTCTATTCTTCTCAGAGTGTTTTTGAGACAGGTTCTAACTGTGCTGTTGGAAATTCTCAACAAGCTGCGCACGAAGCGAGAGGAGCTTCTGTGAGATGCCAACCCTGTAGATATGCGGGAATTCAAAGCGCCTGTGCTCGGAGGCAAGATGCATCAAGCGTTCTTTCGCATACGCCGCGCTTTCCTGAGCCGTGCTCCTGCTGATGATTTCCCCGTTTTCCATCACCTTCTGCATCAGCACTTCCGATGCGCAATGTTTCAGAGTGCTTTTCTGCTCAGGGAAGAAAGGATGGACAATGTAATCTGGCGCAGCCTCATCTGCCAGCGTCACGCCATCTGCGGAAAAAAGACCCTCACCGTTGATAAATCGATGGATACTCTTGATGCCGGGGAGCGTCAGCTTGGTATAGTTCTCGGAGAATTTGAGCCTCGGCGTTCCTCCGCACATGCTGAGCTTGTACACACCGTCGAGCGCGGCTGAAGGCTGTCCGGTGACGAGTCTCGTGCCTACGCCGAACACGTCAATCGGCGCGTGTTGGTCTTCCAACAAGCTTCTGATGACATATTCGTCGAGCTGATTGGAGACCGTGATCCGCACGTAATGCAGACCTGCCTGATCCAACATCGCTCTGGCATGTTTGCTGAGATACGCCAGATCGCCGCTGTCAAGACGAACAGCCATCAAGCGGTGTCCGTCCTTTTCGAGTTCCTTTGCCACCGTGATAGCGTTCGGCACGCCGCTTCTGAGGGTGTTGTAGGTGTCGACGAGCAACACACACCGGTCCGGATAGATCTCGGCGTACTTGCGGAAGGCCGTGAGTTCATCGTCATAACTCTGGACCCAGGAGTGCGCCTGTGTCCCTGAGGCCTCGAAGCCGTTGTGAAATGCTGCATAGACATTCGACGTAGCGTCCACCCCGCCAATGATGGCGGCCTTCGTGGCATGGACACCTCCGAAACCCTGGGCACGTCTCAGTCCAAAATCGACGACTCTGCGCCCGCCCGCCGCGGCCACAACCCGCGAAGCTTTCGTGGCGATGAGCGACTCAAAATTCAGGATGTTCAGGATCAGCGTTTCCAGAATCTGTGATTCAAGAAGGGTCCCTTCCACCCGGAACAAAGGCTCGAGCGGAAACACGATCTCCCCTTCGCGGACCGAGGTGATGGTGCCCTGGAATCTGAAGTTCCTGAGATACTTCGTGAACTCCTCTTTGAATCCGAGTCCCCGAAGATACTCGATCATGTCGTCACCGTATGAAAAGTCCTTAATCAGGTCGAGCACATCGGTAAGTCCGGCGAACACAACGTATCCACCATCAAAAGGATTTTCACGGAAAAAATAGTCAAAACAGCTGGAATCGCTCGCACGTCCTGCCAGAAAATAACCTTGCGCCATGGTGAGCTGATAGTAGTCAGTATAGAAGCCGGTGTGATTGTTCAGGACATTCATGCTTATTCTTGAGTAAATGACTTTGTGACTTCGTGCCTTTGTGGCGGTCCTGTCTTGATTCCCAGCATTCTCTCAAACGAATGCATTCCGCAAGATGCTGATCTGTGGAATATTGCCCCTGTACGTAATTGATACGATATCAAACCGGCAAGCCTGATGATCAAGCTTGTGTTCGAGCAGATAGCCTTCAGCCACCTTCTTGAGCTGCTCCTCTTTCTCCGGAGTGACCGCCTCTTCCGGACTTCCGAACCGGTCGCCGTGACGAGCTTTGACTTCGATGAACACCAGTTCTCCGCCTTCGAGAGCGACGAGATCGATCTCTCCACGGTCGAACCGGTAGTTCCTCTGCAAAATCCTGTATCCCTGCTTCTCCAGCAACGAGGCTGCGAGATCTTCGCCCGCTCTCCCTTTCTGCTGCCTGTTCATGGCGTCGAGTCAATCGCCGGTACAGGCATTCTGAAACTCCTCCGGTGAATCGGGCACATCCCGTGCTCACGAAGGGCCTGGAGGTGGAATTTCGTGCCGTACCCTTTGTGCCTGTCAAATCCATACTGGGGAAACTTCTCGTGATACTCTCGCATGAGACGATCACGCGTGACTTTCGCAATCACAGATGCCGCTGCGATGGTTACCGACTTCGCATCACCATCGATAATATTTCGGTATCGCCACGTCTCGTGCCTGAAGCTGTTCCCGTCAGCGAGAACGATGTCGAAAGGACGATCGAGCCGCTCGACTGCCTTCCGCATGGCAAGAATGGAGGCCTGATAGATGTTCACCCTGTCGATCACTTCGTGGCTCACGATCCCGACTCCCACGCTGAGAGCCTTCGCAGTAATATCGACGTAGAGTTTCTCTCGCCGTTTCTCGCTCAGCAATTTCGAATCGTCGACACCATCGATCGACATCCCCTTTGGCAAAATGACGGCAGCTGCCACCACAGGACCAGCCAGCGGTCCCCTTCCTGCTTCATCAACACCTGCGATGACCTGGAATCCCTGCGACCGGCATTCATCTTCGAAGTCGAGCGTGGGCAGCTGATGAGTTCGTCTTAGAGTGACTGAACTGTCGGTCATGGTCAGGATCCCGCAAAAATTGCCGCCAACCCGCCTACCATCGCCAATTTCAAGATACCACTTAGCCTCCTCAAATTCGAGAGGCTTTCATCCCGCCACCACGAAAGGATAACGAACAACAGTACCGCATCCACACCGATGACAATCCACAGATAGCTGATCGAATAAACGGTGAGCAGGTACGGGAGAAACGTCGAGGCAATCAGCGTGATCAAGAGAAGAGTGGCCATCAAGAGCGCCGGCCGTTTCCCGAAACGAACGGGCAAGGTCATCGCCCCTGCCTGCCTGTCTCCCTCGACATCTTCAACATCCTTGAGCAATTCCCTGCTCACGTTAACCAGAAACGCGAAAATTCCCGGGAACAGCGCTGTGGAAGGATTGCCTGTGACGACAGCCCCGAAGAGAAACGCCATGCCGGTGAGAATCCCGATCGTCACATTGCCGGCAAGAACTGTTTTCTTTAACGATCTGCTGTAGTAATAGAGGGCAAACACCCAGAATACGGAAATGTAGAGATTCCATGGCGTCATCAAGTAGCTCATCGTGACGCCGGTGAGTGACATTACGACCCAAAGTGCGTTCGCCTGGTTCAAAGTGAGTGCCCCGCTTGGAAGCGGGCGCTCGGGCCGGTTCAGGCGGTCGATCTCGACGTCGAAACAGTCGTTGATGGCATTGCCGCCGCCTGCGATCAACGCGCCGGCGGCAGCGGCCAGCAGGATTTGGGGCCAGTGCGCCGCACTCAGGTCCGAGAGAACGCCACCCGCGACGATCGTGACGAAGACGATCCCCATGTTGAGTGGGCGAAGAAGTCGAACGATTGCGCTCATAGTCCTGGCAGCGTGCGGGACAGACGATATTTCCTTCCTAGAATTCATTGACGAGCCGTAGATGTAATTTCGCAGTGCTGAAGGAATCTCCCCGGCCGAATGCCAAGCTGACGCCGATCAGGCCGAGGGGCGTATCCAATCGGACTCCGCCGCCGTACCCGAGGCGACGGAATTCATCGCCGGCAAGGCCGGCTTCTTCTCTGCGCGGCATGGCAGCATAGCCCATGTCGACAAACGCGAAGACGAACGAACGCTGTCCGGCGAGGAGACGATACTCGAGGTTTGCCCATGCGATCCTCGATCCGAGGAACTGCCCTTCACGATAGCCGCGCAATGTGTTTGCTCCGCCTAGACGGAAGAGATCACCAAACTCGACCGCGCCGCTGCGAAAATCCCGCACTGCGACCAAAACAGCCAACACCTGATTCCGGAACAGCATTGTGTAGTAGTCTCCATCAAACGAGATCATCTGGGTGGATTTCTTTTCGCCGAGGCCGCCGCGGACAGGCGCGAGCGTCTTCCGGCCGGTATGATACTCTGTCACGTGCCTGAACCCGGAGGTCGGCGTGACCTGATCGTCTCTGCTATCGTAGGCAAGCGTAACGCCGATGCTGAGTGCAGTGCCCGGGCCGACAACCGACTTTCCAAAGCCCTCCGTGGGTGTGACTTTGCTGCCGGAAGCAACGAGCCCAAACGTCAGGTTTTCAGCAATACTCGTTTCAATTGCAAGGTCATACGACTCACGGACGTAGGTTGAATCTTGTTTTCGCTGTCTGTAACCCGCTTCCGCGGAAACCGGCAGTGAGGCGATCCATGGTTCCCTGTATCGAAGCGCGATTTCCTGGGACACCTGGTTCTCGCGATTCCATCGCGCCGACAATCTCCTCGCGGTGCCAAAAATATTTCTGAACTGGACGTCCACAAACCCGGTGACGTAACCAGAGCCGCCTGATATTCCGGACGGAACGTATCCGACGATTCCATCAAACCTGTTCGGGCTCCCTTCGGCCACCCGAACGAGCAGACCGACGCTCTGATCCTGATTGACAAATAGCTCGGGCGTGGAGACACTCGAGAAGAGCCGGAGCCTTTCGAGCCGCAGCCTGATCTTTTCGGGAAGGCCGGCCGTGTAGAGATCGCCCGGGCTGAGGCGCGCCGCCCTCACAATCACTCCCGTTTGCGTTGTGTTGTTGCCCTCGACGCGGAGCTCTGAGATTCTGGCCGCCGCCCCTTCTTCCAGGAAAAGAGAGACGTTTGTCTCGACGAATTCCGCCCCCTCTTCAAACCGGATATCCCGAATCTCAATTCTAGCGAACGGATACCCTGCAGATTCGTACTGTCTCAGAACCGATGCAATGCCTCGTTCGAGGGCCAGCGGAGAAAACGGCTCACCGGCCAACAAACCGCTTATGGAGAGAATCGAAGCCGTGTCCAGGATCGCGGCCCCTTCGAGACGGAGATCAGCGAGCCTCGCAGGCTTTCCTTCCCGAATATACAAAACAAGATCAGACGAAAGGGAATCCGCCGCTTGACGAAAAGCAACCGAGTCAACCCTTCCCAATGGGAAACCCGCCTCGGCAAGCCCCGAATCAATACGAGCAAAGTCAGACTTGCGAAACGCCTCACCAGGCCTGGTCTCCATCCATCCGAGAATCATGGAGGTGGACACTGCGCTGTTGCCGATGACAACGATCCCGCGGACCGGCATGAGTTGCCGGGCCGGGCTCTCATAGGCGAACAGACTCGCGGCCAGCGCGATGGATGCCGCGAAATTGAAAAAGCCAGGCGAAGCATGAATCGCACTGGCTTTTCTTGTACTCAACAGCGTCATACGATTTACCGGACCCTTCCCCAAAGGTCGGTGGTCGGGTAACGGAGACGATAGTCGCCGAATCCCGTTTCGTCAACAAAAATGAACTGACGGTTCAGCTGATAGTAGTACCATATTTCGTACGGCTTCACGTTGTACTCGAACGGATGACGCTCGATATTGTCCGGGGAGCCGAACCGGACAAAGATCATCCCCATATCGGTCCGCCACCCTTCGAGGTAGTGACCGTAGTTTTGGTTGGCGAACGCCACCCGAGAGTAATATTCTTCCATCAGCTCGTTGCGGGGCGTTTGGGGGTCCGGATCCCGCTTCGCCCAGAATTCGATGAACCTCTTGCGTTTATCTTCCTCCGTCGTTGCCTCGCGGACGTACAGGAGTTCCGTGTCGCGCGCGATATAAATCAGCTGGTCGATGGCCTTGTCGAGGTCGGATATGACACCCGGAAGGTCTGTCGCACGAATGTTGAACGTTCTCGATGTCACTCCCTTATACTCCACGGGCTTGCCGTCCACCGTGGGGCGGGCGGTCGCTTCCACCGACAGAAAATACGTTCCCATGCGCATGCCGGTGCTGTCGATCTTCACGAACACCTGAGATTTCGATCCGGTGACCGGTTCGCGTTGTGCGCGGCCGGCGACCTCATTCTTTTTCGGATCGAAGACTTTCCAGACGACATCGACGGAATCCACCGTCTGGTGCGTGTACAACTCAAAAAAGATGAAGAACCCTTCCGAAGTATGGCTGACGTTTCCGGTAATGATGGGAACGATGCTGCGCTTCTCTCCATCTGTGGAGAGACGGTTGACCAGCATGATATCGCTGATGGTCACAGAGTCCTTTGCAAAATCGGTAACAAGGAGGGACTTTTTGATTTGAGACGACTTCTTCGATTCTTCGTCACGGAGCTGGAGCGTCATCATGTAATTGCCGGGCGAGACATCCAACGTCCGGTGCGTGAGACTATAGAGGCGGCGCTGCGTGGTCTGGGCAAAGTCGGTAACCGGCACGTCGACCGTCCATGTCTGTTCGTGCACCGGCTCTCTCGCCGGCGTCAGCAGAGTCAGCGTAAGCTCATAGCGGCCAAGATAGCGGTCGTTCTCTTTCAGGAAGCGAATCTCCTCATGCGGGACCTGCACATAGACATCCAGACGCGATTTGTCCGGCTGATCAGAAGCGTAGGCAACCGCCTCTGCGAAAAACGTCGGGCCAAAGTCGACAGGCCCCCGCCTCATTTCCGTCTGGCTTTGTCCATGAGACACCATCATGACGGCAAGTCCCGTGACTCCGAGAACTCTTGCAAAACGGTTCAGCGTACGCATGGTGCTATCCACCCCTTCCATCATGAGACTTGTTCAAGACAATTCGCATACAGATCATACTCCGCAAACTCAGTGACTTTCACCCGCGCAAATGAGCCCACTTTCAATCCGGGGGATGAACGGACAAACACTTCCTGATCAATCTCCGGTGCATCCCACTCCGTGCGGGCCACCATGAAGTCTCCTTCACTTCTGTCGATCAGCACCTTCAGTTCTTTTCCGACAAGGGATTCGTTTCTGGCCTCGGAAATCTGCTGCTGAAGTTCCATAATTCTGCCGAGACGCTCGTCTTTGAGTTCCTTCGGAATGGGATCCCCGAGGTCGAATGCCGTCGTCCCTTCTTCCTGCGAGTAAGTGAAGACTCCCAGCCGGTGAAACTTCATCTCTTCGACGAAATCGTACAGCTGCCGGAAATCATCTTCGCTCTCATTCGGGTATCCGACGATCAGCGTCGTTCGCAATGCGATATCAGGCACGGAGCTCTTGACCGTCCGGAGAAGTTCCCGCGTCGTTCTGCCGGTGATTCCCCGCCTCATCGATTTCAGGACTTCGTCAGCAACATGCTGCACCGGCATATCGAGATAGCGGCACATCTTGGGCGAATTTCTAAAAACCTGCAGGATTTCTGTGGGGAATTTCGTCGGGTACGCATACATCAGGCGTATCCATTCGATCCCGTCCACTTGTGTGAGTTCCCGCAGCACGCCATCAAGGCGTCTCTGGCCGTCCACGTCGAGCCCGTAATACGTCGTGTCCTGACCGATGATGATCAACTCTTTCACGCCCTGCGCAGCCAGCAGCCGGGCTTCCTGAACGATACGTTCGAGAGGCTTCGAAACATGCTTGCCCCTCATCAACGGGATGGCACAGAACGAGCAGGGATTGTCGCATCCTTCTGAGATCTTCAGATACGCATAATGGGAAGGCGTCGTCAGTCGGCGCTCTCCCAGCAATTCGACGCGGAAGTCGATGCCGAGCTCCCGGACGACCTGATCCAGGTGGTGCGAGCCGAAGTAGGCATCCACCGTCGGCATCTCGGACGCCAGCTCTTTCGCGAACCGTTCGGAGAGGCAGCCCATCACAACCACCTTCTTGAGTTTCCCCTCTTTTTTCCGCTCGATCGCCTCCATGATGGCGTCTATCGATTCCTGCTTCGCTGCCTCAATGAATCCGCAGGTATTGATAACGGCGATATCGGCATCATTCACATCGTCGACGATGCGGGCCTTTCCGCGCACAAGCTGGCCCAACAAGACTTCAGAGCCTACGACATTCTTGGAGCACCCAAGGGCAATAACGTTGATTTTCGGCGGATGGTTTCTCTTCATCAGCTTCATGCCTCATCACCAAAGCACAACAAAAT
>DOWV01000275.1:0-2466 GCA_003519375.1 Bacteroidota bacterium
AGAACTGACGACACGAGCGCAGACGCAACTGAACCCGTCCCACATGCCAATGTCTCATCTTCAACACCACGCTCGTATGTCCTCATCCGTATAGAGTTACCTCCTGCTGCTTCAATAAAATTCACATTCGTGCCGGCGGGCTCAAACGCCATATGATATCTGATCTCTCGCCCCAACCCCACAACGTCGAGCGTCGACAACAAGTCCTTCTTTTTCGCGACATCACCGACCTCCACAACCACGTGCGGTGAACCAGTGTCCACGGTCGCCACTTTCAAAGTCCGGGAGTCCAGTTTGATCTGCTTTCCGAACTGAAAAGCTCTCGGATTCTTCATCTTGAGAATCACCGCCTTGTTCCTCACTTCTGCATCGTAAACATAATCCAACGCTTCAAAGCGATGCCTCGCAGGGGCAATTTCCGTTTTCACGGCAAACCAGGCGATGCAGCGGCCCCCATTTCCACACATTCCACCGTAACTGCCGTCGGCATTGTAGTACATCATACGGTAGGCCGCTTTTCGGCTTTTTTCCAGGAGCAGAAGTCCGTCTGCACCTATCCCCCATCGGCGATCGCAGAGAACCCGCGCGAGCCTTGATCCCCCTTTGATCTTTCCGGATCTATTATCAATCACCACAAAGTCGTTCCCCGCCCCAGTCATTTTCGTGAACTCTACGAGCATAGAGTGGCCCTTCAAAGTTTTCTTACGGACAAATTACAACATTTGCGCGCAATTGCAAATTCCTGAAGTCCAGATTGCCCGTACAGGGCCTCATACTCAGTCTTGACCTGCCACACGCCTCTCAGGGCAAAAAAAAGCGCAGGTTCCCCATTGAAACCTGCGCCTTGAACTCCGACCGTTAGTCCTCCAAGTAAAAGCGATCCTTCCCCCCTTCTCACTTCACCAAAACCATTTTCCTGGCTGCTTGGGCTCCGTCAACCTTGAGCGTGTAGATATATGTGCCTGATGTGAGTTCCGAAGCGTCGAACGCGACGTTGTGTTTTCCAGCTCCCTGTTTCACATCAACCAGCGTTGCAACTTTCTGACCGAGAACGTTGAATACCGTGAGCCTTACTGTGGCGGCATTCGCGATGCTGTAGGTAATCGTCGTCGTCGGGTTAAAGGGGTTCGGATAGTTCTGATCGAGAGCGAACTCAAGAGGCAGTTCGTTCTTCGATTCTGAAACTGCCGTGACACCATTCGCATAATCTGTGGTTTGGGGATCGAAATTCGACCATCCAGCCGTCCACTGCTGGCTCATCGGTTTGCTCGGATCAAATGCGCCTCGATATGACACAGCAGTAAACCACGTGTCGCCTGCAAGGCGTCCGGTCGTGTAGGATGTTCCTGCCGTTGCGAGTTCACCTGCCGCTGCCGGGACAGGATCGAACGAGTTGCTGAGATTGAATGCCGTCAGCGGCACGATGTCAGTCGCCTGGCGGACTGTGGATCCATGGTTATTGAACGACGGTGTATTGAACCAATTGGTGACATTGAATCCGGCGATGTCTCCAGTGGCAGGACTCGTACTCGTCAGGAGCGGGGTCGTCGGTACCGCTATGCTCGTGTTGCGGATTTCCAATCGCCCGTCAATCGCCGCGCGCTGGGTAAGCGTGTCACGGAGGCTAATTCCTTTCTTCCATCCGACGAGTGCTGAATTGTAGATGCTCAATTCTGTCGCGCGCCGGAGCATCGAAGTGAAGTCCCATTTTGCGTTTAGAGCATTCGCCGCGGCCGAGTCGGCGGCCGGTCCAATAATCGTCATGTTCGAGAACCTCGGGCTCGTCCTCGGTTGCGCGGCGTACGGAGAGGAACCTTCGTTGTCCGATTCAAATCCGTTGGAAGATCCGGACGCGGAAGCGTCGAAGATGGTAGGATCCCTTTTTTCGAGAACGAACTGCAGCTTCCCGGAGAAGCCAAAATCGGTGTCGAAGCAATCATCGAGCGATCTCCAGCCGATCAGGTATTTGGCCTGCACGTTTCCGCCAAAGAACTCAAAGTCATCGTCGTTGGCGAAACTCACCTGGATATGGTCAACGACCGTCTTCCGGCCTACCGCACCAAAGGTCAGGCCATTGACTTCATTGTCCTGCGAGAAGGCGATGCCGCCAAATTCTATCCGAACGTACTGCAAAACGCCGCTCGAGTCGTCCGGGTTAGTGCCTCCGTACATTGCTGCGGTATTTGGGATGGTACCAAATCCGCCTTCAACCTGCTGTGTTGTGGGCTTGTTCGATGGTGCACTCCCCAACACGATGATGCCTCCCCAGTCACCGGGCCGGCGTTGTCCCGCTGCCTTGCGGCTCGTGAAGACAATAGGCTGACTGGCCGTGCCCGCTGCGAGAATCTTGGCGCCACGACGAACGATGAGTGTTCCGCCTGAAGCAGAATCCCCGAGAATCAGAGTGCCTGGCTGGATGCTCATAATGGCCAATGAATCTACAAAATACCAACCTGTCAGAATGTA
>DOWV01000275.1:2611-8433 GCA_003519375.1 Bacteroidota bacterium
CCTTCGCCGGCACCGATAACCTTCTGAGGTCTCTGAGCTACAGCAAGAGAGCTCAACACGACAATTGCGGCACTCAGTAGCAAGAACGATTTTCTCATGTATCTCCTCCGATGGTGTTAGATGGTTTTAGAGATTTGCAATGAATAGGTTAGACCTGTTTTTATCTTTTCGTACAGCAGACCGTCGCGGGTGAGAATGTGCTCACTGTTGTTGATGTTCTTCGCCGTCAGCTTCAATTCGAGGCCCCACAGGGCGGGTTGTGTCACCGCGATGTCGATGAGCTCGCGCGGCTCTTCGTAGACATCGGCAGCAAGGAAACCGACCGCGTCCAATCTCCTCCCGAATTTGTTGTACAGAATGTTCACACTTGTGCCCAATGAAGGCTCTGAAAAGAGAATGGACAAGTTGACGATGTATGGAGATTGCCCTTGCATCGGGCGGGTTGCTTTCACGATTTGTGTGCTGGAGGAATTCCCCAGCGTCTGATCCACCTCAACAGAGGATTTGATGCGGGTATAGTTTCCTGTTACGGAGAACATCTTGCCAATATCGTGGATGAATCCGAAGGACTTCCTGACTTCGAATTCCCAGCCGAGATTCGACGCGTCGTCTGAATTGAACCAGGTCCTCGTTCGAGTTGCGGCCTGAATGAGCTTTTCCTCGATCGCATCCTTGATCTGCTTATGAAAGAAACTCACTGCAAGCACCTCTCCGAGGTCGGGAAACATCTCGAGTCGCACATCGAAGTTCTGAGCCAGTGCGCGTCTCAGATCCGGATTCCCACCGACCATTTCGTACTTGATGAAATCGTAGAATCCGGTGGATGCAAGCTCTCTGAATTCCGGTCGATTTACTGAGTGTGAATAGGTAACACGAAGATTCGTAGACGAATTGACCAGATAAGTCAGGTTCGCGGATGGAAGAAGGTCCGTGTTATTAAGCGCCGTCTCATCGGCCGGTCCTCCGGCAATGAGCGATTTGGGAATTCGGACAAGTTCCCTGGAATCTTCCAGCCTCCCCCCCCCTACAAACCGGAATTGCTCTCCACCCACCGAAAACTGAACGTCGGCCATTGCATACGCGGCCGTCAGCGTCGAGGTGCCTGTGTAACTGTCGCTCGCTTTTGAAGACTCTTCAAGCAGAAACTTACCAGCTCCGAAATTCCCGGATTCGTATACCTGACCGAGTCCCTCCGTTGTAAGAACATTGGAGATTCCCCCGAAATAATCGGGAACGACGTTGAAGTACCGGATGCGATAATCGGTCTTCTTGCCCTCATAGAGCCCACCGACCTTTACCCGGGACGTCGATGTCAGCGGAATCTGAACGTCGAAACCCAGCGATCCCGTGTGATCATCCAATTGGCTCCACGAACGCTGATTAATGGCGACCGAGAATGGAACGCTGGGATCATCAATGGGCCGGAAATAGGTGACCTGCTTCCGATCCGGAACCGTGCGAGTCGAAGAGGAAACCGCTCCCCTCCACTCCAGGATCGCTCCGTTCATCGACGGGAAGCTGTGTTCACCGCTGAGCTGGCCGGAGTAGACCGATCGTTCATTCCAATCGATGACGGTGTAGCTGTTTTCCAGGGACGTGTTGCGATCCAGGCTTGTGAACGTACCAACCTGATCTGTCGCAGTCTGATTATAGTTGTTTTTCAGGCCTATCTTGTGCGCACCGGTCTTATAGCTGAGATTCGCGAGGGCACCCCAGAGCACGGAAAACTCATCGCGACCGCCGAAATTGTACCGGCCCAAGGCAAAGTCGTTGAGAACTCTCTCGCTGTGTTGAAACCCGTTACGATATGTAACGGCTCCGATAAAACCGATCTCGCTCAGGCCTCCATCCTTCCCTTCCACGGGCAGGTTGTCACCGTAGGACAGAGAGAATGAGGTGTTCAGAGGTGCCTGCAGCTGTCTCGGCCTCCACGTGTTGGGGAGCTTCTGGGCAAGATCGTTCAGATCGGCAGCATCCGGGAGTTTTCGATTGCCATTGTCAATCCCCAGCCAATCGAGGGAGCCCCCAGTCGAAGAGAAGAACGACTTTCCGGTCGTCAACGAATTGACGGACGAGGATACGCCGACCTTCATCACACGCTTGTCGGGGAAGTCCAACGTGCTCAACTGCACCAATCCGCCTGTAAAGTCACCGCGCATATCAGGGGTTGCGCTCTTCACGACGACCGTGTTATCAAGCAGGCTCGAGGGAAGAATATCGAACGAGAAACTCTTTTTGTCGGCGTCCGTGCTGCTGACCGTCGTTCCATTCAAGGTCGTCTGATTGTAACGATCGGTGACTCCCCTGACGAAGACGAATTTGTTATCGACAAGCGAGATCCCTGTGAGCCTCCTGATCGCGTCACCCGATGTTGCATCCGGAGTTCGCTTGATCTGCTCGGCACTGATGGCGTCGCTGATGACGACGGAGTTCTTCTGCTTCCTCAGCATTGCCGCCTCATAGGAGGAGTTGATCTTGGCCTCCACGACAACTTCGTTCATCCTGATCGCTTCGGGAGTCATTGCCGCATCAAGCCGGCGGTCCTTTCCCGCCTCGACGACGACGCCTGTGAAGCGAGCTTTGGCGTGTGACAACGCTGATACTGCGATCGTGTACGTCCCTGGAGGCAGCGAGATTGAATATCTCCCCTCAACGTCTGAAGCAGCGCCGCGAGCTCCGCCTTCTACCGTCACGTTCGCACCAATGATAATCTCGCCGGTCTCCGCATCGACCACTTTGCCGATGATTCGCCCCGGAGGCAAAGACTGCGCAACTAAGAGCATCGGAACAAACAGCAACAAGAGTATCGTCCTTTTCATCAGGGCCTCGGTCTTGGTGATTGAAACAGGGGGTTGTAAGGGTTGTGATCCTGTGGCAGTCAATTTACTAATTGAATGTCACCAGGGTACTAGCCCAGCGTTAAGGAGGTATTAAGAAATTGTTGCCGACGTTGCCAGGAGGCGATATACAGGCGGGGCGGACAATTGACGGATTCGAGCCCGGGATAGTTGTGTCATCCCTGCTCGGTGGCACAAGGGTGAGCTAGAGGAAAAGACATTCGAACAGAGAATTGTTTTTCAGATGAGTTCGCCGCAGAACATTTTCGACGAAGCCCTGAACCAACAACAAGGAATTGGCCGTCTCACTGTCACAAAACGCCGGGGCGGCGCATCGCAATGACGCATTCTGCTCCTGCCGCGGCCCGAAAAAGCTCATTTCTCGTCCGGATCGTACGCATGATGTTTGATGATCTTCGCATTGACCAGGAAGATGACATCCTCCGCAATATTCGTTGCGTGGTCTGCCAGCCGCTCAATGTGCCGTGAAACGATCATCAGGTGCGATGCCGGTGTGACATTCTCCGGCGATTCCTTCATCTTCGCAATCATCGTCGTGAAGATCTCCCGGTCGAAGCTGTCGACCGCGTCGTCGGAGGTCAGAACCATCTTTGCGAGTTCGGGATCGTTATTCACGAACGAATCAATCGAGTATTTCACCATTTCTCTGGCTGAATTAGCCATAAGACGAAGCGGTGTACTGTTGACAAAGTTCGAATACGGCATCAACGGCGGAACACGCTCGCCTAGGTTCGCGGCAATATCCCCTATCCTCTCGAGCTCATTGTTGATCTTCAGCGCGGCCATAAGGAGCCTCAAGTCAATCGCAACGGGCTGGGACAATGCAAAAATACTCATGCACCTCTGGTCAATTGCATTGTCGAACTCATCCACTTTCTTATCCCGCTCAATCACGAAGCGGGCCAGCGCTTCATCCGCCTCTGTGATGGCCTTGACTGCACAGTCAATCTGCTCTTCCACCAGGCTTCCCATTCGAATCAGCATGGTTCGAAGTTGATCCAGTTCCTGCTCATAATGTCTAGTCATTCATCCATATCCTCTGACAATACTGAAACCCGTGACCTGCGTGCATCGAGACGGACAGCTAGCCAAACCTTCCCGTGATATACTCTTCCGTCTGCTTGTTGGACGGATTTGTAAAAAGTACTTTTGTCTCGTCGAACTCGACCACTTCGCCAAGATAGAAAAAAGCGGTGCGGTCACTCACGCGTGCTGCCTGCTGCATATTGTGCGTCACGATGACAATCGTATAGTCTCTCTTCAGTTCGTAGATGAGCTCCTCGATTTTCGCAGTAGCAATCGGGTCGAGTGCGCTTGCCGGCTCGTCCATCAGAATCACCTCCGGATCGACCGCAAGAGCCCGCGCAATGCAAAGACGTTGTTGTTGCCCGCCTGACAAGGCCAGTCCGCTTTTCCGCAGGTCATCCTTCACCTCGTCCCACAACGCCGCCTGCTTCAGACTTCGTTCGACGGTCTCATCGAGGGCTTTCTTCTCATGCACGCCGTTAATTCTCGGCCCGTAGGCGACATTGTCGTAAATCGATTTCGGAAACGGATTCGATTTCTGGAAGATCATACCGACTTTTTTCCGCAATTCGACGACATCGACCTGCCCGGCATAAATGTTGACATCATCGATAACCACTTCACCTGTCGTTAGGACCCCATCGATTAGATCGTTCATCCGATTCAACGATCGAAGGAAGGTGGATTTGCCGCAGCCGGACGGGCCAATCAGGGCAGAGACCTGATTCGCCCGGATATCCAAGGAAATGTTCTTCAGGGCTACCTTTGTTCCGTAAGAAAGGGACAGCTGTTTCGTCCTGATTTTGAAACCGTTTTCGTTCATAGAACTTGAGAACTCCACATTACCGTATCGTTCGCGTCCGGATCTTGTATCGCAGGAAAATCGCCGAGAAATTCAGCGTAAATGTCAGCACAAGCAGCACGAGGGTCGTTGCATATTGAATGCCTCTCGTGGCCTCAACATCGGGCGATTGAGTCGACATGATGTACACGTGATAACCAAGCTCCATGAATTGATCGGTCAATCCGCCCGGCAAATGAGGCAGGAAATACGCAGCACCTGTAAAGAGAATCGGTGCGACCTCTCCTGCTCCCCGGCTGACAGCGAGAATGCCGCCGGTCAGAATTCCTGTGACGGAATTGGGAAGGACCACTTTTCGAATCGTCTCCCATTTTGTAGCGCCCAGGGCAAGGCTTGCCTCTCGAAGCTCCCTCGGAACAGCTTTGATCGCTTCCTCGACGGAGACGATCACAACAGGAAGTGTGAGTAACGCCATCGTGAGGCTTGCCCACAAAATGTTCGGCTGTCCCCATTTCAAGTCCGTTCCCCCGCTGAGAAATGTGTCCATTCCAGTGCCGACAAACTGTATGAAGAACCCAAGTCCGAAAAGCCCAAACACGATAGCCGGAACGCCCGCGAGCGTGTTGACGGCGAACCGGATTGCCCTGGCGAGGTACGACCGGTGACTCGCATATTCACTGAGATAGATGGCTGTAACAGTGCCGACGGGAACTCCGGCAACTGACATGATCACGACAAGAAGAAATGTACCGATGATGGCAGGATAGATCCCACCTTCCGTCATCCCTTCCTTGGGGCCGGTTGAGAGAAATTCCCAGCTCAGCGTGCTCCAGCCGCCGAAGACAATCTCACCGATCACAATGAAAACAACGAGGACGATGAGAAATGCGCAGACCCCTGCGAGGAATGGAACCGAGAATCCGAGGAGCTTGTGTTTCAGACTTTTCATAGGCCCTCGAATCGTTTCATCAAACGCTGCCGGATGAAAATCTCCGCAATCGCATTCAGACAGAAGGTGAATAAGAAAAGGATCGTACCTATGAAGAACAAAACGGTATAGTGCGTGTCGCCGAAAACCACTTCGCCCATCTCCGCGCCAATCGTCGCCGACATCGTCCGAACCGGTTCGAACAGAT
>DOWV01000275.1:8579-9022 GCA_003519375.1 Bacteroidota bacterium
CGTCCGATACCAAGCAGGACACCGGCGAAGATTCCCGGTGAAGCTGCTGGAAGCACGACGAACAACGCCGTCTGCCATTTTGACGCTCCCAACGCCAGGCTCGCCTCGGTCATGACTTTCGGTACGCGCGAAAGAGAGTCTTCTGTGATGGTGTAGATAATAGGGATTACGGCGAGCGAGAGCGCGATGCCCCCTACGAAAGCATTAAGACGATATTCGAAACCAAACGTCTTTTGGAGGAAGGTGGCCAGTGCGACTAATGCGAAGAAACCGATCACAACTGAAGGGATGCCCGCCAAAACCTCGATTGCGGGCTTCAGAATCTCTTTGGACCACTTAGGTGCGAAAGCTGCTGTGAACAAAGCCGCAAGGATGGCTATGGGCGCGCCGAATATCAGGGAAACAACTGTAACCTTAAGGCTGCCCACGACGATCGGCAGCAT
>DOWV01000177.1 GCA_003519375.1 Bacteroidota bacterium
GGACAGTACTACGGCGAGCGCGTGCTCGAAAAATCGTTCGAGCAAACGGAGTTCTTCTTTTCACCGACCCCGCTGCTGCCGTACGGCATCGGAGGATTCCGACCGGTGGCTGGTTCGTTGTTCAACGATCCGCTTTCGCGGATCGCGGTCAATCCGGCATTCTTTGCCCTCGACTCGATGAAGGACCACTATGTCTATCTCGACTTCCGCAGCGTGAGCGAAATCCGAAGCGAGTCAAACGGCACCTACTACCCGATGCATGACTATCTCATGACAAGGGAGATGGCGTACATGCCCTATCCGCGGTATTATCTCGACACCAGGAAAGAGCTGCAGCCTGTCTTTTCCGGCGCGTATCTCACGCGGCTTCTTCCTTCTCTCCTCCCCCGTTTCTACGCGGGCGTGACATATCAAGCCGTCTTCCAGGATGACAAGTACTATGCCATCCCGCAAGACATTTACCACTCGGTGGCGGGGTATGACTACGCCGGTGCAAAGACCTCGACGGAAGCGCTGCCGATCATAGATCGCTACAAAGGAAGCGACGACATTCATCATCTGGCACACATGCTGGCTTTCTTCGGCGCGTACGAAGTTTCACCGAAGCTCGAGGTTGGCGTCAAACTCGGACGGACCTCGTTCAACCGGGACGGATCGTTCGGATCGCAGAACCTCTGGGACAGCTATTACAATCCGAGCTACAAGTCAATCTGGGGGAACCAGGAATCGCGCGATCAGCGGTATCGTGACTGGGATTTCTCGGCCGGACTGCGTTATCGCTTCGGCGAGCGGGATGAGCTCGGCATCCAAATCGGTCGTCTCTGGGGAAATGCAGACCAGGGCCTCGTCAAGACCGACACTTCATTCTACGGACATGGCGCCATCGGTGTCGGGACGGAATGGAGCTACTACATGCGGTCGGGTTTCACCGACCAGAGTTGGGATCATGACGGCCGGACGACATACGGGGGAGTTCAACTCTATCGGGCCATCACCCCGTCGTTGATGTTGAACCTCCAGTACGGATTTCAAAAACAAGACGTCGACATCGGGCTTGCGTCGGTCATCTCCGATACATCGTTCAACAGTTATCGCTACCAGCAAACCGACACTTCGGTCTCGCGATCGCAGGGATTTTCCCGACTCAGCGATATCAGGAGCGGCGGAGGGACAAAAACGGGGAGCTCCCATCGCTTCCTCGCGTCGCTGCAATGGCAGCCGAGCGAGCGCGCAACCGTGTCGCTCGGTCTGCAGCTTGAGTTCCAGAACAGCGAGTCGAACACCGACGAGGGGATTGTCGCCATCAGGCGATCTCAATACTTCAGCTCGTACGGCACAGCATACAACTACAACTCATTCGACGAGACGGTCGAGACCAAGCGTCTTCTCTGGACCTTCACGACCGACGTGACGACGATTCATATTCCGATCGTGCTTCAATGGCGGGCGCTGGACTGGCTCGATGCGCTGGTCGGCGTCAACAGAACAATGTCGAGCTGGGAGGTGAACGACGTCACGCTTGCGGTTATCAACGCGCGGGACCGGAAGTCTTCCAACGGTAATGAATACAAAGAGAACTTTGGTGAGCGTTACACGATGCCGCGGGAACGTGTGAGCGATGTGCGGACGTCGTTCCTGGCCGGATTGACAGCAGAACCGTCGCCCTATTTCAAGATCCGTCTGCTCGTAACGCCGAACGTGGTGGATGATTACGAGGGGAGCCACATCCAGGATCTTCGCTGGTGGCTCTCATTCCAGCTGACGCCGTAAACACGGGAATTGCACACAGAGTACACAGATGCTACGAGATGTCCACAGAAAAATATATAAATATAGGTTCTGTCATCTGTGATAATCAGTAGCATCTGTGTTTTCAGTGTTCTAATCAAGGAGAACGATCACATGAGAAACAACCTGGGGATCCTCATCACCGCACTGCTGCTACTCCTGATGGGGTGTGCTGACCATGGGACGACACCACCTGAACCGATCGGCGACAAGGAACAGGGTGCGATAGCGTTTCACCTGCTCAAGAGTGAGACACCGGCCGATACCTGGACCATTGAAGTCCGGCTGGAAAGGGAAGGCTTTGCAACGTTGAGGCAGTCTGTCTCCGTGCGCACGTCCCCCGACACGATCAGGATGACGATGGGCAATATCGCTGCAGGATACTGGAAGGTGACGGTTGAGGCAAAGGACTCAACGGGGAATGTCCGCTACACGGGCAACGCGTCAGTGCAGATCATCGAGGGACAGACGATGGAGGTTATGGTGCAGATGAATCCGGCAGGGGGAACCGGAAAACTGGCAATCACCATTGCGTGGCCTGCTGCCTCGCCTCACATTCTCATCCGGACTGCCGGAACCTACTTCTCAATGAACCAGATCGTGCCCGTTTTGGTCACAAACGTTTCCGGCGAGGTGATCATACCGAGCACGTGCTGCACGCGGCCCGACCTCCGTATTCAGCAAAAGGTCAACGGCGCATGGACTCCCCCGGGCGAGTGCGAGTTGATGTGCCCGACGATCATTCACCCGATGAAACCGGGGGAACGGATTGCAGACAGCGTGATTCAGATCCCGCGGCCCGGGCTATACCGGCTGATGCTTCGGTATATGACTGCCGGTCGGGACGGAATCGCCCGCCACTTCGAGTCATATTCGAATGAATTCAACATCGTCGGCTTGCGGAGGGACAGCGCACGGCTTGATGAGGAGTTCGCACTCAGGCTCGGAGAACAGATTTCTCTTAGCGGCACGGACCTTACGCTGGTGTTCCAGGATGTGACGGAGGATTCACGATGTCCGGACGGCGCTGTTTGCGTTTGGGCAGGAAACGGCAGGATTCAGCTCGGCGTAAATCAATCGACTGTGAAGTTGAATACCACGCTGGAACCGAAACAGATCATCTTTGGAAACTATGCCATACGACTCAACTCCCTCAGTCCTTATCCGATGATCGATCGGAGAATGCGGAAAGAGGAGTACGTTGCAGCGCTGGTCGTCACGGCTGCCTTGACAACCGATTCGCATTAGATCAATGTCGAAGGCGTCCTTCTTCCTCGATCAACCTTCGATGACGGACGCCTTCATCTAGCTGATGAAGGACGGCTTCATCCAGACTTCACTTCGAATCGGTGTCAGGCTTGCCTCGAAATTCTTTTTTCGAGGAGTTATCTCCTGACACCCACAGGGCTTTGGTTCCGTCAGGACAAAAGTCCTGACGGCGGCCAATACTATTTCATTCCTCCGCAAACTTCTTTATGGCATCAAAGTACTTCACGATCGCTTTCGCCTTGTTCTTCCCAAACGACATCCAATGCCACGTGGTATCGGGATTCGGCTTATCGACAGTCGGTATGCGTATGATCGGCTTGCCCTGATATTCGCCCATGGTGGGCTGAACCGGTTTTTGTTCTTCTTGTTGTTCTTCTTCCATTGTGTACCTTTCGATTTGGATAGGTGAGATCACACTGCCGGTGTCAGGCCTGCCGCGAAGTTCTGTATTCGGGGAGTCCATTCCTGACACCACCAACGCATTGGTTCCGTCAGGACAGAAGTCCTGACGGCGGAGAAAGG
>DOWV01000168.1:0-885 GCA_003519375.1 Bacteroidota bacterium
AAGAATGTCGTGAAAGAAGTCGATCAGATCTTAATAGCCGAGGACAGTCCGACTCAGGCTGAACTGCTCAAGTATCTCCTCGAGAAGCACAATTACAGAGTACTTGTGGCGAAAGACGGCAAAGAAGCCATGGGAATGGTCATTGAACATGATCCTTCCCTGGTCATCACCGATATCGTAATGCCGGAAATGAATGGCTACGAACTTTGCAGGGAAATGAAATCCCGTGAAAGGACCATGGGCATCCCCGTTATTCTGCTGACAGCTTTTTCCCGATCGGAAGATGTGATGGAGGCTATTTCGTGCGGGGCTGACAATTTCCTTACCAAACCGTTTCGGGAAGATTATCTTGTTTCACATATTGAACAGATCCTGTCCAACAGGGAAATTCACAAAAGCGAGACGATTAAAGTTGAATTGGAAGTGCTCGTTGGAGGTAAGAGACGGGTTATCACAGTGGATCATCAGCAAATACTTACACTGCTGATCTCAACCTATGAAGCGGCAGTCCAGAGAAACGACGACCTGGTGCAGGCACAGGATGATCTAAAGAAACTCAACGAACGTTTGGAAGAATTAGTCACTGAAAGAACTGCAGAACTTTCGGCAGAGACCGCCATTCGCAAAAGTACAGAGGAAGCGCTTCGAGAAAGCAAAGAACAACACCGCGGCAACCTCCCTCAAAAACGGTAAAACATCGTTTTATGAACACGATCGCCATGAAAGACGGTAAGACATCCTTAATAAGAAGGAAGAATTGACCATGAGTACGATCGTTACCAAGGACGGCACACACATATACTACAAAGATTGGGGCCCCGGTCTGCCCGTCGTTTTCAGCCATGGCTGGCCGCTCGACGCCGATGCCTGGGAGAGCCAGATGGT
>DOWV01000168.1:1038-5421 GCA_003519375.1 Bacteroidota bacterium
ATGGACACCTATGCCGACGACCTGTCGGAGCTCATCGAAACGCTCGACCTGAACGGCATCACTCTGGTCGGCCACTCGACCGGCGGCGGGGAGGTTTCCCGTTACATCGGGCGCCATGGCACAAAGCGCATCGCCAAAGTCGTCCTGATGGGCTCTGTGACGCCGCTGATGCTCAAGACGGACGCCAATCCGGGCGGTCTGCCCATCGGAGTGTTCGATGGGATCCGCGCCGGCGTCGCCGCCGATCGTTCGCAGTTCTTCAAAGACCTCACAACGCCGTTCTACGGCGCCAACAGACCTGGGGCTAAGGTCAGCCAGGGCACTCGCGATGCGTTCTGGTTCCAAGGCATGCAAGGCGGTCTCAAGAATGAGCTCGACTGCATCAAGGCGTTTTCCGAGACGGACTTCACCGGCGATCTCAGGAAATTCGACGTGCCGACCCTTATTATCCATGGCGATGATGACCAGATGGTACCTATCGGCGCTTCCGCTCACGTCTCGCACAGACTCATCAAGGACGCAACGCTGAAGGTCTATCCGGGCGGCCCGCACGGGCTCGCCGACACGCACAAGGAAAAACTCAACGCGGACCTCCTTTCCTTTCTCAAGGGTTGATGAATACTTCCACCTTGTCCGACTCTTGACAACTCGATCCTCGCTTTCCCCCTTCGTGTGCTGAGCCATACATCTTTCTTCCCCGACGGGAAGAAGGATTAATCACTCTTTCATTCCTTTGGGCGATGTTTCCGACCTGAGATTTACGATAGCTTCTTGGAGCATAACAGCATTGACGGTAGAGTGGTGACGCCCGACGCAATGCATTTTTGTAAGCAAGATCCAGGTTAGCTACGATCAATCAACTCCCACTCAACTTCATGAAAGGTGCAACAATGACAATACGAAGAGCTTTTGGATTCGTCGCCGCGATGTTGATTCTGGCCCTCCCGCTAAACGCGGGTGACAAGGGGCAAATTCAGAAATATTTCAGCGACGCAGCGATCAAAGTGAAAGCGGCAGCGAGTGCGACCGAGAAGCGTGCAATTCTCAACGAATCATTAAAGAGCATGTCCGACGCCCTGGCCAAGGTTCAAAGCTCGGGGTTGGTTTCGAAAGACGATCTCGCCGGCATTGATCGCATCAAAGCTGTGCTGCAAGAGAAACAGGACGAACTCGCAGGCATCAACGGCTACGCGCCCGTGCCCGACGAGCAGCTCGATTCGTTTTCGAACTACGTCGTGCAGGATATGGAGCAAGCGGTTACGACGATCACCATTAGTCTTGTCGCTCTACTCCTGATCATCATTCTGGTTGTGCTCCTGGTATAGCGATCTCTCCACGAACAAGCATACCCGGCATTCAATATGCATTCCCGGCATAACCGGTTCATCAGGGCCCCCGCACACTCGACACTCTTCGCGGGTGTTGGGTGTGCGGCGATCGCCCTGTTCCTCTCTTCCTGCAGTGCCGACCTTTCCGTCCAGCGTGAGACTCAACAGGCGGAAGGGTTTGAGCACACTGCGCCGTACTCAATCGTCTGCGTTATCCACGGTGATGGTGAATATCTCTATCACGATACAAGCGGTATCGAATACAGGGCAGACGAGCAGGCTGTGAGGGCGGCACAAAGAGTTGCGCAACAGAATCCTGACGCCGAGGTATTCATCTTTCACCAGAGGCCCAGGCGGCACTTCTTGTTCTTCTTTCCCCTCCGGGACGGTGAATTCTATTATTACCGGAACGGACGGCTCATCGCACATGAATTGTACTGGCGCAATCAGGAGGAAGCAACGTTCGATGGCGAAGTGGAACTGCATCGCCGGTTCCACGCCGACGATCGGCGCGATCAGGTAAGCCTGTTCCTGTACTGCGGTCACGCCATCCCCGAATTTGGCGGCGCCGGTTACGATGCATCGTACCCGGACCGGGCGTTCACCGTCCGTGACCTTGCGGGCGGGTTGAAGGAACTCACCCGTGATTCCACAAAGTTTGATCTCATGATACTCTCGACATGTTTTGGCGGCACACCGTACACGATCGGTTCGCTCGGATCGTTCGCACGAACCATCATCGCGTCTCCCGAAAATCTCCATTTGTCCTACTTCGATCTCCAGCCGCTTGAACGCCTGGACCTCGGCATGAGGAATAGTACTGTGCCTGATTTTGCCCGTAGATTCGCCAGACATGCATTTGACCGGCTGACCAAGGACGTCCAAACGGCAGTCAGCGTTACGGTGTATGATGTGGACCGCGTCCGGGGATTCTTGCGGTCTGTTCAATCAGTGTACGACCATACCTTGACCACCCTGCAGGGAAGATCAAAGGCCTCGTTGGCCGCGATCGATCGCTGCGATTGCGCCGAGGTTCCTGCGTTCGCGCTTCCGGCAATCGCTGAAGGAGTAGAAGTTTTCTACCGACCGGCCCGCTTTGGGCGATCAAAGCTCAAGCAGAGCCATTCCGGTTGGGAGTGTTGGAATGATCGAGCCCAGCAGGCTGCAGAACCAAGGGTCCATGACTCTGAACTGAAGTAGGGGCGTCGTCCACAGGTTGCTGCCCTCGAAAAGGGGCGACTCAATCCAGGCAGTCCGCCGGGCTCTTGACCCAAGCCCACGCGACCGAAGACCGATCCGCTTACCTGACGGACAGCCGCCGGCACTTTTCGGCCAGCCTGAGAGACTTTACTGCGAGGCTTCATTTTCGAATAGGGTATTAACTACTCTTTCATCCTTTTGGGCTATTACGATTTAACAGGGTCATCGGTATACTGATACACGTGCTGGAGAGGCGTTCCTCCGTTTAGCGATCGCGGGGAATGGCCCCTGATGGAGACTCTCAAGGAAAGGAGATTTCACCATGAACTGGGATCGAGTTGAAGGACAGTGGAAGCAACGAAGGGGAAAAGCCGTGCACCATTGGGGGAAATTGATGAACGACGAACTTGCTGCCATCGCAGGAAAGCACGAGCAGCTTGTCGGAATTCTCCAGGAGAAATACGGCATCGCCAAAGAGGACGCCAGGAAGCAAGTGAGCGAGTTCAAGAAGACCATCGAGCATTTGAAAAAGTCGAATGCCAACCTCATGAAATTGCAGGCGTCACTGAGGAAGCAGAAGAACGGAACCAAAGGCACATCTGGGAAACCAAGAAAATCTTCAAAGAGGCGACGGTCCTCATGAGCGACCGTTCGAGTCCGATTACAAAAGAATTGTATACATCCACTACCAACGCATCGAGAGCTCTATGTCGTCGTTGATCACCGGAAAGGCATTCGCCGCCAACTATACCACCGCCACTCCGACGGGGTGTACTTCTATCGCCTGGAGGCCGGGTCCTTCGTCTCGACGAAGAAACTAATCCTTGTGAAGTAGCTCGCCTGGAAATCCCAGGCGTCTGTTTCAATAGCATAATCCTTTTGATTGCCAAATGCCCCGTATGAAATCCGACACTTCCAACCGATCAAGAGCGTTCGTTGCAGTGGTACGATGTTCTGTCGCGCTTTCTCTGCTCCTGGCATCGATGATCACGCCATCGAGCTCGCAGGTGACAATGAAACTTGGCGGCGGCGTTGGTGTGACGATTCCGGCGTCAGACTTTACCGGGTCCGCCCTTGAATACTATCACGGCTCCCGCTATGGACTCAGCAGCGGTCTGAACCTGCATGCGAAAGCAAAGGTTGGATTATCCGGATTGGACTTCGCCGGTGAAATTCACTACTCGTCGTTGCGAAATACGGGATATTCTGAACCCGGGCAGGGAACCATGGATATCTCGCAGGAAGTACTTTCAGTGAAAGTGGGGCCTGAATTTCGCCTCAGCCTGCCCGCGCTGCCTGTCACTTCGTATGTCGGCGCCAATGTCTCAATGAACAGATTCAATGGGGAAACGAGTTTTCAAGGCGTTGCAAAAGTTCCCAGCGGAACGTATAGCGTCAAAGGCGCAACGCGGTTTGGAGCAGGCATCTCGGCGGGAACGGAAGTGAACCTCGGTCCATTCATGTCTTTCGACTTCAACGTTTCCTACAACTTGATGAACCTCTTCGGCAAAGGCTGGGAGGACGTCAATGCGGGGGTCGACCAGCGCGTCGATTCCTATCTTGCTTTGAATGACGATCAGGACCCGTTGATCGCCGCGGGGGATGACAAGCACTTCATCTCCGGCCAGCGGAATATTCGGACCATTCAGTTCACTGTAAGTGTTTTGTTCGGTTTCTAGAAGTGATCCGGCATGTTCTGAGCGAATACTTGGGACTGCCAATTTTAAGAGAAGCACAAAGTTCATTTTCTTATTCAGGAGGGTACTTACATGCGTAGACCCATCAGTTCAATCGTCACACGTGCTTTGACTTCTGCGTTGCTTCTGGTCGTCATGATGGCCGGATGCAAAGAGGA